>JBIRBF010000113.1:0-9095 GCA_044326505.1 Candidatus Nanopelagicales bacterium | reverse complement strand
GTGCGTGAAGCGATTGTTGCGGCAAAAGAAAAGCGCGAAGCACAGTTTCCTGCGCTCGCGCCATTAACACCTTTCACGAGTTTGTGAGTTTGTGAATTTCGTTCAGCGCAAATTACTTGATCGCTGTTACTTGATCGCTTTTAGCGTCGCTAAATAAGCCACTACATCGTCGCGGTCTTGCGCATTGTCCATGGCATAGCCCATGCGTTGACCGGATATGAGCATTTCAGGATTGGTTAGCCAAGCGGTCAAAGTATCACGGTTCCAAATCACCTTGCTTTTGTTCAATGCGTCTGAATACCGATAATTTTTAACGCCACCCGCTTTGCGCCCAAAAACACCCAAGTGCATAGGACCCACGCGGTTGTCGTCCACGCTGTGGCAAGCGCTGCATCGGGCATCGTAAATTTCTTTGCCTTTGAGCGCGCTACCCACGGTGGAGGTGCCAGGTTGCGCTATCGCAAAAGTAGCTGTCATCAGCAGCAAGCTACTGATGACGACACGGTAACTTAGCGAGCGCATCAAGCACCGAAAGTCAAAGCGCCAGATGGCAACGGACGGCCTAAAGCATTGGTCAAAATCGTGAAATGCATGGTTTCGTCAGCTGCCAAGCGGCCTGCGATTTTTGCCAAATCTTTGCTGCCAAAAGCGGGAATCACACCTAGGTAAGCATTGATAGCACCCAGCTCTAAGCGTGCAGCCAAGTCCAGCACATCGCCTTGATTTTTTAACGTATCGGCTTTCAGCGCTTTGGCATACTCGTCAATTTTCTTTTCTGCCACTCGTCAGCGCCCGCGCCGAGGGTGAGCGTCGAGGACCCGGCTGCGTGCTCGCAGTTCACCGCGGTGCTGATCGACGGCGTCGACCGCGAGGCGCCCACCCCGGAGTGGCTCAAGGCGCGGCTCGTGGGCGGCGGCATGCGCAGCGTGTCCCTTGCGGTGGACGTCACCAACTACGTCATGCTCGAGCTCGGCCAGCCGTTGCACGCCTTCGATGCGGACAAGGTCGTCGGCGGTATCACCGTCCGCCGGGCACGCGTCGGCGAGACGCTGCTGACCCTCGACCACGTCGAGCGGCCGCTCGACGCCGAGGACCTGCTGATCGCCGACGACGAGGGCCCCGTCGGACTCGCCGGCGTCATGGGCGGCGAGTCCACGGAAATCTCCGAGACCACCACCACGATCATCCTCGAGGCGGCCCACTTCGGCGCCGAGGTGATCGCCCGTGCCGCCCGCCGGCACAAACTGCCGTCGGAGGCCTCGAAGCGATTCGAGCGCGGCGTCGATCCGGCGCTGCCGTGGATCGCGTCGCGGCGCGCCGCCGAGCTTCTCGTTGGCATCGGCGGCGGTCGGATCGCCGGCGGCGCGGGTGTCGGCGGGGTGGCCGAGGCAGCCGCGATCGCTTTCCCGGCTGACCTGCCGGCGCGGGTGTCCGGCGCCGAGATCGGCGCCGGCTTCGCTGTCGAGGCGCTGGCCGCTGTGGGGTGCGAGGCGCATGGTGTGCAGGACTCCGAGGCGTGGCGCGTCGTGCCGCCGACGTGGCGCCCGGATCTGCGCGACCCGGCAGATCTGGTGGAAGAGGTCGTGCGGCTGTTCGGGTACGAGAACCTGCCCGCCACGCTGCCGACGCCGCCGGCCGGCCGCGGGCTGACGACCGAGCAGATCCGCCGCCGTTCGGTGTCCCGGGCGCTTGCAGGTTCGGGCCTGACCGAGGTGCTGGCGTACCCCTTCGTCGGGCCGGATGACCTGGCCACGCTGGGGATCGCCGACGAGCGGGTGCATTCCATCCGGCTGGCCAATCCCCTGTCCGAGGAGCAGGCGCTCATGCGGACGACGCTGCTGCCGGGGCTGCTGGCCATCGCGCGGCGCAACGTGGGCCGTGGTGTCGAAGGCCTCGCGCTATTCGAGACGGGACTCGTATTCCTCCCTGTCGCTGCAGCGGCGCCGGCGGTGGCCGCGCGTGCCGAGTCGCCGCGGCCCGGTGTGGAGTCCCGGCCCAGCAAGGACGAGCTGGCCGGCGTCGAGGCTCTGTTGCCGGAGCAGCCGGCCCACGTTGCCGCCGTGCTCGCGGGCGCCCTGGAACCGGCCGGGCCGTGGGGCAAGGCGCGCCAAGCCGACTGGCAGGACGCGGTGGCCGCGGCCCGCACCGCCGCCGCAGCGCTGGGCGTGGTGCTCGAGGCGCAGCCGGAGACCGATCGCGCCCCGTGGCATCCCGGCCGCTGCGCCCGCCTGCTCGCCGGTGGGCTGGTCGTTGGCTACGCCGGGGAACTGCACCCAAGGGTGGTCGAGGTCCTGGGCCTGCCCAAGCGGACCGCCGCCATGGAGTGCGACCTCGACGCGCTCATCGCCGCAGCCCCGGACGTTGTCGCCGCACCGATCCTCTCCACCTTCCCGGTGGCCAAGGAGGACGTGGCGGTGATCGTCGCGGAGGACGTGCCGGCCGCCGACGTCGCCGAGGCCTTGCGCAGTGGTGCGGGGGAGTTGCTGGAGACGCTGCGGCTCTTCGACGAGTACCGCGGCTCACAGGTGGGCGAAGGGCGCAAGTCGCTGGCGTTCGCATTGCGCTTCCGCGCGACCGACCGCACCCTCAGCGACGCCGAGGTGGCTGCTGCCCGCGAGGCTGCAGTGGCAGCAGCGGCCGAACGCTTCAGCGCCGAGCTACGCTCGGGCTAGGTCGGCGGGAAATGGCTGCCCACGGGCCGGGAGAGGCGCGACGCGCCACCTTCGCGAAGCTCGTCGCGATCACCGTGACGGTGGGCGTGGTGGACGCATTCGCCTTCGACACGTTCGGGGTCTTCACCACCAACCAGGCAGGCAACATCGTCGTGTTCGCCGACGCCCCCTGGAGCCACTGGCCCAAGGCCCAGCTCGCGGGCCTGTCGATGCTCGGTGCCATCGCCGGCGTGGTCCTGGGAACAGCACTGGCTCGTCGGGCCGCCGCCCGAGAGTCGGCCCGGCTGCTGTCTCCGGTCGTCGTGGGCTGCGTTCTGCTCGTCATTGGGTCGGTGATCCGCATCGGGGGCACGCGTCCCAACTGGGTGGTCCCGATCCTCGCGGCCGGCACCGCCCTCATCGCAGGCGGCTGGATGGTGGCCTCGGCTGCTCCCATGTGGATCACCGCCAACACCGGCGCGCTCCTCGGGACGGCTCGCGCGACCGTGTTCCCGGACGAAGCTGTCGATGATCGGCCGCGACGCCGTTTCGCCGCGACTGCCAGCCGTGCTGCGCTGAGCGCCACATGCGGGTTCGTGGCAGGCGTGTTCCTGTACGGGCTGCTCTTGCGCCACATCATGCACCCGGTCCTCGTTGGCGTCATCCCGACGATCGTGGTCGCGCTCTTCTCAGCGCGCGACGAGTGGCGCGAGGCTGCGAACCCCACGGAATCGACACAGGCCAGCTAGCAGAAGGTGTGGGAGGCGGCTGTGGTTCCTTTGGTACGGCCGAACCTGGCGGTCAGGGGGACGCCACCGGTCAGGTCCACTCCGGGTCGTCGGCCGCCTCCGGGTCGACCAGCGCACGGCGGCGCAGCTTCCCGGTCTCGGTGCGCGGCAGGGTGTCCACGACGAACATGTCCCGCGGGCGGTGGCGCGGACCCAAGCGGGTGCGGGTGTACTCCCGCAGGGCCGCCATCGTGGCGGCTTCCTCGTAGTCGTCGGGCGCGGCATCGGGCTCGAGCACAAGGTAGGCCTGGACCACCGCGCCGTACACGTTGTCCTCCACGCCGACGACGGCGGCATCGGCAACCGCCGGGTGGCTGAGCAGGACGCTCTCGACCTCCACCGGGTGGACCTTCTCGCCGCCGGTGACGATCACGTCGTCCGCGCGCCCGGCCAGCGACAGGCGGCCCTTCTCGTCCAGTCGGCCCAGATCGCCGGTGAACACCATGCCGCGCACGCGGTCGCGGTCGGTGCCATCGGTGTAGCCGTCGAAGGAGGTACGGCTCAGGGCGTACACCCGGCCCACCTCGCCGCGCTGCACCGGGCGTCCTCGGCGGTCCAGGATCTCGACCCGCACGCCCGGCAGCGGACTACCGGCAGTGTTGGGGTCGTCGCGCAGGTCCGCCGGGGTCGCCACAGAGGCAAATGCGGCCTCCGTGGTGCCGTAGAGGTTGAACAGCACATCGCCGAAGTGGTCCATGAAGTCCCAGGCCAACTCGCCGGGCAGCTCCGACCCACTCACCGCTACGCAGCGCAGGCTGCTGGTGTCGTGCTGGTCGCGCACCGTCGGCGGCAGCGCCATGATCTTGGCCAACACCGTCGGCACGGTGACGAACACCTCGACCTCGTGCGAAGCGATCAGGGCCAGCAGCCGCTCGGGGTCCGATCGGCGGACGAACATCTCGGTGGCGCCGAGCGAGCACGCGATGCGGTGATTCATCCAGCCCCAGGCGTGGAAGAGCGGCGCGGCGATCAGGTACGTGTCGTCGAGCTTTATGGGGAATGTGTCCAAGATCGCCGCGAGGGCGTCGACGTGCAGGCTTGCCCGCGCCGTTCCTCGGGGCACCGCACCGCTGGTCGCAGACGTGAGAATGATGTGCTGGCCGACCCTGTCGGGCTTTGCCAGCTTCCCCCGGGTCGGCAGCGAGTCCAGCAGCGACACCCCGGCAGGGTCATCGGTGCCGAGCCACGGCAGCCCCGGTGGGCACAGGTGCGCGAACTCGCTGTCGCGTACCACCAGGTCAACCCGCTCGTTGCGCAGCACGGTAGAGATCTGGTCCGCGCTCGCGCCGGTGTTGAGGTACACCAGGTCCGCGCCGATGCGCGACACCGCGACGATCACCTCGGCCATGGCCCGGGAGTTGCGGGCCATGATCGCGACAGTGTCCGACGAATTGATCCCACGGTCCAGCAGGCCCTTGGCCAGGGCGTCGATGCGATGCTCGATCTCGGCGAAGGACACCTCCGGGTGCAGCTGGTCGTCGACGTCGATGATCGCGAGGTCCTCGGGGCTGCGGGCCTCGCCGACGCTGTAGCCCAGCGCTGGGTTCGTGCCCCACTTGCGCAGATCCTTAGCGATGCGCGCGGCGACCAGCGGGTTCTGCGGTTTCAGCAAACCGGTCGAGGTGGCGCCGCGAACCCCGGACGTCGCGACTCGCAGGGATTCGGTCACATCGCGCAGGCCCACCACCCCATCGTGGCCCACTCGGGGCCTGCCCGGCCACCGGACCCCCGAGAATCAACATGCGAATATGCGTATATTGTCGTTCCATGGTGATGGCAGCCGTCGCGGGTGCAAGCGGATACGCCGGCGGCGAATTGCTGCGTCTGCTCCTCGGGCACCCCGACGTCGAGGTCGGACCGGTCGCCGCGGAGTCCAACGCCGGCGCCCGGGTGGGCAGCGTTCACCCCAACCTCCCTGAACTCGCCCATCGCACCTTCGTGCCGATGGACGCGGATGCCCTCGCCGGCGCCGACATCGTGTTCCTCGCGCTGCCCCACGGGGCCTCGGCCGCTATCGCCAGGTCGCTGCCCGCCGGGCTTCCGGTGGTCGACCTCGGGGCCGACCACCGCCTGGCGGAGTCGAAGGCCTGGACGGACTATTACCCGGGCGATTGGGCCGGAGCCTGGACCTATGGCCTGCCGGAGCTGCCCGGTGCGCGCGAGCGCATCGCAGAGTCGGCCCGCGTCGCCAATCCGGGGTGTTACCCGACCTCGGTGATCTTGGCGCTGAGCCCGCTGCTGGCGGCGGACCTGGTGGAGCCCGACGACATCGTCGTGGTGGCCGCTTCGGGTACCTCCGGCGCCGGCCGCAAGGCCACGGCCTCCCTGCTCGCAAGCGAGGTAGCAGGGTCCATGTCGGCGTACAAGGTCGGCGGCGTCCACCAGCACACCCCGGAGATCGAGCAGGCCCTCGGCTGGGCCGCGGACGCCCCTGTGACGGTGTCGTTCACCCCGACGCTGGCGCCGATGTCCCGCGGCATCCTGTCCACGTGCACCGCGCGACTGCGCCCAGGCAGCACAGCCGAGGCCGTCCACGAGGTGCTCCACGAGGCCTACGCTGGGGAGCCCTTCGTCCGCCTGCTCGCGCCGGGCCAATGGCCGGCGAGCGGCTGGACGGCGGGCTCCAACGGAGTCATGCTGCAGGGCGCTGTGGACCGGCACGCCGGCCGGGCAGTCGTCGTGTCCGCCATCGACAACCTGGTCAAGGGCGCCGCCGGTCAAGCGCTCCAGAACGCCAACATCATGCTCGGCCTGCCCGAGGGGGCTGGCCTCACCGCAGCAGGAGTGAGCCCGTGAGCGTCACCGCACCCGCAGGATTCCGCGCCGCCGGCATCGCCGCAGGCCTCAAGGCTTCCGGCGATCCGGATGTCGCCCTGGTCGTCAACGACGGCCCCGAGAGCGCCGCTGCAGGCGTGTTCACCTCCAACCGCGTGGTGGCCGCCCCGGTGCGGTGGAGCCGCCAGGTGCTGCGCTGGAACGCACTCAAGGCCGTGGTGCTCAACAGCGGCGGCGCCAACGCCTGCACCGGCCCGGACGGCTTCGCCGACACCCACCACACGGCCGAGCGCGTCGCCACGTTGCTGCGGTTGGCACCCATCGATGTGGCGGTGTGCTCCACCGGGTTGATCGGGGTGCGGCTCGATATGGCCGCGCTCATGAAGGGCGTCGACCTGGCGGTCGAGCAACTCTCGCCGGACGGCGGCCCCGCCGCGGCCCGCGCCATCATGACCACCGACACCCGGCCCAAAGAAGCCATCGCGGCCCGGGGGGGCGTCACCGTCGGGGGTATGGCGAAGGGCGCGGGGATGATCGCCCCGGGCATGGCCACGATGCTGTCAGTCATCACGACCGACGCACTGGTGGCGCCGGCCATGGCGCAGGTGGCCCTCGAACGGGCGGTGGAGCAGACCTTCAACAGGGTGGATTCCGATGGCTGCATGTCCACTAACGACTCGGTGATCCTGATGGCCAACGGAGCCAGCGGGAGCACCTTGGACGATATCGCCTTGGCCGACCTCCTCACCGAAGTGTGCGGCAGCCTCGCCCGGGACATGGTCGGCGACGCCGAGGGGGCCAGCAAGGACATCCTGATCGAAGTGTCGGGTGCCGCGTCGGAGGCCGACGCGGTGGCGGCCGCTCGCTCGGTCGCCCGGAGCAACCTGTTCAAGTGCGCCATGTACGGGGAGGACCCCAACTGGGGGCGCATCCTGTCGGCCCTCGGGACGTCGTCGGCTCACTTCGAACCCGACCACATCGGCGTGGCAATCAACGGTGTGGAGGTCTGCCGCGACGGAGCCGCCTACGGCGATCCGACGGCGGCCGATCTCTCCGGCCGCGAGGTCGTAGTCGCCGTCGACCTCGATGCCGGGCGCTACCGCGGGCATGTCTGGACCAACGACCTGACGCCCGAGTACGTCCACGAGAACTCGGCCTACTCCACGTGAGCCGCCACCCGGTGCAGACCGCGGAGGCGGGCGACTGGTCGACCGCGCAGACGCTGGCCGGCGCCACGCACTGGCTGCTGGCCCATCGCGGCGCCACGGTGGTGGTCAAGTACGGCGGCAACGCCATGACCGATCCGGCGCTGCAGGCCTCGTTCGCCGGTGACGTGCTCTTCCTTCGGCTGGCGGGATTGCGCCCCGTCGTAGTGCACGGTGGCGGCCCCCAGATCAACGGGATGCTCGATGCGCTGGGCATCACGTCCGAGTTCGTCGGCGGCTACCGCGTGACGAGTGCGGAGGCGATGGACGTCGTGCGGATGGTGCTCACTGGTCAGGTCCAGCGTGAGCTGGTCAGCCTGATCAACCGCAACGGGCCGTTCGCCGTGGGGATGTCCGGCGAAGATGCGCACCTGTTTACGGCGCAGCAGCGCTTTGCGGTCGTGGCCGGCGAGCCGGTGGACATCGGCCGGGCCGGCGACATCGTCGAGGTGCGCCCGGATTTGGTGGAGTCGCTGCTGGACGACGGCTTCATCCCGGTGGTGTCCAGCGTTGCGAGCGACGCCGACGGCGATGCCTACAACGTCAACGCCGACGCAGCGGCCAGCGCGCTCGCGGTCGCCCTCGGCGCTCGCAAACTGATCATGCTCACCGATGTGCCGGGCATGTACCGCTCGTGGCCGGACGATCAGACTGTCGTGCAGGTCATCACGGTGGGCGCCCTGCGCGCGCTGTTGCCGGGTCTGACGAGCGGGATGATCCCCAAGATGCGCGCCTGCGTCGATGCCCTCGACGGCGGGGTCACCCGCGCCCACGTGATCGATGGCACCGAGCCGCACTCGATGCTCGTCGAAGTGTTCACCGACGCCGGTGTCGGCACGATGGTGGTGCACGACGACGATCCGGTGGCCAACCAGGGATGGCAGCCGTGAGCCCGGCTGACCCGCTGCTCGAGCGCTGGCAAGCAAGCGTCGCCGACACCTATGGGACGCCATCGATGGTGCTGGTCTCGGGCAGCGGCTCGACGGTGTGGGACGACCAGGGCAACGAGTACCTGGACCTGTTGGCCGGTATCGCGGTGAACTCCCTCGGCCACGCCCATCCGGCGATCGTGTCCGCGGTCGGGCGCCAGCTCTCGACCCTCGGCCACGTGAGCAACCTCGCCGCCACGGCGCCCGGTATCGAGCTCGCCGAACGACTGCTGGACCTGGCCGGTCGCCCGGGAAGGGTCTTCTTCGCAAACAGCGGCGCGGAAGCCAACGAAGCCGCGTTCAAGCTGTCGCGGCTCACCGGCCGCGCCGCCATCGTGGCGGCGCAGGGCGGATTCCACGGCCGCACCATGGGCGCGCTGGCGCTCACCGGACAGCCGGCCAAGCGGGAACCCTTCGAACCCCTTCCGCCGGCGGTGCGTCATGTTCCGTACGGCGCAGTGGATGCGCTCGTCGACGCGATTGACGACAGCGTTGCGGCCGTCGTCCTGGAACCGATCCAGGGCGAGGCTGGGGTGGTTCCGGCCCCGCCCGGCTACCTTGCGGAGGCGCAGCGGGCAGCCCATGACGCGGGCGCCCTCTTCATTGTCGACGAGGTGCAGACGGGTATTGGACGCACCGGCAGGTGGTTCGCGCATCAGCATGAGGGGCTCGAGCCCGACGCGATGGCGCTGGCCAAGGGCCTCGGCGGTGGTCTGCCGATCGGCGCGCTGGTGGCCTTCGGCGACG
>JBIRBF010000255.1:0-2193 GCA_044326505.1 Candidatus Nanopelagicales bacterium | reverse complement strand
GGCCTGCTGCAGCTGCGCCTGCGGATGGACGCGGCGGCAGAGGCGCCGACGGCCGCGGGAGGGGACACCGGAGCCGACCTGCCGCCAGCCAATCCGGTCGCCGCACTCGGCACCGGCCTGGGCGGCGGGGCGCTGGCTGGGCTCTTCGGCGTCGGCGGCGGCCTGATCATGGTTCCATTCCAGGCGCTGCTGCTGTCGACGCCGGTACGGCTGGCGTCCAGAATCAGCCTGGCCGTCGTGCTCTTTGCGTCCGTGGCGGCAGTCGCCGCCCATCAGGTCGCCGGCGGCGACATCCGATGGTCCGCTGGGCTGGTGATCGCCATTGGGGGCCTGGTGGGCGCCCCGATCGGTGCCCGCTGGCTGCATCGGCTCACCGATCGGCAGAGCACCCGGATCATCCAGGTGACAATGCTGGCCGTTGCGGCCTCGTTCGTCTTCCGAGCCCTCGTGTAGCGCCCGGCCGGGGGTGCGGCGGTGGGAACCGAACGCAGCGTTGATGCGTCACATTGATTAGTAAGCCTAAGTAAGTAATGATGGGGGCGGAAGGGAGACCACATGATCGAGGATGACTACACACCGCTGCCGGCCAACGACACCGACCCGGTGGCCGAACTCGCAGCGGATCTGCACATCGCAGTGATGCGGCTGGCCCGTCGCCTGCGAGCCGAACGGCGCGCGGACATCGGTTCGACGCAGTTGGGCACCCTGGCGAGCGTCGTGCGAGCGGGCCCGGTGCCCATGTCAGAGCTCGCCGCCGCCGAGGGCGTGCGGGGACCGAGCATGACCCGGACGGTGGCCTGTCTGGAGGCGGAAGGCCTGGTGAGCCGTGCCGTCGATCCCGACGACGGGCGGCGGGTATTGGTCGTCGCCACCGATGAGGGGGAGGCTTTCATCGCCGACGTCCGCCGGGCCCGTCGGGCCTGGCTCGCCGATCGTCTGGCGCGGGTGCCCGAGGCGGACCGTGAGCTCCTGGGCCGGGCCGCGGTCCTGCTGTCCGAGTTGGTGCGGCAGTGAGCGCGGCGAGCGTGGCGGTAGAGCACACCGACGGGCGGGGCATGTTCGCCGCCCTACAGTCGGTCCGCTATCGCTGGTACCTGGGGGGCCAGGCGATCACCAGCGTCGGAGCGTGGATGCAGCGGATCGCGCAGGACTGGCTGGTGCTGCAAGTCACCGGTGGCGACGCTGTGGCCCTCGGGATCACCACGGCCTGCCAGTTCCTGCCGTTCCTGCTGCTCGCCCCCGTCTCGGGAGTCATCGCGGACCGCTACCCGCGGCGTCGGGTGCTCATGATCACCAGCACCGTCGGCGCGGTGACCGCGGGAGTCCTGACGGTGTTGGCCCTGGCCGGCGCGGCCTCCGTCGCCGCCATCTACCTCACTGCGTTCCTGCTCGGCTCCGCCGCCGCCATCGACCACCCGACCCGCCAGGCGTTCCTGGGTGACATCGTCGAGCCGACCAGCCTGGCCAACGCAGTCGCCCTCAACAGCGCCGCCTTCAACTTGTCCAGGATCGTCGGCCCGGCCCTGGCCGGCGTCATGATCGCCGCGCTCGGCGGGGTCGCTGGGGTGTTCGCGGTCAACGCGTTGTCCTTCGTCGTCGCAGTGGCCACCCTGCAGCGCATCCGGATACGGGGCGCGGGCGGTGTCGATGCACGGGAACGGGTGACCTTCCGCGCCGGGCTGAGCTACCTGGCCGATCGCCGAGATCTGCTGCTGGTACTGCTGGCGGTGGCGATCGCCGCCACCTTCGCGTTCAACTTCGCCACCACAACGGCGCTGATGGCCGCCGGTGAGTTCGAGGTCGGCGCGGCGGCCTTCGGCGTCATGGGCACGGCACTCTCCTGCGGCTCGATAGTGGGCTCGCTGCTGGCAGCGCGCCGGCGGTCGGCGCCGAGCCTCCGGCTGGTGCTGGCCTCCGGCATCGCGTTCGGTCTGCTGACCATGATGGCCGGGCTCATGCCCAGCTACGCGATGTTCCTGGTGGTTTTGCCGCTCTGCGGCCTGGGTGCGCTCACGTTCTCGGTGGCGGCCCAGAGCTACCTGCAAACCGGTTCCGCGGGCCGGATGCGGGGACGCGTCATGGGGATCTACGCGCTGGTCTTCTTCGGCGGGAATCCCGTCGGCGGGCCGTTGCTGGGGTGGGTGTCGAACAGTTGGGGTCCCCGCTGGGGTCTGGTGGGCGGCGGGCTCGCCG
>JBIRBF010000186.1:0-5425 GCA_044326505.1 Candidatus Nanopelagicales bacterium | reverse complement strand
CTGCGACTCGCCCTACTGCGATCTCGCCTAAGCCGACTGACCGCAGAGCCGAAACGCCGAGAGGCGTCGGGACCGTGAGGCGGTCCCCTGATGATGGCTCGTCAGCAACCACGGAGGTACGAACCCGTGAGAATCGTCGCTCGCCCCTTGCGGCCGGACGGCACCGAACTGCTCGGCACGCTCGGCACCGTGTCCGGCAACTACCAGTCGGTCCGCAACTTCATCCGCTACAACCGGCCCTATCTGACGAACCCGCATGGGTATGTCATCTTCCGCAACGACGGCGGCGGTTCTTTCACCGAACTCGCCCGCACGGCAGGTGCCGAGTCGTGACGGTGGCCCGTGATCTGTGGGCCGAGATCCAGCAACGGGAGGCGCTATGGGACGCCGGGAAGGTCGACCGCGAGGCGACCCGTGCCGCCCACATCGCTGCCGGCTGGACGACCTGCCCGCACCCTGACTGCCCGCCTTGGAACTGCCGGGAGCGGTGAAGGACGAAACGCCGGGATGGCGTCCACGGGTCAGGCCCGTGCTGATGAGTCCAACCACGGAGGTACGAACCCATGCGACAGATCATCGATGCCAACACGCTCGACATCGAGCCCGGCTGCTATGTAGACGGACACTGGGGATGGCGTGGCATCATCCACCAAGTTCAACAGTTCGAAGGCGTCGTTTACGAACTGGACGACGACGACGTCAACGTCATTGACCGCTTCGTCGCCTACGAACTGGACGACGACGGCGAAGCCATGATCAGCCTCGCCGATAAGGCTGAAGAGATGCTCCGCAACGCCTTGCGCCCCGGGCTCACGACCGAATGGCACGACGGCGAGTTCTACGTCTGCTCACCAGCCGACGACAGCGAGGCCGACTGAGCGATCTGACCGCACAGAGGACGAAACGCCGGGAGGCGTCGCAGCGTGAGGCGCTGCCTGATGAGTCCAACCATCAGTGACCACGGAGGTACGAAACGATGCGAGAAGTGAGCTACGCCCCAGGCGATGAGTTGTTCAACGGCGGTACCGTCGCACGGGTCGATGGCCAGTCGTCCCCCACCAATCCCGACTACCCATGGGTGATCCGGCTGGCACTGTGTGACGGTCGGGTCCGCATCATGGGCGTCCGCACGCAACCCCGCATCCTGGGGGACCTGCGGATGCACGCCAGCACCGATGGCTACGCTATCCCGCTGGTCGACGGGGCGGAGGCGGTGCGATGAGCTACCGCACCCTGCGCCGGGCGCTGCGCCTCGCCGCCATCGCCCTGGCCGCCACCCCGGTAGGGCTGGCCGCCACCACCTCCCAACCGACGACGATCGCCCCCACGGCGGTGCTCATCGGCCCGGCGTGTGCCACGGTCGACCCGACCGCCTTCCCCTGCCCTGCCCTGCCCTGTGGGGACCCGATGCTCCCGGACTACGACTACTGCATCGACCCGAAGTTCAAGGGCTAGAGGACCGCGGCGCCCGTGCGGCGCCCGGTGCCTAGGACCACCGCCCAACGGTGGCCCTAGGGACCGCCAAGGTCCAACGCGATCAGTCCACGGAGGTACGAAACCATGAGCAACTCAGAGGCATACGTTTACAGCACGGACAACTACACCGGCATCTACTGCCTGTCCTGCGCCACCGAAGCGTGGAAGGAAGACGCACGGGAGGAGCTGGACAACGGCGACGACTTCGACGCCATCATTCGGGAGCTGCGCGAGATGAACCGGCCGCAATGGCTCGGCGTCGGTGAATGCAGCGACAGCGGCGAGACGTGCGAAGACTGCGGCGAGGAGGTATGCCCGCCCTACTTCTCCTGCGCCGGGTGCGATCACACCGGTTGGGGCGAGGACTTCTCCACGATCCTCGGTGAGGAACCGGAGCGCATCGACTGGAACGGCGACGGTCCGGTCGCCGAATGGTGCGACGAATGCGAGGACGAGAACCGCTGCACCGGTGCGGTCCTGTTGCTCGGAGACGACGGCCGCGGCTACTCGCTCCGGTTCGTCGAGAACTTCACGGGCGAGTTGACCTACCGTCAGCCCGAAGGCGGCTACTGGACCGATGGACCGACGCCGATCTACCGGGCCGGGTGCCGACGCTTCACCTTGGCCGACGCCCTGGGCCACTGGGGGCCGGGCCACCCGACCTGGTCGAAGCATCCACTGCTCCGTGAGTCGACCGATTCCCCCGCCTACCGTCTCTCCAGCGCCGTGCTGCGCCACGCCATGCGCCGTGCCCTGCCCCGCATCGTGATTCCGTCCGAGCGGGCCACGGACGACGCTGACGCCGCTCTCGCTGCCTGATCCCCCCAGGGTGCTCCCGGGCTACGGCCCGGGGGTGCTCAAAGCGCATCGACCCCGGTGCGCTTTGAGCACTACCAACCCGAGGAGGTACGAACCGATGCCCTTCTACCGCTACCGTCAGAACAATTCCGGCGGCTTATTCCACTACGACGAGACGGCCGGAATTGGCGTCACGGTCATCGTGGAGGCGACCGACGCCGATCACGCCAACAGCCGAGCCGAGGCCATCGGCCTCTATTGGGACGGCTGCGACGCTGGCCGCGACTGTCGCTGCTGCGGTGATCGCTGGTACTCGCAATGGTCCTTCAACGGCCAGGACGAAGGCGACGCCGTGCCCACCGACTACGACACCGAGGTGCGCGAGGGGATGACCTATCAGGAACTGCACCCCGATGGCCCGTGGTCGCGGTGGCGCATGACGCCCGAAGAGCAGGCCGACGCGTTCGTCCACTACCTCGACGGCCGCATCGTGGCCGCTGGCCGCGGCCCGGCCAGCAGAGGGGGTGACGCCTAACGAGCACCGAACCCACGATTGATCGCGAACCAGGGGGCCGCCAGCCCCGCACTCCGCTCGCCGGACTTGCGGCCCCCGCGCTTGCGATCGGTCCCGACGCCGAGCTCCGGCCGGCGGTAGACCGACCTGCGACGTGCGTACATCTGACCGAGCGGTCTTCACCGACCGGCCACGTGCGTACATCTGACCGAACGATCTACGCCGTCTGCCTATTGCGGATTTCCCACGATAGGTGTATGTTGGAACCAACCACGGAGGTACGAAACCATGATCAGCAACAGCTACGACATCATCGACAGCCGGGACATCGTGGACCGCTTCGGAGAGCTGACGGACTTGATCGAGGCCGGTTGCGACGACGACGAGGCGTCCGACGAGCTCGGCGTGCTCATCGGGCTGATCGAGGCGATCGACAACTACTCGGACGACAACGCCACGGACGGCGTGCAGCTCATCCGCGATTCCTACTTCGAGCAGTACGCCCGGGAGCTGGCCGAGGAGCTCGGCGCCATCGACAGCGACGCCAAGTGGCCCGCCCGCTGCATCGACTGGGAGCAGGCGGCTGAGGAACTCCAGACCGACTACACCGCCATCGACTTCGACGGCGTGACCTACTGGATCCGGTGACGCCATGACGCACCTCCGACGCGGTGACGCCGACCTGCACCACGCGGACGGCTCCCACCGCTCCACCGCCCCCAGCGCCAACGGCTCGGCCGTGCTCCGTTGGGAACGGCGGCTGGCCGCCCATCTGGCCGCCCACGACGAGAGGCCCGAGCGATGAGCGTGCGCTACGACACCCGCGCCGAGGCGGCCGCCGACATGCGCAACGCCATGCTCGCCGCACCCGACGAGTGGCAGCGCTTCGCTGACGCCGAGCACCTGACCGTTCACTTCGAGCCGACCGACGACCGGCGCCATTCGGTGCGCATCGCGTGGATGCCCAACCGCGACGGCGGCTACACCCGCCAGACCACGCTCCTGTTGTGGCCCGAGCACACCGCCGACCTGACCCAAGGGCCGAAGGTGTACACCGTACCGGACAGTATCTCGCTCGACCGTCTGCTCATCTTCGAGGTGGACGACGCGACGCCGGCCGAGTGGCAATGTCAGGCGGTGGCCTGATGCGGCTCCTGGACCTGTTCTGCAAGGGTGGGGGCGCCGCGATGGGCTACCACCGAGCAGGCTTCGAGGTGGTCGGCGTGGACATCGAGCCGCAGCCGCACTACCCCTTCGAGTTCATCCAAGCCGACGCCTTGACGGTCGACCTGGCCGGCTTCGACGTGATCCACGCGTCGCCGCCGTGCCAGGCGTTCACCGCCTACCGACGCCGGCGCGGTGTGGGCGAGGGTTACCCCGACCTGATCGAGCCGATCCGACGCCGGCTCGACGCCGCCGGCGTCCCCTACGTCATCGAGAACGTGGCCGGAGCTCCGCTGCGCGACGCCATCATGCTGTGCGGCTCGGCGTTCGGGCTCGACGTGCAGCGTCACCGCTACTTCGAATCCAACGTGCCGCTCATCGCCCCGGCGTGCGACCACAGCGTGTGGACGCCACGGTTCCCGCCGGCCACGAACCGGACCAACCTGCGCCGCACCGTGGAGGTGGGCGTGTGGCGCATCCCGCTGGCGGTGCAGCAGCAGGCGATGGGCATCGACTGGTTGCCGCTCGCGCAACTGACCGAGGCGATACCACCCGCCTACACCGAGCACATCGGACGCCAACTCGTGGCGTGGGCGTGATCCACGACCTGCTCGTGGTCCTCGGTGGCTTCCTCGTGGCCACCATCGCCGGCACGGCAACGGCCGGTTTCCTCGTGTCCGTGTACGCACTACTGACCGACCAACGACCACTCGACCTGATCGACCCCATACCAGGAGGTACGCAAGATGACCGTGAACCAGGAACTGTTCAACAAGATCGCTGACGTGATCGAGATGGAGCCCGACGCCTACTACCAGGGCGATTGGGCGTGCTTCTCCGACGACTCCGTCTACTGCCAGTCGGCGGAGGAGGCCGACGCCAAGCTCGACAAGCTGGAGCACCTGTGCGGCACCGAGCACTGCATCGCCGGGTGGGCCATCGTGCTGACGGCGAAGGAGCAGGGCCTGCTGTCGGTCGCTCGGGCCGAGCGCTACGGCTTCGTCCAGTACGGCGACGGCGAGATCAACGTGTCGCCGCTCGACTGGCTGCGCGGCTTGGCCGACCGCACCGCGGGCTACACGGACTTCGTGCGGGCCGGGGCCAGGCTGCTCGGCCTGGACCGGGAGGACGCCGGCTACCTGTTCAACGGTGGCTGGTCGCCCGAGTCGGGCCTGAGCGTGCCCGAGGCGCTGCGCAAGATCGGGGGAGGGGCCAACGTCCGCGACGTGTGACGCCGAACGGTGGGGCACCGCCACGGTGGTGCCCTTCCGCCCGGAATCAGACGGGGACAGGAGGTACGACCCATGTTCAACCGCAACGACCGTGTGCGGATCACGGTGATCGGCGACCAGACGGGCCCCACGGGCACCGTGGTCGACATCCGCACCAACCCGAAGGGCGAGCGCCAGTACTACCTGACGGGCGCCGGCTTCTACCGCGGCCCTTGGCATGAAGACGAACTCGAACTCGTCT
>JBIRBF010000160.1:0-6404 GCA_044326505.1 Candidatus Nanopelagicales bacterium | reverse complement strand
GGATCGTCAAGCCGCGCTTCGGCCGGGGCTCCCGGGACATCTACCGCGCCGACGACCCGGCGTTCGTGCGCGAGGTGTGGCCGCGCGTGCCCGAGCCGATTCTGCAGACGCGCATCAGCGGCCGGGAGTTCACCTTCGACGCCCTCGTCGACCGCGACGGGCGCCTCGCCGGCGGGGTGCCGCGCTTCCGCCTGGAGACCAAGTCCGGCATCAGTACCACCGGCGTGACGTTCGCCGCCGACGGGCTGTTCCAGGCAGTCGAGTCGTTCCTGGGCTCTCTGGGCCACAGGGGGCCGGCGAACGTGCAGGGCTTCCTCGGTGAGGCCGGGGAGCTGACGTTCATGGAGGTCAACCCGCGGTTCTCCGGCGCGCTGGCGCTCTCCCTCGGCGCCGGCTGCGATCTGGTCGGGCAGTACGTCAATGCGATGTACGGGGAGCCGATCGACCCCTCTGCGCTGTCCTACCGCCCGGGGACCGTCATGGTGCGGTACTGGAACGAGGCGTTCTTCGACGAGGAGCCCCCGGAAATCCCGCCCGTCAAGCCCGCAGCGCCGGCCGGATAATCGCCGACGGACCCGACTGTCTTCCGACACCTGGTGAAGGGAAACCCCATGCCCGCACGCACCTTCCACGTCTTCGCCGGCACCAGGCCGGAGGTCGTCAAGATGGGACCCGTCGTCCACGCCCTCCGGGCGGCCGGGGCCGACGTCGTGCTGGTCGCCACCGGGCAGCAGTCTGACCCGGCGCTCATCGACGCGACGTTCGCGTCGGCCGGGCTGGCCCCGGACATCACCTGGGACCTCGGCGACGGCGACTACCACTCCCGCTCCGGCATGCTCTACACCCGCGCGGTCGAGTACCTGTCGGACGTCGAGGACGGGTCCGTGGCTCTGGTGCAGGGCGACACGACCACCGTGCCACTCGTCGCCCATGCCGCGCGCCGCTACCTGGTGCCGGTCGTGCACGTGGAGGCCGGTCTGCGCAGCCTGAACCCGGAGTCCCTGGAGGAGACCAACCGCAAGTTCGCCGCTGCCGCCGCCTCGGTGCACTTCGCCCCCACCGACCTCGCTGCCGGGTTCCTGGCCGCCGAGGGGGTCGAGCAGGGTCGGGTGTTCGTCGTCGGCAACACGGCCTGCGACGCGCTGCTGCACTCCGGCGTGCAACGCACGCCGCTCGCCGAGCGCAGTGGCGTCGTCGTGACGGCGCACCGGGCAACGAACGTGGACGACCCCGAGCGGCTGGCCACAATCGTGGACATCGTCATCGAGCTCGCCCGCATGGCCGGGCCGGTCACCTTTCCCGTGCACCCGCGCAGCGAGGGGAACCTGCACCGATTCGGGCTGTACGAGCGCCTCGCCCAAGCGCCCGGGGTGCATCTCAGCGCCCCGCTGCCCTACGACGACATGCTGCGGGCGCTGTCCCAGGCCCGCCTCGTGGTCACCGACTCGGGCGGCCTGCAGGAGGAGGCTGCCTGGTTCGGCGTGCCCGCCATCGTGATGCGCTACTCCACTCCCCGCTGGGAGGGGGTCGTCAACGGCACCACCGTGCTCGCCGGCGTCTCGGGCGAAAAGGTGCTCGCAGCGGCGCGGCGCATGCTCGCCCAAGATTCCCAGGAGCTCGCCGCGCACACCCCGTGCCCCTACGGAGTTGGGGACACCGGCGAGCAGATCGCCGAGCTCCTCACCAGCCCTGCGTCCGACGCGCTGTTGACGTTCGACGAGCCGGACTACACCGACGGCTCCCTGCCCGCCGCGCTCCGCGGCTAGCCCACCCAGGCGCTGGGTTCAGGCGAGCAGTCCCGCCGCCCGAAGGCCGGTGACGGCCTCGACGGCCGAATCTTCCGTTCGCCAGGTGAAGGGGTGGTCGGGCATCCCCCGGTACTCGCCGGTGCGTACCCGGACAGCCCGGACGCCTGCCCCCGCGGCAGCGGCGACATCCTTGTCGGGGCGATCTCCGACCATGACCACCCTCGTCGGCTCCGCGCTCAGCCGGCTCAGCGCCTCGAGCACCGGCTTGGGGTGGGGCTTGCGGAACTGCCTGCCCAGCTCGTCGGAAAGCACCACGTGATCGACGAGGTCGGCCAAGCCGAGGGCGGCCAACTTCGACTCCTGAGTCGTCACGGCGCCGTCGGTGACCAGGGCCACGCCGACCCCGTCGCCGCGCAGCGAGGCCAGCATCTCCGCAACACCGGGCAGCAGCGACAGCCGCTCGGGGCGGTGGGCAAGGAACACGTCGACCAGTGGACGCACGGCGATGTCCGCGGCCCCCACTTCGGCGAGCCCGCGGTCGATGATGCCGCCACGGTCACTACCCTCCGCGGCGATGCGAAGCAGCGCGTCGTTGAGTGCGTCCGGATCGACGCCGTCGCCGGCGGCGGCCGCCGCCGAGACGGCCGCCCAGGCGCCCGCCAACCACTCGGACTGCAGGTACAGGGTGTCGTCGACGTCGAAGATGACGGCCTCGATGGCCTCCGGATCGGCGAGCATGCTTTGTGCGCCCAACATCGCGTCCTCTCCCGCAGCGGCCTCCGAGTGCCGCCAGCCACCCACGAGACCTATGATCTGCCCATGTTCTCGGTAACAGTACTGGCCGTGGGAGCCCATCCCGACGACGTCGAGCTCGGGTGCGGCGGGACCCTCTGGCGGCATCGGCGCGCCGGTGCCCGCGTGGTGATCGCAGCGATGACGGACGGGCTGATGGGTCCGGGGCACGTCGAGCTGCGGCGCGCGGAGGCGCGGGCTGCCGCCGATGAACTCGACAGCGAGCTGCGACTGCTGGGGCTGCCCGACGGAAGCCTGTCGGCGAGCGCGCAGACCGTCCAGCCGATCGAGGCGATCATCAACGAGATCAACCCCGACATCATCTACACCCACGCGGAGGACGACTCCCACCAGGACCACCGCGCGACAGCGTCGGCGGTGCTGTCCGCCGGCCGGAACTCGCAGACGATTCTGCACTTCCAGTCGCCCTCGACGCGCAGGTTCCACCCGCAGTTGTTCGTAGGCCTTGAGACTGTGGATCTCGAGCGCAAGATTGCCGCGCTCGACGCCCACGCCTCTCAGGTGGCCAACTCGTCCAGGGTGGACATCGAGGCCGTGCAGGCGGCTGCCCGATACTGGGGAACGCAGGCCCGCACGTTCATGGCCGAGCCGTTCGAGATCACCCGCGCCCTGTTCGGCTTCAGCCCTGACCGGCCCAAGGTCCACTGGTCCCCCGAGGGCGTCGCGCCCGAATAGGGGCCGCCGCGCAGGCTCGACCGAGTGCGGCGGACTGTGGAGTCCACAGCTGCCGCGCGCGGACCCGTCAGTGTGCGAACCATCCGTTGACATCGACGAGCACGTCGGTGTCGGCAACCGTGTAGACGCACACGGCGCCGCCGGCCCCCACCCGGGTCAACGACGCGTTGGCGACGTTCTGGCCCGTCGGGTAGTTGAGCGTCGACGCGTTGGGCAGCTCCGTGCCGCAGGGGTAGACGCGCAGGTGTCCGGGCGCGGACGGTCCAACGGCGGTGACGTTCAACGCCACCGCAGCCGCATCGAAGGGTACGCCCGCCAAACCGGCAACCGGCACGGTCAGCGTCTGCATCGCGCGAAGGGGCTGTTTCGCGGCCGGGAAAGCGACGCTCTCCTCCCCGACCCGGGTGTCGGCCACTCGCACGGGCGCCATGGGTGTGTACCCCACGGCCGCCGGGACGTAGCCGCTGACGTCCACGAACACATCGGTGCGAGCTGCGGAGTAGATGCACACGGCACCGTCGGTTCCGATCCGCGTGAGCGCGGCGTTCGCCACCGTCTGGCCGGCCGGGTAGTTGAGCGTGGACGCGTTGGGACGCTGCGCGCCGCACGGGTACACGCGCAGGTGCCCCGGCGCCGACGGCCCGGCGGCGGTGACGTTCAGCGACACCGCCTCGGCGTCGGCCGGCACACCACCCGCCCCGGTGACCGGTACGGCGATCTCCTGCTCGGCGCCCAGGCTCTGCTTCACCGCCGGGAAGGCGACGACTTCCTGACCGACCCTGGTGTCGGCCACCCGGACCGGCGGGGTCGACACCATCTCGGTTCCCCAGGGCGTGTAGCCGTTGATGTCGACGAACACGTCGGTCTGGACCGATGCGTACACGCAGATCGCGCCGCCGTCCCCGACCTGCGTAAGAGCCGCATTCGCAACGCTGCGACCGGCGGGGAAGTTCAGCGTCGACGCGTTGGGGACGGCCTCGCCGCAGGGGAAGACCCGGAGATGGCCAGGCACAGGTGAACCGGTTGCCGCGACGTTCAGCGACACTGCCTTAGCGTCTCGCGGCACTCCGGCCGTGCCGGCCACAGGGATGCGCAGCACCTCGCCGGCGCCGACGGGCGCCTTGACCGCCGGAAAGGCGACGTCCGGCTGACCGGCCCGTGTGTCGGCGACGCGCACCGGCGCCATCGACACGAAGAGCGATGACCTCTCCGGCAGCGGCAGGTGAGCCGGCTTGGCGAAGGGATTGGCCCGGTGGCGCTCCTTGGCGGCCGTGGCATCCGCGGGCGGCAGCGGCTTCCCGATGAGTGCGGGATCGACGTCTGGGGCGTAGCGGCGCGCCACGGTCTGCAAGGCGGGGGTGCCTGCCCCGTCGGGGTAGATCATTCCGAAGCCCGCGTTTTCCGGGCTGTCGGAATCGGCCCGGTCTTGGTACCAGTACAGGCGCTTCACCTGCGGGTACCGGGCCATCACCTGGTCGATCGTCGCGTTCAGGTAGGTCGACTGCTTGAGGGCCGAGACGCCTCGCTGCCAGTTGGCGGTCGTCGCGGTGGTCGGGTTGACGGTCCAGCCGAACTCGGTGAACCAGATCTCCTTCGCGCCCTCGCCGTGCTTGGCCATCACCTCGGTGAGGGCCGGCAGATGGTTCATCCGCCAGATGGTGCCGTTGTCGGGCTCGGAGGGCGACTCGTCCGCGACTGCCATGTAGGGATGCACACCCATGACGTCGTAGTTGCCTGCGCCACCCGCGCTGAGCACCTTGTCGACCCAGGCGTCGTCGACGTAGGAGGGTCCTCCGAAAACGACGGTCGACGACGCATCCCCGGCCTTGAAGCCCGCGTAGGCCGCTCGGAGGACGTTCGCGTAGACGGTCGGGTCCGCACCGCGCATGAAGTCCGGGCTGTTCGGCTCGTTCCACACCTCCCAGGAGTCGACGACGCCCTTGTACTTGGCGGCCAGCCGTTCGGAGATGGAGCTCAGACCTGCCAATCCGGCGGGCGAAGTCGGTGCCACGCGCTCATCGTCGCTGCCGTTGGCCCAGGTAGGCGCCAGCCACAACGTCACCAACGGGCGCAGGCCGCGGTCGTATGCCATCCGGATGGCCGAGTCGACTTGGGCCACGCCCCAATCCGACAGCACGCCCGATCCGCTCGGCTCCAGCATCGCCCACGAAACATCGATGCGGACTGAACTCACACCTGCAGCCTTGACGCGGGTGAGCACATTGTCCTTGGCCTCATCGGTGTATCCGGCCCACGTGCCGTGGAACTGGATCCCGAACATAGGAAGCTTGGCTGCGCCCGCGCGGGCGGCAGACGCCGGCAGGAAGGAGGCGAGTACCGCGAGGAGGATGCACAGGAGGGACGAGATCCACACTCGCGACGCTCCTCCGCCGCGGTGCCGCCCGGGCACTGCGGCGGCGGTGGCCGTCGGCCAGCCGAGTTGAATGACGGGTCGCAAACTCGCACCTCAGATGAACGGCCGGCTGGTCACTCGGCGGGGGCTACGGACCCCGAGTGTAACTCTCTCAAGCCAACGCTGAGCGGACGGGCGACAGTGGAAGCCGATCATGCAACAGCCGACCGGGGGCTTGGCCGTGCTTGCACACCCAAACAGTGGCTACTTCGGTGCCTATGCGCAGCGACATACTCGACGACGCCGGGAGGACTCGGTCCCGGGCTGCTTCACCAAGCAGAACAGGAAGATGCTCAAAGCCCGCCTGTCCGAGGCTCAGCCCCTCTTCAAGGCGAAGCAAGGCTCCATGGTGGCCTACCAGGGCGACGTGAACTTCGCCTGTGAGGGCAGCGGCGGCATGGGCAAGATGCTCAAGACGGCCATGACCAGTGAGTGCATGGCCCGGATGAAGGTCAGCGGGGACGGTGACGTCTTCCTGGCCGACCGAGCCGACGACGAGTTCAACACCACCTTCACCGAGACGGGGACGCTCGCCATCACCGTCCACGGCACGCCCGTCGTGCTCGACATGGACGTCCCGACCTTCGTCGACGTGGCGGCTGCGGTCCATTGGTCCACCTCGCTGAAGTCGGGGTTCCGCAAGACCGCCAAGACCAGGCACTTATTGGGCAAGGACCGGGCGAGGGTCGGGCGACGCGCGAGACAACGAGGCGTTCGAGCACGTCGAGGTGCTCGGCAACCGCCGCCGCCCCGGT
>JBIRBF010000157.1:0-6467 GCA_044326505.1 Candidatus Nanopelagicales bacterium | reverse complement strand
TGATCTTGCCGCTCGGATCGACGCGGTAGACGTGGCAGGCGCCGTGGTGGGCGACCCGCTCGGGACCGCGGTGGGCTGCGGTGTGGGCGCCCCGTTGCCGGCGCGCGCGATGACGACGGCCATCGCGGCCATCACGACGACGAGCAGCACCAGCGCGATGACGCTGCGGCGACGGGAGGGGTGGCGCAGGGTCATGAGCGATACAGCCCCGACTTGGCGATGTAGGCCGCGACCGACTCGGGGACCAGGTACTCCAGGGTCAGGCCCGCCCGAGCGCGCGCCCGGCACTCGGTGGACGAAATCGCCATGGCAGTCACCTCGAGCAGCGTGACGCTACCTTCCGGCAGACCGGGATCGGCGAGCTCATGGCCGGGACGCGTCACGCCGATCAGGTGCGCCAGGCGCAGAATCCGCTCATGCTCGCGCCACCCGATGAGACCGGACAAGGCATCGGCGCCCGTGATGAAGAAAAGTTCCGCCTCGGCGCCGTACACGCGCCGCAGATCGGTGAGCGTGTCCACCGCGAACGTCGGTCCGGCGCGGTCGATGTCGACCGAGGACACGCTGAAGGCCGGGTTGGGCACCGTGGCCAGCAGGGTCATGATGAGCCGCTGGTCGGCCGGGCTGACGCCAGCGGGGTCCTTCTGCCAAGGGTTACCGGTCGGCACGAACACGACTTCATCGAGTTCGAAGGCTTCGCGCACCTGGGCCGCGGCGACCAGGTGGCCCAGGTGGATGGGATCGAAGGTCCCACCCATCACCCCGACGCGGCGAGCAGTGATCGTGCTCACCGCAGCGTCCGGATCAGCGGTTGATGTTGAAGCGCGTGACGACGATGAGCAGCGCGAGCAGCACGATCAGCGCGGTGGCGCCGTACACGTAGGGGTTGATATCGACGGCCTGCTCGGCCTCGGGCGCCTCGGACGCAACCAGTGCGATGGAGTGGATCGACATGGCCACACAATAGCGCCCCACCCGGCCCGCGGTCCCAACCCCGCGCAATGCGCGCCACGGCTACGGTCGGACGTGCCCGTCGCCGGTGACGACGTAGGTGGTGCTGGTGAGCTCGGGCAGGCCCATGGGACCGCGCGCATGCAACTTCTGGGTGGAGATGCCGATCTCGGCACCGAAGCCGAACTCGCCGCCGTCGGTGAACCGAGTGGACGCGTTGACCATCACCGCAGCCGAGTCCACCCCGGCGACGAAGGCACGGACCGAGCGGGCGTCGGTGGTGAGGATCGCCTCGGTGTGTCCGCTGGTCCAGCGACGGATGTGACGCACGGCGGCCGGCAGGTCCGCCACGATGCCGGCCGCGATGTCCAGGGAGTAGTACTCCGCTGCCCAGTCCTCGTCGGTCACGGGCTCATAGCTGATCCCGGCCGCCTCGGCGTACGGCCGGACGCCCTCGTCTCCGTGCACTGTGACGCCCGCCTCGGCCAGAGCCGCCATCGCGGCTGGCAGGAAGGCCTCGGCCGCATCGGCGTGGACAAGCAGCGTCTCAGCCGCATTGCACACGCTGGGCCGCTGGGTCTTAGCGTTGACGAGCACCTGAACGGCCTGCGGTACGTCGACTGCGGCGTCCACGTACACGTGCACGTTGCCCACCCCGGTCTCGATCACCGGCACCAGCGAGTTCTCGACCACCGAGGCGATCAGCCCGGCGCCGCCCCGCGGGATGATCACGTCCACCAGTCCACGGGCCCGCATGAGGTGCGTGACGGACTCGTGCGTGTCGCCCGGCACGAGTTGGATCGCGTCCACGGGCACCTCGGTCTCCGCCAGGGCCTCGCGCATCACATCGACCAGGACGCGGTTGGTGGACGCGGCCGAGGAGGACCCCCGCAGCAGCGCAGCGTTGCCGCTCTTGAGGCATAGCCCGGCGGCATCTACGGTGACGTTGGGCCGAGCCTCATAGATCATGCCCACGACACCCAGCGGCACCCGTACCTGCGCCACGTCGAGGCCGTTGGGCAGGCGGTAACCGCGCACGACGTCGCCGACTGGGTCGTCCAGAGTTGCGACATCGCGCAACGCGTCGGCGATGGCGGCGATGCGAGGTGCATCGAGGGTCAGGCGGTCCACCAGGCCGGCCGCCGTACCGGCCGCGCGGGCGCGGCGGACGTCCTCGTCGTTGATGGCGACGATGCGATCGGTCTGGGCATCGAGGGCGTCGGCGATGGCGAGCAGCGCCGCATCTTTGGACGCCCGGGTGAGCGTGGCCAGCACTGCGGCTGCGTCACGCGCCCGCTCGGCACATGTGAGCACTGCGGTGCGTACCTCGGAGTCCGTGCTGGGATCGAGCTCAACTGCCGTCATGGCAGCAGGCTAGGCTCCCGCTCCCTGGTTGAGCACCACCAGGTCGTCGGCGTGGACGACCTCGCGCTCGAATTCTGGGCCCAGCTCCGCGGCCAGCTCCCGGGTCGAACGCCCGAGCATGGCTGGCAACTCCGAGGCGTCGTAGGCCGATAGTCCGCGCGCCACGACCCGGCCCCGGCGATCGACCAGATCCACCGGACGGCCGGAGGTGAAGTCGCCTCGCACCGCCACGATGCCCGCCGGCAGCAGCGACTTGCGCCGCTCGACGACCGCTGCGACGGCTCCGTCGTCGAGCACGAGCGCACCCTCGACGCCAGCCGCGTGCGCGAGCCACAAGTACCGGGCCGAGAGCGGCCGCTCCGACGGCGAGAACAGCGTCCCGACGGCCTCGCCGCGAAGCGCTTCGGCGGCCAACTCGGCCGAGGTGAGCACCACTGGGATGCCTCCGTGGGTGGCGATCACCGCCGCGTTCACCTTGGTCGCCATCCCGCCGCTGCCGACGCTGCTGCCCACCCCGCCGATCACGAGTCCCTCGAGGTCGTCGGCGGTGGCGACGTGATCGATGGTGCGGCTGCTGGCGAGCTCCGGCGGACCGTCGTACAGGGCGTCGATATCGCTGAGCAGGAAGACCGCATCGGCCTTGATCAAGTGACCGACCAGCGCTGCCAGGCGGTCGTTGTCGCCGTGCCTGTGGGTGGCGACGGTGTCGTTCTCGTTGACGATAGGCACGACGTCGAAGGACAGCAGGCACTCCAGGGTGTGCCGGGCGTTGGAGTAGTGGGCGCGCCGGGTCAGATCCGCAGACGTGAGCAGCACCTGGCCCACGGTGATGCCGTGGGCGCGGAAAGCGTCGGTGTAGTGGGCGAGCAACAGCCCCTGGCCGACGCTGGCGGCGGCCTGCTGTGTCGCGAGCGCGCGCGGCCGACCTGGCAGACCGAGCGGGCCGATCCCGGCGGCGACCGCACCGCTGGTGACCAGGACCACCTGCTGTCCCAGGGCCACCCGTTCAGCGAGCACGTCGGCGAGTCGGCGCAGCCGTTCGACATCGAGCTCTCCCGCCGCCGTCGCGAGCGAGGAGGAGCCCACCTTGACGACGATCCGAGCGGCCGTGGTGATCTGCTCGCGCATCATCGATCCTGGTCCGCCCCGGCCTCGTCCGGCGATGAGTCGTGTGCGTCCTCGCCTGCGCCGTCGGGGCCGAACCCGTCGTCTTCGTCCAGGTCCACACCGTCGGTCGGCTGCCAGTCGAACACCACCGAGTCATTGACGGGCCCGATCAGGACCTCGCACCCGGGCACAGCTCCCAGCCGGCGCAGCTCGTCCTCGACGCCCAGCCGTGCGAGTCGCTCGCCCAGGTAGGCCACAGCCTCGTCATTGCTGAAGTCCGTCTGCCGCACCCAGCGCGTGGGCCGTTCGCCGATCACGCGGAAGGCGCCGTGGGCCAGCGCCTTCACCTCGAAGCCCCCGTCATCGACGGCCTTCGGTCGAATCACGATGCGCGGCCGCTCCGGTTCGGCCGCCGCACGCACAGCCCGCGCATCGCGCACGGCCGCGGCGAGGGCGAAGGTGAGCGGCCGCAGGCCCTCGTGAGTCACTGCCGACACTTCGAACACGGGCCAGCCCCGAACCGCCAGGTCGGGTCCGACGATCTCGGCCAGGTCACGCCCCTCGGGCACGTCAATCTTGTTCAGCGCCACGAGTCGGGGGGTGTCGGCCAGCACGCCGTAGGCCGCCAGCTCGGCCTCGATGGCATCGATGTCGCTCAGCGGGTCGCGATCGGATTCCAGGCTCGCGCAGTCGATCACGTGGACGAGCACCGCGCACCGCTCCACGTGGCGCAGGAACTCCAGCCCCAGCCCTCGCCCCTCACTGGCACCCGGGATCAGCCCCGGCACATCGGCGACGGTGAAGACCGTGTCCCCCGCAGTCACGACACCCAGGTTCGGCACGAGCGTGGTGAACGGGTAGTCGGCGATCTTCGGCCGAGCGGCGCTGAGGACCGAGACGAGCGAGGACTTGCCCGCGCTGGGGAACCCGATCAGGCCCACATCGGCAAGCATCTTGAGCTCGAGCACGTAGACCGTCTCGTCGCCGGGCTCACCCAGCAGCGCGAAGCCGGGCGCTCGGCGCCTGCGGTTGGCCAGCGCCGCGTTTCCCAGACCGCCGCGCCCGCCGCGCGCGGCGACGAAGCGCTGCCCGGGCTCGGCCAGATCGGCGACCTGCTCACCGTCCTCGGTGAGCACGACGGTGCCGAGCGGGACGGGAACGATGACGTCCTGGGCCGAGGCGCCGTGCTTGTTGCTGCCCTCGCCGGGTCCGCCGTTGGCGGCTTTGCGGTGCGGGTGGAAGCCGACGTCGATCAGACTTGCCGTACCCGGTTCGGCCACGACGACCACATCGCCGCCGCGACCCCCGTCGCCGCCATCTGGGCCGCCGAGCGGCTTGAACTTCTCGCGGTGCACCGACGAGCAACCCCTGCCCCCGTCGCCTGCGCGAGCACGGAGCACGGCACGATCGACGAAGGTGGTCATCTGCAGCTCACGTGGTTCGGGTCGCCGCGGACGAGTGCCGCAGCGTCGGGCTAGTCAGCCGCGACGATGTTGACGACTCGGCGGCCCTTGCGGGTGCCGAAGTCAACCGTGCCCGCGGTGAGGGCGAACAGCGTGTCGTCGCCACCGCGACCGACATTGACGCCGGGGTGGAAGTGCGTGCCGCGCTGGCGCAGGATGATCTCGCCGGCGCTGACGAACTGGCCGCCGAAACGCTTCACGCCCAGGCGCTGAGCGTTTGAGTCGCGGCCGTTCCTGGTGCTCGACGCACCTTTCTTGTGAGCCATGTCCTACTTCCCCGATCCGATTGCGGTCACGCGCAGCTTGGTCAAGTCCTGGCGGTGGCCCTGCCGACGGCGGTAGCCGGTCTTGTTCTTGTACCGCAGGATGGTGATCTTGGGCCCACGGGTGTGCTCGACGATCTCGGCGGTCACCGGGGTCTCGGCCAGCGCCGAGGCCTCGTGCGTGACGTTCTCGCCGTCCACGAGCAGCAGCACGGGAAGGTTGATGGTGCTGCCGGGCTCGCCGTCAATTCGGTCGACGGCGATGACATCACCGACTGCGACCTTCTCTTGGTGGCCACCGGCGCGGACAATCGCGAACACCGCACACTCCTTGGGTCAGATTCGGGTAGTTCTGGTGGGTCGGCCTGCGGGCCGCTACAGCCCGCAGGCCCGCTCCGCGGCTCCGCAGCGATACCTCACGCGTGGAACGCGCGGCGCAGGGCAGCGCCGCCATACGATCCCTCAGTCTACGGCACCGTGCAGATCATCGTCCGACGGGGTGTCCTCGATGATCGCCGTCTCGTCGGCGTCGGTCAGCGAGGTCGGTTCCAACGCCTCGGCGGCGTCCGCCTCGATGACCTCAGCTCCAGCCTCACCCTCGAGCCCGACCTCGGCATCGACTTCGACCTCAGGCGCGTCGGACTCGTCCTCCACATGCCGATGCGCCGTCGGGGCACCCGGAATGGGTCCGGTCACGCGGGGCCGGCGCGGCCGCGCGGGCCGCTCCTCGGACTTGGTCGCCCCCGCGGGCTCCAGCTGAACCTTCACTCCGCGACCGTTGCAGACCTCGCACGTGGTCGAGAAGGTTTCCATCAGCCCCTGGCCGATCCGCTTGCGCGTCATCTGCACCAGGCCTAGCGACGTCACCTCGGCGACCTGGTGCTTCGTGCGGTCTCGGCTGAGGCACTCCACCAGCCGTCGCAGCACGAGGTCGCGGTTGTCCTCGAGGACCATGTCGATGAAGTCGACCACGATGATGCCGCCGATGTCGCGCAGCCGAAGCTGGCGAACGATCTCCTCGGCGGCTTCCAAGTTGTTGCGGGTGACGGTCTCCTCGAGGTTGCCGCCTTTGCCGGTGAACTTGCCGGTGTTGACGTCCACAACGGTCATGGCCTCCGTGCGATCGATCACGAGCGAACCGCCCGAGGGCAACCAGACCTTCCGGTCCAGGGCCTTGGCGAGTTGCTCATCGATGCGCAGCTCACGGAAGACGTCGTCGTTGCCCACCCACTTGCACACGCGCTGGCCGAGGTCGGGAGCGACAGCCTCGACATAAGCCTTGACGTCGACGAAGGCGCGGTCGCCGCTGACGACCATC
>JBIRBF010000021.1:0-21534 GCA_044326505.1 Candidatus Nanopelagicales bacterium | reverse complement strand
TCGGTGATCGAATCGCCGATGAACACGGCGTCGGGGCGCTGCCCGGAGTCGTAGTGCCGGTGTGGTGCAACATGACCCCGATCGGCTGCCAGTCGGCCTGGCGACTGGGCAGGTCCCATTCGGAATCCCAGCCAGCCTCGACGACTAGCGGCACTCCCGCGCTCTGGGCCGCCGCCAGCACCTGCTGGGGCGTCGGCGCGCTGCCGGACACCGGCGCGACTGAGGCCCCCGTCGCGGTTGGGGGCAGTGATGCGGTGGGCGGAATCGGTGCCACCGGTGACACTGGCGGATCGGTGGTGGGGGGCGGCACCGTGACGGTGGCGGTGACCGTCGTGACCGGTTGCGCCGGGTTGATGCTCGCTTGCGGTGACGCCGCCGCAGACGTGGTGCGGCTCGCCCCGACGCCGGCCGAGGAGGTCGCGGATGAGTTCGCGCCGGATCCGCCGCAGCCGACCAGCAGCAGCACGCCGGCGGCCGCTGCAGCCGGAATCGCACCCTTCGCTGCCCGCACGTGCCTACCCCCTTCAGCGACGGCCGCTCACTGGCCGCCGGCTTGTTCAGGCTACCCGTGCATGGACCTTGGACCCGTGACGGGCAGGTGGCCAGGTGTCGACCATGGATGAGGGCGCCGCGCCTGGCCGAGGTACGTGCCGATCAAGCCGGTCCGGCTGCTCGCGGCGTGCGAGCATCGCGCGTCGGCCAGGGCCCACCTATGCTCGCGGCACTGCAGTTACCGTATTGGAGCCGTGATCTCATGCCAGTGACGAGCCTCTTGCCCCGCCGCTCCGGCGGGCTACCTGAAGGCAGGGGCATGGCAGGTCGCCTTGTGGCTGCCAGGCACAAATTGGCCGGGTTCCGCGGTGGGCAGTGGCGGCGAACGACCGCGGCGAGCGCTGTGGCTGTGACGGCGCTGCTCGGGGCCACCGGCTGCACCACGGACACCAACTCGGCCACGCCATCCACCGCGGCGCAGTTGGGCACCGGTGGGTCGAACTACGCCTGGGTCCAGCTGATAGACGGCGGAAAGGTGTCCGTGCGGTCCGTATCGTCCAACACCACCTGCCCGACGATCACGGTCAACGGCAAGGCGTCCCCGATGCCCGTGAGGGCAGCCGCGGGCGGTGCGGCTTTCCCCGTCGTCGTGTGCGAACAGGTGCTCACATCACCGGCGACATCCATCAATGTGGGTGGCTTCACCCTGCCGGTACCACTGGCCAAGGGCGCCAAGCTCGACAGCGTGGCCATCGTCGGCGACTCAGGTTGCCGCCTCGAGCCCCCCAAGCCCATGCAGGACTGCAACAGCACTGCCACCTGGCCCGCCCAACCAGTGTCGGGGGAGATCGCCCAGCTCGCCCCCAAGTTGATCATCCACACCGGTGACTACTACTACCGCATGGTGCAGTGTCCCCAGGCGGACCTGGCGAAGTGCGGTGGAAGCCCCTACGGACCCACGTGGGCCACCATGGAGGCGGATTTCTTCAGGCCCTACCGCTCGTCGCTGGGGACGGCGCCGTGGATCTTCATGCGGGGCAATCATGAGACCTGCCAGATGGCGGGGGACGCATTTCTCCGGCTCTTCGCCGCTGGGGCGTACACGCCGGGGTCGTGCGACAACTTCCTGCCTCCTTACGCCGTGGACGCTGGGGACCAGCGCTTCGTGGTGTTCGACGACTCGGACGCCAAGGACGACAAGGTCGATGCCAAACAGGTGAGTACCTACACCCCCCTGATGAAGTCGGCGCTGTCGCTGGCAGCCTCGGGGCCGAGCCCCACCTCGTTCCTGCTACTGCACCGGCCCATCTGGCTCGAGCAACCCGCAGGGACGGGAACTCAGACGATCAACCTCACCATGCAGGCCGTGGCGACCGCGGTGGGGGACACCCTGCCTGGGGTGGAAATGGTTGTGTCCGGGCATATCCACGGGCTCGGGTACTTCTCGTTCGCACACCGGCCGACACAGGTGATTTCCGGCGGCGGCGGGGCCGCAAAGATGAGCAAGGACGCAGACTACGCGGGCACCACCATTGCTGGGGCTACCGTGGTCCAGGGCCAACTCAAGTCGGATTTCGGCTACACGGTGCTCAACCGCAAGGCCACGGGCTGGGCGGTCGACTTCGAGACGGTCGGGGGCGGCATGGCGCTGCGCTGCACACAGGCAAACCGCTTCATGAAGTGCTCCTAGACGGGGCACACTCAAGTGGTAGGAGCCGCCACCCGAGCCGCCGCCTTCTTCGCATCCGCAGTGGCCGGCCCGGGCTCGTCGACGAACACCGTCTCGCGGTAGTAGCGCAGCTCCCGGATCGAGTCCAGGATGTCGCCGAGCGCCCGGTGGCCGCCGGTCTTGGCCGGTGCGTTGAAGTACACCCGCGGGTACCAGCGGCGCACCAGCTCTTTGATGCTGGAGACGTCGATGATCCGGTAGTGCAGGTGGGCGTCGAGTTCGGGCAGGTCGCGGGCCAGGAAGATCCGGTCCACGTGCACGCTTGACCCGGCTAGCGGCGCCTTGCGCGGCTCGGGCACGTGGCGGCGCACGTAGTCGAGGACCTGCGCGCCGGCCGCGGCCAGCGTCGTGCCATCCGCGAGCGCCTCGAGCAGGCCCGAGGCAGTGTGCATGTTGACGACGACCTCGTCCATATCCACCAGCGCCTCCGCGGGCGGGGCGATGATGATGTCGATCCCCTCGTCGAGCGGGTTGAGCTGGGCGTCGGTGACGATCACGGCGATCTCGACAAGGGCGTCGTTCACCGTGTCGAGACCCGTCATCTCGCAGTCGATCCACACGATTGGGCCATCGGTCATGACGGAAACTCTAAGCGGTCGGTCGGGTCCGCCCGGTGAGCGGGACGAGGCGGACGGCGTCGCCGGGACGCAACTGCGCCAGGACGTCCCAGGCGTCGCGGGCCACGACCCCGATGACGGGATAGCCACCAGTCGTTGGGTGGTCCGGCCCCATGATGACGGGTCTGCCGTCCGGCGGTACCTGCACGGCGCCCCGCACCAGCGGCTCGGAGCCCGTCGCCGCCGTCACCGGCAGCGACGCGCCGCTCAGCCGCATGCCCACGCGGTCCGAGTCCGGCGACACCGTCCATGTGAGCGCGGCAAGGTCCGCCCGAGGGAGGCGCAGGGCGCTGTCGCGCGGCGCGGGGAGCAACGGCAGCGAAGTGGGGGACCGCGGGTCGCTCGGGCCGTGCGCACCATGCTCGACGGGCAGCCACGAGGCCGACGGGTAGCCGCCGGTCGCGTCCTCGATCCCCACCACATCGCCGGGTTGCAGGGGCGCGGGTCCGAGGGCCCCGAGGGTGTCGCGGGAGCGTGAGCCGAGCACTCGTTCGGCGGCGAAACCCCCGCGCACAGCCAGGTACCCGCGCACGCCGTGGCGGGCGACTCCGATGGTGATCTCGGCGTCCGCGGGGACCGCCACGGACTCCTCGGTGCCGTAGTGGCGGGTGCGGTGCTCTGCCGTCACGCGGACCGAGGCGCCGACCCCACACACGGCAAGGTTGCAGGCGACCGCGGTGCGCAGATTCAGCGGGCCGAGCACGTACTCCACGGCGGCGGCGCCCGGCAGGTTGCCGACCAGGCGGTTGGCTCGCTCGTACGCGCTCTGGTCGTACGGCCCGGCACGAGTGATGGCCAGGTGCGCCCAACCGGGGCGCCCGCCATCGACGAAGATCGCCTGCGCCGGCACCTGGAGCAGCTCGATCTGGCGACGCGTCACCTGGCGAGCATAGGTCGGGTGGCGCCTGCCCGGATTCCTACGTTTGATCGAAGCGCACCCTCATGCCCGGCTGCAGCAGTGCTGGCGGGTCGCGGTCGGGCCGGAAGAGCGCCGTGCGCGTGCGCCCCACCAGGTGCCATCCACCGGGAGAGTCCGCTGGGTAGACGGCCGCGTAGCCTGCCGCGAGTGCTACCGACCCAGCAGGCACGCGGGTACGCGGAGTGGCCCTGCGCGGCAGGTGCAGCACCTCGGGTAGGCCGATCAGGTAGGCGAAGCCTGGAGCGAACCCGCAGAACTCCACCGTGAGTTCGACGGCGGTGAGCAGTTCGACCACACGCTCCGGCGAGCAATCTGCGGCGGCTGCGACCTCGGCCAGGTCGGGTCCGTCGAAGTCCGCCTGGATTGTGACGGCCGCACTGTCCGCGGGCCCCGCGGCGGCGTTATCGGGCGCGGGCAGGACTGCGGCGACCTGCTCGGCGCTGGTCGGTCGCGCGAAGTCGAGCAGTACGCACGCGGCAGTGGGCACGGCGTCGAGCAGGCCGGCGCCGAACGTGCGGCGGGCCTCGGCCGCGACGAGGTGGCTCAGGCCTGGCGCGGTGTCGATCAGGACCGCGTGCTCGCCGTACTGGTGGAACCTCATGGTTGCGCGAAAGGCCGAATGACGGCCCCGGCCTGTTCCAGCGCCGCGCGCAGGGCGCTCGCCGCGGCAAGGGCCCCCGGGGTGTCGGAGTGGATGCAGATCGACTCCGCGACGATGCGCACCCGGCTGCCGTCGATCGCTGTGAGGGTGCCGGTGACGGCCCATTCAACGAGGCGCTCCTGCACTGCGGCAGGATCGGCGACTACTGCGCCGGGCCGGTCGCGGGGGACGAGCAGGCCATTGGGCGTGATGGCGCGGTCGGCGAAGACCTCCGTGGTCACCGGGTTGCCCCGGTGCTGCGCGGCGCCGGCGAGGGCGGTGCCCGCCAGGCAGAGCACCCGGGTGGCAGGGGGAGCGGCGTCGAGCACGGCCAACGCGACCTCGTCGTCGACGAGGGCGGTGTTGTACAGGGCGCCGTGCGGGCGCAGGTAGTCCGCGCGTGCGCCGGCGGCTGCCGCTGCCGCGTTGAGTTCCCCCCACTGCTCGCGCAGCTGCTCTGCCAGGATGCGCGGTGGGACGTCCAGGCGGCGCCGACCGAAGCCCTCGCGGTCCAGATAGGACACCTGGGCTCCGATGGCGACGCCCCGCTCGACTGCGAGTTCGCACAGCGCCGTCATCGAAGTGGCATCGCCAGCATGGCCGCCGCAGGCCACGTTGGCGCTGGTCACGATGTCGAGCAGCGCGGCGTCGGCGGCGAGTCCGTCGGGTCCGGGCCGCTCGCCCACGTCGCTGGACAGGTCGAACCGGCGGGGCGCCGCAGGCGCGTGATCCGGGCGACCCGACATGAGATCAGGATAGGCAGTCCGCTGCCGCGCGGGAACGGTGCTGGCGTAGACTGCTCTGCGCCGGTCCGCCTGCGGGCTGGCAGCGGTGCGCTTGCGCCGTGGTGGGTGTAGCTCAGTCTGGTAGAGCGTCGCGTTGTGGTCGCGAATGTCGCGGGTTCGAGTCCCGTCACTCACCCCACACCAATAGGTTTCCGACCCGCGCATATGTACGGACAGGATGACCAGGCAGCCCGCGTTCACCAGTCTGGACTACCGACCGACGGAGGTTTCGTGGCCACGCTCTCTGGGGGCACGTCGCGGAAGCGCTCGGCCGCTGGTGCGACTGTCGTCGCCCTGATCGCGGCGTGCTCCATTGTGAGTGGCTGTTCCGCCGGCGGCAGCAATTCCGAGCCGACCTCAGCCGGCTCCACGGTTCCCTCCGGGACCGCGGACACGGCCACGAAAGCAGCCATCGGCAAGGCCGTCGATGACGCCATGGCCGCCAACAATCTGAAGGCCCTCATCGTGCGGGTGACCAAGGACGGCCAGGACGTCTACACCGCGGCCACGGGGGAGTCCATGACGGGAGTTCCCGCCACGCCCGACATGCACTTCCGCAGCGGCGCGTTCGGGTTCATGTACATCGGCGAGATCTTCGCGAAACTGGTGGACGCCAAGAAGGTCTCGCTCGACGACAAGCTGTCGACATGGTTCCCCGACTACCCACGCGCGGACCAGATCACGATCAAGAACCTGCTGAACATGACGTCCGGCTACGCGGACTACGTCTACCAACCCGAGATGCTCGCCAGTTCCGACCGCGACCCCTTCCGGCAGTGGAGCGACGACGAACTAATCGCGCTGGGCCTCAACGGTCCGGAGCAGTTCGCACCCGGCACCAACTGGGGCTATAGCCACACCAACTACGTGATCCTGGCGAAGGTGTTGGAGCAGATCACCGGGAAGCCGATGGCCGATGTGATGGCCGAGTATGTGCTCGAACCGATGAAGCTCACGCAGACGGGAAGCAATGGCGGCACACCGGCCATCCCCGAACCGGCCCTGCACTCGTTCACCTCGGAGCGGGCCGAGTACTTGAACGTCCCTCCCGGAACGCCCTTCTACGAGGAAGCCACCTACTGGAACCCGTCGTGGACGACCGCCAAGGGGGCGGTCATCACGACGACGATCACGGATATGACGTCATCGATGGAGATCGTCGGTTCCGGTTCTCAGGTGTCCAAGGAGATGTACGAGGCGCAAACCGGCCCGAACCTGGTCGGCTTTGGCACTAAGGATCCGACGGGGGTCTGCTCGTCCTGCCGGCCGAACACCGAAGCCATGTCCTACGGCCTGGGCATCTGGCGGCTCGGGCCGTGGCTGGCCCAGAACGCAAGCTTCGCAGGCCTCGCCTCCACCAGCGGCTACCTGCCGTCGGAGAAGCTGACCGTCTCGGTGGCGATGACGTACCTGCCGGCCGCATTCGCCGACGCCGACAGCTACGGCAGCTCGAGTTGGACGACGTTCGCGGCGGTGGCTGATGCCGTGGCACCAGGTCAGGGTCCGAAGAAGGCGACGGGCTAGGGGCTCCGACGGCATCCGCGCGGGCTCATCGTTGGTCGGTGCCACCTACCCCATCTACTCCGCGAGTACCTCCAGCCGGAGGCCGGTGCACTCGTCGCCGTTGATCGGTTCGACGTCCATAGAGCAGGCCGTCACCACGACGTACAGGTCGCGCTCGGCCCGCAGCGTCACCGAGTCTCCGGCCTTGGTGGGGGCGGGCAGCGGAGTCAAGGACTTGTCGGCGCCGATGGCGGTGCGCTGGAAGAAGTTGACCGGATCCGGCACTTCCGCCGGGTGCCAGCCGAACTGCGACGCGGCCAGTCGGAAGTTCTCGTGGCAGCTCGGATGAGGCAAAGGCGCCCCGAGCGAGGCATACATCTCGGGCCGGCAGACGCTGAAGAGCATGTCATGCACGCCGGGACTGTCGTCAGCCTCGAAGGTCAGGAGCGGCACGAATTCCGTTGTGAAGAAGCGGTCTCCCACGCCGGGGAACAGTTTCCACGCCACGCCGCGCGAGGTCGATGTGCTGAGCCACTTGTCGAACTCGTCACTCGCTACGGCGAAGAGGTCCGCGACCTGCTGGCCCGCGACATCGACGACTCGGATCTTCTCACCCTCGGCGAGCTTCACCCATCCGCCCGTCTGCGGGTCGATCTCCACCGTCTGTTTCACGTCCCGACTCATCGTCATTCTGCCTCTCCTCGGCCGGCATCTCGTCACCCTCGGGGCGACGCAGCACCATCATCGCGGCGCTGGCACGACAAGTGCCACTTGAGTTAGAGGGCCGCGGCATGACCACTGGGCAGTCCGCCTCGGCCCTGAGAGTGGCAGCCATCGGAGGATCACCGCCGTCGGCGCCTACCCGGTGGAGAGCTCCCCGACCGACCGGCGCGGTCGCTTCGGATCGGTGTACCCCTGACCATCCTGGTCGGCACCGTGCTCGGTTCGCTCACGGGACTTGTGCTCACTGCCACCCTGACGACGGCCGAGATAAAGGACTTCGGCTAGCGCGAGCGGTGGCTCAGGTCTTTGGCCCCGACCCGCTGTCGGCCCGGCTGCCCTTGATGCCGAGGAAGATGGCTGCCACGACGACCACGATGCCCCCGATCAACTGCAGCCATGCCGACCAGCCGGCGCCGTCGAGGACGCCGCCGAGCCCGGTAATGGCCGTCATCAGGAACACCCCGGCCGCGAAGCCCCAGATCCACATTCTGGTTGCGTTGTTCATACTCCAGACGGTAGCGGGCTGGCCGTTGTGCCGCGCGTACCTCGGCTGGATTCCGTGGGCAGGATTGACCGGGATTTGGGAGATTCCGACGGCCTCCACCCACGAGCCCCGCAGTGGGCTAGGGCCGTAGGAAGTCCTGCGCGTTGTCCGCCGTCACCACGTCGATGCCCGTGTCCACGTAGCGGGGGACCGGCAGGCCGAGGCTGGCCTGCCACAGCATCAGCACCGCCATCGCCCCCTGCATCCGCGGGATCGTCGCCACCGAGGACTCCAGGACCCCATTGGCCACCGCGGCGGCGATGGGTGGGATCGAGTCCATCCCCACCGCCGTGACCTGCCCCACGCGTCCGGCCGCCACGATCGCCTGGGCGACTCCGATCGGCCCTGAGGCGTCGCACGCGAGGTACCCGCGCAGGTTCGGGTTGGACTGCAGGACCTGGGCGGCCTGGCTCTGCGCCAACTCGATGTCGTCGTGATCGGCCCCGCCGTCCACCACTGTGATGCCGGGGTATTCGGCCAGCGTCGCCACCTGCGCTTGGTAGCGCTGCCGATGGTTGGGCGCGTCCGGGACGCCCTGCATCACCGCGACTTCGCCGACGCCGTCGAGTAGTTGCGCCAGCCGGCGCGCAGCGATCTGGCCCTGTTCGGCGAAGTTGTTCCCCACGCCGGTGATGCCGGGTTCCGGCGCCGGGGAATCGAAGACCACCACCGCGATGCCGAGCTCCACCGCGCGGCTGATCGCCGGGATGTGAGCAACCGACTCCACCGGATCGATCATGATCCCAGCCGGCCTTGACCCCTCGGGCTCCACGATCGACTGCAGCAGCGCCTGCTGGTCGGCCACTGTGGCACGCTCGGGTGCCTCGTAGGCCACCGTGATGGGGCGCCGCAGCTGCGCGCTCATCGCGACGGCTTGCCGTTCGGCCCCGCGGAAGACTTCCTCGTACCAGGGGTGCGCCACCTTTGGCACCATCACGAAACGGACTGCGTCGCCGCCTTTATCACTCATGGCGTCACCGTATTGCAGCCGCCGGCCTGGGCGCCCCCTTCGTCGCAGGCCTCCGGGCGGGACGTTCGTCCCTGCCGTCCGGCCACCTGTGCTGCGACGCTGGTTCCATGACGCGGAGCAGATCTGCTCTCAGCAGGGCCGCGGCGGTGCTGAGTGCGCTGCTTCTCGCAGGGTGCTCCGGGGGCGGTGGGCCTCAGTCGATGAATCCGCCTGACCGCACAGTCCCCGGGTCGTCGTCCGTCTACGCGCCCGTGGTGGCATCACTCCAGACCGCGGTGCCGAAGATGATGGCGGAAACTGGCACGGTCGGCATGATGGTGGCCCTCGTCGATGGGGATCAGGTCGTGTGGAGCGAGGGATTCGGGGATGCCGACAAAGAAGCCGGCACCCCAGTGACGGCCAATACGTCCTTCCACATCGGCTCGGTATCCAAGACCATGACCGCGTCCGCCATCATGCAGCTGGTGGCCGACGGCAAGGTGGACCTCGACGCCCCGCTGCGCCAGTACGTCCCGGAGTTCACGCTGCAACCCGCGGGGGCGGCCGATGCCATCACAGTGCGCAGCGTGCTCGACCACCACTCGGGTATCCCCGGCGACGTGTTCAACAGCCTCTTCACCAATGACAGGCCCAACCCGGACTTCCGCGCATGGCTCGTGCGCGCGCTGTCTGCGATGTATCCCGAGCGGGCCGTCAACCGGGAATGGGCCTACAACAACTCCGGGTTCGTGCTGCTCGCCAGTCTGGTCGAGCACGTCACCGGCACCAGCTTCGACGAGTACACCCGCATCCACCTGTTCGAGCCCATGGGCATGGCGCAGACCTCCTTCGACGATGCGCTGGTGGACGGCGGCAAGCTCACCGCGAACTACTCCGTGACCATGCAGGACAACGGTTCCCTGTCGGCGCCGCAGCTGCAGGAGCGGGAGTACATCAACGGCTGGGCGGCAGGTTCGGTGACCTCCACCGCTCACGAGATGGCGCGCTACCTGCAGATGCTCGTCGCCGACGGGCAGGGGCGCACCGGCCGGGTACTGCCGGCCGGCACCCTGGCGCAGATGTGGACGCCGCAGGTGACCGCGCCGGTCGACATCCTCTACTTCACGATGGGGCTGGGGTTCGCGCTCGGCAATCCAGAGCTGAACTGGGCCGGTCCAGTGGTGCAGCACGACGGCGGTACCTCGTGGAACTTCTCCATGCTTCAGGTGCTCCCGGACAGCAAGTTGGGGGTGTTCGTATCCGTCAACACGGCTGCGCCGGAGAACGTGGCGCCTTGGGACGCCTGAGGTGGTCACGTCAGCGCTCACTCCGTTGGCCGACGGGTGGTTCGGCATCGAGGGGAGCCCCACCGCCCAGGTCCAGTTCCGGACGATCGACGGGCGACGGCTCATGGTGACGCGGCTGCTTTGGGGGCCGGCGGTCACCGAGGTGATGTCGGGGGAGCAGATCGCGCCGAGCACGATCCCGGCTGCCTGGGCGGCGCGGCTTGGCACCTACGTCCCCACCGACGCCGATCCCCGCACGACCAGCCCCTTCGTCAACCCGACGGCCACGCTCGCAGACGTCGATGGAATCTTGATGCTGCAGGTGCCCTCCGGCGTGGGCGAAGGGGTGCTCGACCCCGCCTCAAAAACACAGGCCTTCACGTTCGGGATCGGCGCGGCGTTGGGCCGTGGCAAGGGCAACGTGCTGCAGATGACGCCTGACGGCAACGGGTTCGTCTTCCTCGGGGTCACCTATCGCAAGCAGGCGTGAGGGTTCGGCCGCGGGCGACGGGGTCAACTCAGGAAGCGGCTGTCACGGGGTCGACCGTACAGCCACCCCTGGCCCTCGCGCCATCCTTGATCGCGCAGGATCGCGGCCTCCTCGGGGGTTTCGATCCCCTCGGCGACAGACTCCAACTTCAAGCCGTCGGCGAGGCCGAGTACCGCCTTTGCCAGGTGCCGTGCCTTGTTCTCGCCGCGTCCAATGGCGTGGGTGAAGGAGCGATCGAGCTTGAGGCCGGCGATCGGCAGGTCGCGCAGGTGGGAGATGGACGAGAACCCCGTGCCGAAGTCGTCCGCGAACCATTTGACGCCAGCCCGCGACAGCAGGTCCATCTGCTCGTGAACCAGGTCGGTCACGGTCAACAGCGTGGTTTCCGTGACCTCCAGATGCAGCCGCGACGGCGCCAGGCCGTGATCGTCGAAGACCTCGAGGATGTGTGCGGCGTGGTCCCTGTCCGCGAGGGTGCGGGCCGAGATGTTGACGGCCACGTGCGGGACGTTCGGCAGCCGCTTCAGCAGCGCGGCCGCCTGCCCGAGCACGACCCTGTCGATCTCCTTGATCTGTCCGGTGGACTCGGCCAGTGGGAGGAAATTGTCCGGAGCCACGACGGTGCCATCAGGAAGGACCCAGCGCACGAGGGCCTCGTAGGCGACGGGTGAGTCCGAGCCGAGATCGACGATCGGTTGGAACCAAGCAACGAACTGGTCGCGGCGGAACCCCTCCCTAATGTCGTCCATCATCCGCAGGTCGAGCTCAGCCCGTGCGGCGGTCTGGCCGTCGCCAAAATGGTGCCGGTTGCGTCCCGCGGTCTTTGCCTCGCGCATGGCGGAGTGGGCATCGCGCACCACTTCCTCCGAATGCGCTTCCGCGCCGCCGGAGGCAATTCCGATGCTGACGGTGGGGACCAGCCAGAGACCCTCCACCTCGAACGGCTCGCTCACTGCGCGCCTGATGGAGCTGGCCAGGTTGGCCGCGTGCCGAGCCGGGCGGGCCTGGCCGAGTATGAGCAGATACGTGTCGCCGAGGCCCCGCGCCAGCTGATCGCGCGGGCCGGCCTGGGTGGCGATGCGCGCACCGATCTCGGCGATCAGCAGGTCGCCGGCCGCTGGAGTGAGGGCGTCATTGACGCGGGTGAGGGAGTCCACGCCGATGCATAGAACCGTTACCGCGGATGCCGACCCGACCGGGATCGACTCCAGCACAGTCTGCAGCTGATTCATCACGACATCGCGCGTGAGCAGACCCGTGATGCGGTCGCGTTCCGGGCTCACTTGCAGGCGGACTGGCTCGTCGACCTCCGGCTGCACATTGCGCATCGTGGCGATGTACGAGCCCGGGTTCTCGAGGTCATGCGCGGGGTGCGCCAGCAACGACACGGTCAGGAAGCTGCCGTCGGCACAGAGGACCCGGCGCTCGTCGTGGCGGGTCGCTCCTGCGGCGAGTTCCGCCAAGCCTGACGCGGCCAGCGCGCGATCGTCGGCATGGGTCAGGCCGATGACCTCGCGCCCCACGATCTGGTCGGGACGCCACCCCAGCAGGTACAGGGTCGAGTCGGAGGCCCACAGCACCCGACCCTCGGCATCCACTTGCCACACCGCGTCCGTCATGTTCTCCGCGAGCAAGCGATAGCGCCGCTCGTTGCGCCGCACCTCGGCCTCGAGTTCGCCCTCCCTTGTCACGTCTTCGTGCGTACCGCTCATCCGCAGCGGTGCCCCATCGGCGTCCCGCTCGCTCACGACTCCGTGAGCCCGCACCCGGGCCCAATGCCCGTCGCGGTGGCGCATCCGCAGGACGCAGTCGTACTCGGCGGCGCGTCCCTCGAGCACGTTCAGGATGAGCTCGTCGGACCTTGCCAAGTCGGTGGGGTGGCACAGCGATCGCCAGGTCTCGAGGTCGGTCGAGGGCAGTTCTTCGAGGCGGTATCCGACGAATTCGGCCCAGCGGTCGTGCGACGTCGTGGCGCCGGTCAGCACGTCCCATTCCCAGGTGCCAAGCCTGGCGCCCTGGAGCGCCAGCCGCAGTCGGCTGTTCTTGTCGTCCGCCTTCCCGTTGTCGGCGGCAATGTTCCTGCGCGCTTCGATGACTTCCTCGGCGTTGCGCAAGACGACTGTGGCGCCCTCGACGCGTCCCCGATCACCCGCGGCGGGGGTTGCCGCCAGGTCCGTCCACCGGGAAGAGCCGTCGGGCTGCTGGCATCGGCATTCAGCACGGAAGGGGTTGGCAGCGGTGAGCATCTGCTGCCACAGGTTGCCGATCCGCACGGCGTCGGCTGAATCCACCAGGGCGAGGAAGCCCTGGCCCAACAGGTTCTCGGCGGACGATTGCGGGCTCGATACGTGCAGAATCGTCCCGATGTGGTTGGTGCGAAAAACTGCCGTCGGCGTCGATTCGCCGATGAGCCGGCGCGATCCCACGAGGGCGCTGGAAGCGTCGGCGGCGCGCCGCGAGCCTGAGACATCCGAGAAGAACGCGACCACCCCGAGGATCGATTCCGGACGCGCGCCCTCGTCCCCGTCCGCTCCTGTTCGCAGTGCCTGAGTGGAGACCCGCAACCATCGGATGTCCTGCGGGCTGGCCTCGTCCAGGTCGCTGGGGGGTGGAAGCTGCACGCCCATGAGCTCGTCGTTGATGGATTCGCCGTCGGCTAGGGTGCGCATCGCCGGATGCTCCTGGCCGGTGAGGGGAAAGCCGGACTCCATAACTGCCGACCAGCGCGGATCCATCGAGGTGCGGCCGACGAGCTGTTCCCAGGGCAGGCCCAAGAGGGCCGATGCCGCTGGGTTGGCCGCGACGATGGCACCTGCCGCGTTCTGGACGACACAACCCTCGTCCGGATCGAGTCGACGGGAGGCGGCAGCGAGTGTCTGGATGAGCGGATCGTCTGGGTGTAGCCACAGCAGATCCCAAGAGGAAGCGGCGTTCATCGGCTCGTCGGGCATTCCGGTATGCCTATCAGCTCCGTTGCTGGGAGATCAGGTCTTGCGTGCAGGTGGCGAGTTTACGACAGCGGCGGGGTCGAGGTCATTCGTGGGCGATGCTGGCAGGCGACGGGACGCGACCCGACGGGCGGAGCTCAGGTCGTCCCGACCAGCCGGCCCTGGTCCAGCCGCCAGTGGCGAGTGGCGCGGAAGGCGCTGCGTAGCCGCGCGTCGTGCGTGGCAAGGATCACCGCGCCCGGGTAGGCGGCCAAGGCCTGTTCGAGTTGCTCGATGGCCGGCAGGTCGACGTGGTTGGTCGACTCGTCCAGGACGAGCGCAGCCGTGGGACGGGCGGCGGCGACGGCCAACTGGAGCCGGGTGCGCTCACCCCAGGACAGGTGCGCGGGAGACCGTGTCAGGTCGTCAGCGTCAAGGCCGAACTTGGCCAGGTGGGTGCGCAGCGCCACGGGTTCAACGTCCGGCAGCAACGTACTCGCTGCCGACAGGGTGGTCGGCGCAGCCGGCAGCGCCCGTCCCTGGTCGACGACTTCGACGAGAGCGGCCGGCAGCGCCGATGCCCGCCCCGCGTCCGGAGCCCGTGTCCCGAGCAGCAGCGACAGCAGCAGGGTCTTGCCGGACCCGTTGGCGCCTGACACGAGGATGCGGTCGCCGGCGTGCACGGCGACCGTGATGGGTCCCAGCGTGAAAGAGCCGGCCAGCAGGGTCGCCTGGTCCAGCGTGGCCAGGACCTCGGGCGCGGCGGGCGCACTCGGGAACGCCAGGCGCAGCTGCCACTGCTTGCGCGGCTGGTCGGGCGCCTGCAACTTGTCGGCCTGGGCCTCGATGCGCCGGGCCGCCTGCGCCCCTCCCGAGGCCCCATCGAGCATCCGGTCGCGGGTGACCTTGTCGACCCTGCCCGCGGCGTACTTGCGGCGCGCGGTCGCCGACCCGTGGCTGGCGGAATCGCGGGCAGCTCGGGCGCGGGCGGCCAGAGCGTCGCGAGTGGACTCGTAGGCGGCGTACTCCCTCGCCGCGGCCTCGCGGGCGGCCGCCCGCTCGGCCCGCCACGCGTCGAAACCACCGCGGTACCAGTGAGTGCGCGCCAACACAGGGTCGAACTCGACGACGGAGGTGATCGTCGAGGCGAGGAAGTCGCGATCGTGGCTCACGAGTACGACGGGGACGTCGGTATCTCCGATGAAGCGTCGCAGCAGCGCGAGTCCGGCCTCGTCCAGGTCGTTCGTGGGCTCGTCGAGCAGCAGAGCGTCGTAGCGCGACAGCAGAACGCCGGCCAGGGCGAGGCGCGCGGCCTGGCCACCGGAGAGCGTCGCCGCTGGCTGGTCGGGCGCTGCGTCCAAGCCCACCGCGGCGGCGATCTGGGGGAAGCGGTCGTCGAGGTCCGCGCCGCCTCGGGCGAGCCAGTCGGCCAGGGCGACGTCGTACGCCTCGGCGGCGGCGGGGGAGAGGTCGCCCGCCGCGAGCTGATCCGTGGCTGCGTCCAGGCGGTGCGCCGCAGCGCTCACGCCGGTGGCGTGCCGGACGGTCGCGGCCACAGTTGCGCCAGGGGATGCGTGCCTGCTCTGCGAGAGCAGCCCCACCGATGTGCCCGGGGGGAGGGCAACCTCGCCATCCACAGGCGTCCGGACGCCCGCGATGACTTCGAGCAGGGTGGTCTTGCCGCAGCCGTTTGGCCCGATCAGGCCGACCACATCGCCGGGCCCGGCGGTGAACGACACCTCGGAGGACAGCACCCGCGACCCGCGCTCGATGGCTATATGCGACAGCGAGAGGGTCATGGCGCTCCCCGAGTGCCGACTCAGGCCGGCGGTGCGGGCACGGCCACGACTTTGTCGCGACCGGTGCGCTTGGCCTCGTACATGGCCCTGTCGGCACGCGCGATCAACTGATCGGGATCCTCGGCGGGTTGGCTCGTAGTCACGCCGACGCTCAAAGTGACGCCCTCCTCCAACGCCGAGTCGGTCGCCGTGCCGGCGTGCCCCTTGGGTAGTGGGATGGGTCCATGCGCGCTGCCGCGGATTCGATCAGCGATGGCCACGGCTGCGGCCAGGTCCCGCACGCGGGCCAGAATCACCAGGAACTCGTCTCCGCCCATCCGCGCGATCAGGTCGCCCGGTCGAACGGTCGCCCGGATCCGGTCGGCGATGGCGCCCAGCACAGCGTCGCCGGCGGCGTGGCCGTGGCGGTCGTTGATGTCCTTGAAGTTGTCGATGTCCACGAACATGACCGCCGACTCCTGGCCCGGATCCGGCGGGATGCTGGACAGGACCTCCAGGCGTTCCAAGGCTGTGCCGCGCTTGAGCAGCCCGGTCAGGTCGTCGTAGCGGGCCCGGCGCAGGAGTTCCGCCTCGGCCGCCACGGCATCGTCCACCAGCCGCAGTGCGGCAACCTCACCGTCCGGTTGACCGTTGGCGTCCAGGTAGGCACTCGCGCGCGCCTCCACCCAGTGGAACGTGCCGTCCGCGACCCGGATGCGCGCCCGACCAACCACGGTATGACCCGCCCCGACCTGCTCCACCGCATCGTGGGCCAAGGACTCGTCACCCGGATGCATGATGTCGGCCACGCGCCGCCCGACCCAGTCCTCGCGCCGACCGCCGAGCTCGGTCTCGACCGACGGCGACACCCACGCCCACACGCCGTCGCGCACGTGGACGATGACGTCGGAGGAGTTCTCTGCGAGCAGTCGGTACCGCTCCTCCGATGCGGCCAGGGCGCGCCGGGCCTCGACTTCACCCGTCACGTCCCTGCCGCTCCCGACGTGGCTCACGACTGCCCCGGCGTCGTCGAAGACGGGCCGTGCGGTGACCGCCATCCAACGAAACGTCCCCTCAAGCGTGCCGTAGCGGGCCTCGAAGAACACGGGCGTGCCGTTGTTGAGCGCCTTGGATTGGTTCTGCACGAGGGCAAGGTCGTCCGGATGCCACAGGATCTCGGACAGCGAATTGCCGATCAGGTCCTCGGGCCGCCAGCCCAGAGCGTGTCCGACTGAGGGCGACACCCACTCCAGGATGCCCCGCGGGCTGCTACGGAACACCAAGTCCGCGGCATTCTCGGCGAGCAGTCGGTACTCCTCCCGGCTGGCATCCAGCGCATGTTCGGCCTCGATCTGGGTGGTGATGTCGCTGAAGGTCGAGATCGCCCCGCCGCCGGTGCCGTCAGGCTGAAGCGGCAGCGGCACGGAGTTGACCAGAAGCCACAGCGAGCGCCCCTCTGGGGATCGCAGCCCCATCACGACGTCGTGCACGGATCGTCCGGTGGCCAGCGTCATCACCGCCGGGTGCTCCTCTGCGGCGAAGGGCGAGCCGTCGGGATGAACGGTGCGCCACGTGTCTGAGACGGGGGACTGCCCGGCCATCTGATCCTCTGCCAGGCCGAGCATCCGCTGGGCGGCCTCGTTCGAGGACACGATCCTGCCCACGCGGTCGTGCACCACAACGCCTTCGGCCATCGACCTCAGCAGCAGCCGCTGCCACTGGTCCGAGGCCGCCACCCGGGACGCTTGCGCGACGCGGTCCGTCACGTCGCGCCAGGTGAACGAGATTGCGTCGCCGACCTTGACGCCCCGAATGTCGAAGTGCCGGCGCTCGGCCAGGATCTCGTGTGGGTAGACAAAGTCGTCGAGCACTAACGGCTCGCCGGTGTCCACCACGTTCGCGTACCGGTCGAGCAGCCCGGTCGTGGCGTGGGCCGGGAGCAGACCCATGATCGTCGAGCCGACCAGCTTCTCGCGCGGGAGTCGGTTGTAGGCGCATGCGGCGTCGTTGGCGTCGGCGTAGACGAAGTCCACCACTTGCCCGTCGTCGTCGCGGATGGCGGCGAGCATGACGTGCGGGTCGAGCATCGACTCCAGCACGGCCAGCCGTTGCGACTGCTCGGCCCGCAGGGCCTGCTCGGCATCGACCAAAGCCGTGATGTCGCGGACGGAGGCCACCGCGGAGTCCGGTCGGCCATCCGCGCCCCACACCAGGGCGGCATGCACCTCGACCCAGCGCGGCGAGCCGTCGGCATGGCGGGCGGGCATCTGGAAGCGGGCGGCATCCTGATGGTCAGAGGCCATCCGGGCGAACGCCTCGCCGACGGCGTCAGCATCGCCGCCTGGGGAGAACTCGAAGGGCTTGCCGACCACTGCCTCGGGCGCGTAGCCCAGGGTGCGCTCGAGCGAAGGCGAGGCCCAGAGCAGGGTGCCGTCGGGGCTGTAGTGCAGGATCGCCTCGTTGGTGTAGTCCAGCACCAGGCGCTGTTGTTCGGGGGAGGGCGAGGGGGCCTGCGACGCGACCCGCGGCGCCTCGTACGGCGCAGCCTCATGCGTCGAGATGGACTGGGTCTCTCGCACCGCTACCACCTCCAACCCTGACAAAAGGAGTCTAAGTCAGCGACGCCTATTTGGTGACCCCGTGTGCACCAAACCGGTGGCCCTGTGGCGCAGAGTTACTTCTCGTGAGCGGACCGTGAAGGTCTCCGTTGCGGTGTGGAGTGTCACGTGACCCCCGCTTCAATACAGTGGCGCCCATGGTCGCGTCGCCACGAGAGGTCGCCGTGGTCGGCGCCGGCGTTGTCGGTCTCTCGGCCGCCGCAGCCCTCGGACTTCGAGGCGCACGCGTGACCACGTTCGACCCGGAGCCCCCGGGTAGCGGACAGTCGTTCGGTCCCGTGCGGGCCTTCCGCGTAGCCCATCCCACGGCACTCGGGGTGGATCTTGCGGTGCGTTCGCTCGCGCTGTGGAGCGACTGGGAGCAGCAGTGGCAGCGGCCGTTGATCCGTCGCCACGGGTTGCTGATGGCCGATCCCGAGAGTGGACTCTGGGCCGCCCGGATGTCGGCCGCGGGGCAGCCCTTCCGGCTGCCGTCGCGCGCGGACGCGGCCGAGCTCTGCCCGCTCGTCGACGCCGACCGGCTCGACCCGACCGAGCTGTACTTCGATCCCCAGGCCGGTGCGATCGACACCCGCGCCACCATCGAGTGGCTGCTCGCGCTCAACGGCGACTTTGGCTGGCGCCTGGTGCCCGAGCACGTGGTCGCCGTGCGGCCGTCGGCTGGGGCTGGGGCCGCGACCGGAGCGCTCGTCGTCGCAGGCGGGAGCAAGTACCGGTTCGACGCCGCGGTGGTGGCAGCGGGAGCGGGCACCGAGGCGCTCGCCGAGGGCCTGGGCCTGCATCTGGATACCGCCCCGCAGCAACGCACCTGGGCCGCGCTGCGCCCGCACGCGCCGCTGCCGGCGACGGCCATGTGGATGCAGATGCTGCCCGGTCACCGCTACGGCTGGGCCCAGATGGGTGTCGACGGGGCCGTCGCGCTCTCCGGGGACTGGTCGTCCAACGATCCATCGGACACCGCGGCCGGGAGCTTTGACGCTGCCCTTGACTACGCCGCCGACCTGATGCCGAAGCTCGATCCTGCCACCGCCCGACGGCGCGAGATGCTGGTGGCGCCGGTGGTGGTCCCCGGCGGCCAGCCGTTCGCGATCTCCACCGTCGGCGCAGTGACGTTGGTGGAGGGCAACCAGCTGTTCAAGTTCGCCCCGCTGCTCGGACATGTGCTTGCCGACGCGGTGGTGGGCCAACTGCCGCCCTGGGTGCCCGCCTTCGCCGCCGTGCGTCCGTCCTGAGGGCTGGGGGACCGGGGATGCGCGCCCTCGCGTCCAGCCATCCGCGCGCGGCCCTGACCGCGTCGCGAGTCCTGCAGGGCGTCGCGTCCTTCGGGTTCGCGGCGGCCGCTGCCGGCGGCCTGGCCGCAGCGACCATCACACTTGCCGTCGGCAGCGTGATCGGGATCGTCGGGGCATTAGCCGCCCGTTCGCTGGGCACGCTGCCACGGTTGCTGCGCGACCGGACCGTGGTGGCGGCGTCGCTCGTCGGCGCGGTGGCGCTCTTACTCGGGGCGCAGGCCTATCAGCTGACGTCCGTGGCGACGGTGTCGTTCCTGCTGTTGCTCGTGCCGTTGTTCGCCGGGCTGCTCGCGCCCTTGTACGGCGAGCACCTGGGGCGTCGGGAACTGCTCGGCTTGGCGATCAGCCTGGTCGGAATCGGGTGCTTCGCCAGGCCGTCGCCGGCGTTTGCGACCGAGTGGACCGGGATCGTCCTGGCACTGCTCACCGGCCTGGCCCTGGGCATTGTGTGGCACCAGTCGCGGTCGCTGGCGCAGCGCGGCGCGGAACCCTGGGCGATGACCGCCGCGCAGATGGTGGTTCCGGGCGTTGTGGGCTTGGTGGTGGTGGTGGCGATGCTGGGGCGCCTGCCCGGTGGCCCTGCGCTGGCCTGGCTGGTGGTGTCCGGCGTGGGCTACGCGGGCAACACGGTCCTGCGCCTGACGGGGCTGCGCCTGCTGTCAGCCAGCAAGGCGGCGCTGATCGCCCCGGTGTCGGCGCTGACGTCCACAGCTCTGGCATTCGTACTGCTGGATCAAGTGCCCGATCTGCTCACGTGCATAGGTGCCGTGGTGATCGTGCTCGGGGTGGTTGTGTCCCAGTGGCCCTCGAGTGACCCGAGTAGCCGTTTGTAGCGCGGTTGGTTGATCGGTGTCGCTCCGGCGCCTGGCGCCCCTTTCTGAGCAGTTAGGCCCCGGCGCGATCGGCCAGCGCGCCGAGCAGCTCGCCGACCGTGTGGTCTGCCTCGTCGGGATGGCGCAGCGGCAGGTCGGTATCGATGCGGTAGCGGTTGCGCCGGCCTTCCCGCGTCACGCTGATGTAGCCGGCCTCGGCCAGGTCGGCCAGGATCCCCTGAGCTGCGCGCTCGGTGATACCCACGCCGCTGGCCACGTCGCGCACGCGGGGGTCGGGGTGGCGGGCGAGATAGACCAGCACGTGGCCGTGGTTGGTCAGGAAGGTCCACTTGCGTGGTTCCCGTGGCTGCATGAGCACGAACCTACAGTACGGAATAAAGATTCCTGCAACATGGTTCATCTTTCTGCCGTCAACCGATCAAGGGAGCGCCGTGAACGTACCTCTGTGGGCCTGGCTGGGCGTGCTGGGGCTGATCCTGGCCATGCTTGCCGTCGACCTGCTCGCCCACCGCCGCGCCCACGTCATCGGCGTGCGCGAGGCCGCGGCGTGGTCGGCGTTCTGGGTCGCGCTCGGCGTCGGCTTCGGCGCCCTGATCTGGGGCGTCTACGGCGCCGAGCTCGGCGCGCAGTACTTCTCCGGCTACGTCATCGAGAAGTCGCTGTCCGTGGACAACGTGTTCATCTGGGCGATCATCTTCAGCTACTTCGCGGTGCCGCGCGCCTACCAGCACCGGGTGCTGTTCCTCGGCGTGATCGGCGCGCTGGTGTTCCGCGGCGCCTTCATCGCCGCCGGCTCGGCGCTGCTGGCCAGCTTCGCCTGGGTGATCTACCTGTTCGGCGCCCTGCTCATCCTCACCGGCATCAAGATGCTGCGCCAGCGCGACGAGCACGCCGACATGTCCAAGTCCCGGGTGCTGAAGTGGTTCCGCCGCACGGTGCCGCACACCGAGGACTTCCGCGGCCAGCGGTTCTGGGTGCGCGAGGGCGGGCGCTGGCTGGCCACCCCGCTGCTCAGCGTCCTGGTCCTCATCGAGCTCACCGACGTCGTCTTCGCCGTCGACAGCATCCCCGCCATCTTCGCCGTCACCCAGGAGCCGTTCCTGGTGTTCACCGCCAACGCCTTCGCCATCCTCGGCCTGCGCGCGCTGTACTTCCTGCTCGCCGACCTGATGGACCGGTTCGTCTACCTCAAGACCGGCCTCGCGATCGTGCTGCTCTGGGTCGGCGCCAAGATGATGCTGCACATCTGGGACATCAAGATCCCCACCCTGACCAGCCTCGCCGTCGTCGTACTGGTCATCGGGGTCAGCGTGATCTGGAGCCTGCGCGCCACCCGCCACCTGCCCCGCGCGCACACCGACCACGCCGACCACGCCGACCACGCCACGCCACCCACCGAGGACGCCGCG
>JBIRBF010000202.1:0-4587 GCA_044326505.1 Candidatus Nanopelagicales bacterium | reverse complement strand
GACCCGGGGTGCGGGCCGCAGCTGCGTGTGGCTAGCCCTGCGCCAGGTAGTCCAGCCGGGCGAGCATGATGAGCGCGGTCCGATGCAGCTGCCTGGTCCAGGCGGCCGCGTCTTCGTGGTTGGCGCCCGCCAGCAGCGAGTTCAGGCCGACGATCACGCCGAAATCGGATCGGACGGCCGCCCGCTCGGACTCGTCGACGATGGCCAGCTGCTCCTCCTGGGCCCAGGGCAGAAGCTCGACGCGGACCCAGGTGTGCAGCCGGCTCGCCTCGGGCACACCGGAGTCGCCGTCATCGACGGCGTCCAGGACCTCGTTGGCCAGGCGGGCGAGGGTCAGGCGGTGCGAGTCCCGGGCCATGGCCGCAAGCGTGGGATCGGAGTCCCGCGGCAGGGCGGCCGTCGCGGCGGCATCGGGTAGCGCGAGCCTCTGTTGCTCGCGCGGATCCACCGATGCTGCTGACATGAACCCTCCTGGCCGTGGACGCCCACATGCCGCGAACACCGTGGGTTACCTCCAAGGTTGCATATGTAGCGACGCAAGTCCATAGGCCGAACGTGCGGGCGGCCGAAAGAGTGATGAGAGGCCCAGTGGCGTAGCATGGCGCGGGCGCCGGGGATGTCTGGCGCACTCGACGACGAACGATGGGTGGTGGGCGACATGGCGGGCGACCAGGGGGAGTGGCGCGTGGCGCAGGAGTCGGTCATCAACATGAAAACCTCGCGCATCGGGCTGTTCTCGGTGCACGCCAAGGCTCCCGTGGTGGACGGCATGGCACAGATCTCCGACGGCGAGGTCACGCTCGAGTTCATCGTCGCCATCGACCAGGTCCGCACCGGCAACCCGATTCTCGACCCCGAGGTCCATGCGCTGGTCAACTCGACATCGGACGGCCGGCTGACCTTCTCCGGCACGGGTGCTTCGCTGGCGGAGGTCAACGGCCACGCCAGCGCGGGCACGATCACCGTTCCGCTGGAGCTCGTCGCCGACCCCGATTCGAACGATGTCGACGACGCCCTGGGCCTGCAGTTGCGTGGGCGTACCACCTTCACCGACATCCACCTGCCGCTGCCTGGGATGGGTCACATCAAACACCTGGACATCGATATCGACGGACTCATCACGCTCATGCGTGCGACCGCGGACGGTCAGTAGGGGCGGACGGCCGTCGGGAAACGGCCAGCCCTCAGTACACGTCGAGGTCGTCGGCCACCGCGCGCAGCAACTTCGCCGTGGATCGGGATCGATTGTCGTCGGGGTAGCGCCCGTGCCGCAGATCGTTGCCGACGCGGTCGAGAAGTTTGATCAGATCCTCGACGAGCGGCGCCATCTCGTCCGCTGGCTTGCGGGTGGCCTTCGAGACGCTGGGAGCGGGCTCCAGTACACGCACCGACAGCGCCTGCGCGCCCTTGCGCCCCTCGACGATGCCGAACTCGACGCGCGCGCCCGGCTTGAGCGTCGTGGTGCCCTGCGGCAGTGCGGAGATGTGGACGAACACCTCTTCGCCATCGTCGGTGGCCAGGAAGCCGAAGCCCTTGTCGGCGTTGAAGAACTTCACCTTGCCGGTCGGCACACCAAACTCCCTGATCGCGTGGACGGCACGACGGTTGTCGTGCTGGCGCGCCGACTTGCGCTGGCGCCGAACCGCCAGCCTACCCAAACCCGCGTCAACTGACCCACGCGTACCCTGCTGGCATGGCACAGCCGCAGCCGAATCAGGCCACGATCCCCGCAGATGCAGGTCACCCGCCCTCGCGTCCCGGAGAGCGCGTCATCCGCATCGGCGGGGTGATCGCGGCAGTCGGGGCTTTGGCCGCCCTCGTGGGGCTGCTGCCGCTGCTGGTGCCAGCGGTGCCCTCGGCGCCGGTCATCTGGTTCGTCGCCATCGGCGGAGTGGGGGTGGGCGTCGCGCTGAGCCTCTGGGGGATGGTGCGCGCTGCGCGTGGGCGCAGCCGCGAACTGCGGCCGGACTAGGGGCCGGTCTCACCGTTCGGTGAGTCCCCGCTGACGGCGCTGATCTGGAGCACCTCGTTCATGCTTCCCGAGCGGAAGCCGCGCAGGTCCACCTCGACGTAGTCGAAACCTGTCGCCCGCACCGCATCGGTCACCGCCGGGGTAGCCGCCACGGACTCGGCGATGTCGGCGTCCACCTCGATGCTGGCGCGATCGTCGCCGAGATCGCGCACCCGCAGATCGCGCACATGCCAGTCGCGACGCTTCAGTTCCGAGCGCAGCGCGGCCTCAGCGCGCTGCACCCGTTGGAGCGACTCCGCCGACACCGCGACGCCATAGGCGAGCCTTGACGCCAGGCAGGCCTGTGCCGGCTTGTCCCAGGTGGGCAGCCCCCAGATGCGCGACACCGCGCGAACCTCCGCCTTGCTGAGCGACGCCAGTGGGGTGACGGCGCCGAGCCGCTGAGCGGCGGCGATCCCGGGTCGATGCGGGGAGGTCAGGTCGTCGGCGTTCGTCCCGGTCATGACCACCACCGGGCGCGCGACCGTGGCCGCTGCGGCGCGGAAGACCACCGAGATGACCTCGGTCTTGCAGTGGAAACAGCGCGTCGGGGAGTTCTCGGCGTAGCCGGGCCGGCTGAGCTCGTCGCTGTTCGGCAACAGGTGGACCACACCGAGGTCATCAGCGATCCGCCTGGCGTGGTCGAGTTCCGCGGTCGACAGGGAAGGACTCACCGCCGTCACGGCCAGCGTGCGGGTGGACCCGAGTGCGCGGACGCAGGCGCCGAGTACGAGGGCGCTGTCGGCACCCCCGGAGAACGCGACCGCGGCCGTCGCATCATCGGCCAGGTCGGCCACCGTGACCAGCAGCTGGTCGGCGAGCGGACCGGCCAGCCGGTCTGCTCGGTCGAGGCTGGCGGGGTCCATCGCACCAGCCTAGGAATACCGACGTGTGCACCGCCACCTCGCCTGCCGTAACGTGGATACGATGACCACCGAGCAGCCAGCCCCCACGCCCCCGGCCCGACCCGGCGGGAGGGCGCGCAGCCTGGCCGACGACCTGCGCAACCGGTCGGCCGCAGATATCGCCCGGCTGCTGTCCGAGCGGCCGGACTTGATGCTGCCCCAGCCCGATTCGATCAGCACGATTGCCACCCGGGCGGCCGGCGCCGGCAGTATCCGCCGAGCCCTGCACCGCCTCGATCGGCGTGCGCTGGCAGTGGCGACCGCCTTGGCAGACGCGCCCAAGGTCGATGCGGCGGCGCTGGCGGAGTCGGTGCCGTTGGCAGGCGACCCAGAGGAATGCGCGCTCGCCGTCGAACGGGCGCTCGTGGTGCTGCGCGATCTTGCTCTCGTGTGGGGTGACGAGGAGCGCTCTTACCCGGTGCGGGCGTTGGGACCGGCCGTCGAGGCCCTGTGGGCCACCGATGCCGCTGAAGCCGACCGCGATGCCGAGGTGCCCGCAGTCCCCCTGGCCCCGTCGGCGCGGCGCGACTTCGATCCGGCGGTGGTGGACCGGATGGCAGGTCAGCAGGGCCTGCTGGCGGTGCAGGCCATGCGGATGATCCTGCAGAAGCTCCCCGGGCAGTCGCTGGGGCTCACGCGCGAGGGCGTGGTCGCGGTGCGCGAGCTCAGCACCACCGCGGCGGCCTTCGATCTGTCCGAGTCCGCCCTGGCCATGTGGCTGGAGCTGGGCTGGTCGGCGGGATTGCTCGGACCGAGCTCCGACGGTGAGTTGGTGCTGCCCACGGCGGCCGGACTGGTGTGGGCCGATGGGCCGGCGGCCGCCGCATGGGTGCTGATGGTGCAGGCGTGGTGGTTCGCCGAGCTCGACTGGGACGCCTTCGACCGGCCGGGTCTGGAGCGGCCGCACGTGTTCGGCGGTCAGCACGCCAGTACCGGCCTGGCGGATACCAGGCAGGCATACGTGCGACTGCTGGTGGAACTGCCTCCGGGAAGTCCGGTGGACAATGCCGCTGAGGTGCTGGCCGACCGGCGTCCGTTGCAGGACCGGCGTCGGCTCAACGCGGCGCTGCGAGCGGCGCGGGACCAAGCGGAGGTCCTGGGTGTCACGGCCCGTGGCGCACTGTCCGCGGTCGGCCGAGCGCTCCTGGTGGATGCGGTTCGGCCGGATCCGGCCGACCCGTTGGCAGAGGAACTCCTCGTCGCCGCGGCCGAGCCGCTGATCCCGCCGGAGATCGACCGGGTACTGGTGCAGGGGGACCTCACCATCGTCGCCCCCGGTCCGCTGGTGCCGCGGTTGGCCCGGGCCATCTCGGACTTCGCCGAAGTCGAGTCGGCAGGAGCTGCCACGGTGTTCCGCATCACCGCGGGCTCGGTCGCCGCGGCGCTCGACGCCGGCTGGGATGCCGACCGCATCCTTGCCACGTTGGCTGAGGCGGCAAACACTCCGATCCCGCAGCCGGTGACCTACCTGGTGGAGGACACGGAGCGGCGGCACGGCCGAGTCCGCGTCGGCTCCGCCGCCAGCTTCATCGCCACGGCCGATGTCGGGTCGCTCGACGTGCTCGTGGCTGCGCTCGGTGCTGCGGGCGTGTCCGTCCGCCGGCTCAGCGACACCGTGGCTGTGTCGAGCCGCGCGGCCGACGCGGTGGTCGCCGCGTCGCGCCGGGCAGG
>JBIRBF010000128.1:0-8019 GCA_044326505.1 Candidatus Nanopelagicales bacterium | reverse complement strand
GTACCACGTCGTCGAGTGCCGTCACCTGGCCATTGTGTCGGACCGTCGTGGTGCGCTGGTGATGAGCCGGACACGAGGGGGACAACATGAACGAAAAGAGCTCACGCACGGACTGGTCACGCACGGACTGGTCGCGCGTGGCAATGGTGGGTTTCGACACTGAGACGACGGGGACCGACGCACTGCGCGAGCGCATCGTGACAGCGTCGTTCATTCTTCCCGACGGCTCGAGCTCATCGGTATTGATCAACCCAGGCGTGCCGATTCCTGCCGAAGCAGCCCGCATCCACGGCATCACCGACGATGCCGCTGCGGCCGGGTGCCCCGCGCTGGCTGGGGTCGCGTGGATCAGGGACATGCTCGGCTGGGCGTGGTCGACAGGCGCCGTCGTGGTCGGGCACAACGTGTCCTACGACCTCACCATCGCCAGCGCCGAGTCGCACCGGCACGGGCTGGGGACGCTGACAATTGACGGTCCTGTGCTTGACACCATCGTGCTGGACAAGGAGTTCGACCGGTACCGCCCGGGGAGGCGCACCCTCACGGCTCTGGCCGACCACTACCGCGTCGACACGGGCCCGGCGCACGACTCACGCGCGGATGCTGCCGCCGCCGTATCGCTTGCGCGCATCCTTGCTCCGAGCCTCTCGGGGATGTCGCCCGCCGACGCCCATCGAGCGCAGCGGCAGTGGGCGGCCGACCAGGCCGCCAGTCTGCAGGCGTTCCTGCGGCGGTCGGATCCGCATTGCACGGTGGACGGCGATTGGCCCATTCGGCCGTCACCTCACTCGCAGTAGCGACCGATCGCTGGATTCCCACCCGAACGGCCCACACCGACCTGTGGACACGTCAAGACCACCGGCCAGCGCTCCCGATAGCATCGGCGTGGTCACAGCGGCCCGGCAAACAATCATCACCTGGGGGTGAGATGGCGCGAACCGCCACGTCAGGCCCCCTCCTCTCGACCGCTGCGATGGTTGCAGCCATCCTGTTCCCCCTGGCCGCTTCCCCGGCCGCGGCCGATCCGGCCGAGATCGCGGCAGTCACTGTCCGAGTGGCCGACTTGGAGGCCACGGCCAGCGCGGCCTCACAACGGGCGATGGCTGCCCGCAACGAACAGATCAAGTCCGCCGATCGCCTGCGGGTGTTCAGCCAGGGCGTGGTCGAGGCGCAGAAGGACCTCGACGAGCACCGACGCGCGTTCGAGCAGATGGCCAGGCAGCTCTACGTCAACGGCGGCGTCGATGCAGCGATGCTCACGTTCCGAACCGACCAGCCGCAAGAGTTCCTGCGCAGCCTCGACCGGCTCGAAGCGGCCGGGGCGGCGCAATCCGTCGCCACCGACAGGGCGCGCCATACCGCCGAGTCGCTCGCCGCAACACAGGCTGCCATGGAGCAGGAACAGAAGCGGCAGGCCCAGCTGACCGCAACCCTGGCCGCCGAGCAGGCCAGCGCCGAGAAGAGCCTCAAGGAGGCTCGGGTACAACTGCAGTCGTTGCAGGAGGACGAGCGCAAACGCGTCGCAGCAGCGGTGGCCGCCGCGCGCGAGGCAGCGCGCATCCAGGCCGAACAGATCGAGGCGGCCCGGATTGCCGCTGCCCAGGCGGCCGCTGCCGAGGCGGCGCGACAGGCTCAGGAGGCCGCCAGGCAAGCGGCAGAGGCGCAGCGCGTCGCAGCCCTCGACGCGGCATCGCAGGCCGCCGCCGAGGCCGCAGAGGCTGCCAGCAGGGCCAGCGCGGCTGCCTCGGCCGCCGCGCAACAGGCCGGTGCCACGGTCGTCGCCACGGCCGCCAGCAACCCCGGAACCGCCGGTGTGCCCGACGGCGACCTCGCGGCGTCGCAGACTTTCGCCGCCTCCTACCAGTCGATCGCGGTTCGCCAGTGCGAGTCCAGCGGCAACTACTCGATCAACACCGGCAACGGCTACTACGGTGCCTGGCAGTTCGACTACCCCAGCTGGCACGGCAACGGCGGCGGCCGATTCGCCGAGTATCCGCACCAGGCGACCAAGGCCCAGCAGGACTACGTGGCCTGGTATTACTACCAGCGCGCCGGGTGGCGGCCGTGGGAGTGCGCCTACAAGTTGGGCTTCATCGGATAGTCGCTGAGTCGGCGACTCCGACTGACGGCCGGTTTCCACACGGGCAAACCCCCATCCCCAGGTGGCATACTGCGCAACGATCATCCGTCGCGCCACTCAGGGGGCCACCGTGCTGAAAGTCGCAGAAGTCGGCAACAAAGTCGCCAAGGCGCAGTACAAGGAGGCCGTCCCGCAGCTGCGGCTCGAGCTCGTCGACGCCCAATACGAGCTGCGCGACGCCGACTTCCCCGTGATCATCTGGATCGCCGGCGACGACCAAGTCGCCGCGAACGAGATGGTCAACCGCCTCAACGAGTGGATGGACTCCCGTTTCATCAACACGCGGGTGTTCGCCGAGTACAGCGAGGAGGAGGCCGAGCGACCGGCACTTTGGCGCCTGTGGCGCTCCCTGCCACAGAAGGGGCGCATGGCGATCTTCGCCGGCGGCCTCATGCGCGCGGCCACGATGCGCGCCGCGGGTGAGATCAGCGACCCCGAGTTCAGCACCTGGCTCAACCACGTCGAGGGCATGCAGAACGAGCTTGTCGCCGACGGCGCGCTGGTGCTCAAGTTCTTCCTGCACACGCCGGTCAAGAAGCAGCGCAAGCGGCTCGAGAAGGCCGAGAAGGACCCGGTGGGCGGATGGTGGGTGGACCAGCGGGACTGGGCCACGCTGGACCACCTGGGACCCACCCTGCCGATCGCCGAGCGCATCCTGCGCGAGACCAGCGCCCCCGGCGCACCGTGGACCATCGTCGAGTCCACCGACGAGCGCTACCGGGACCTTACCGTCGGGAATACCATCCTGGCCGCCGTCAAGGCCCGCCTCGAGGGTGGCGCGAGCCGCGGCCCCTCGCTGGCCGAGTCGGTGTTCAGCGACCTGGACGGCAGCGCCAACGTCCTGAGCGGCGTTGACCTGACCAAGCACCTCGACAAGCAGACGTACCGGGCTGAGCTGGCCAAGTGGCAGAGCAAGCTGCACAAGCTTTCCCTCGAGGCACGCGACCGCGGCGTGAGCAGCGTCCTGGCGTTCGAGGGCTGGGACGCCGGCGGCAAGGGCGGGGCAATCCGGCGCGTCACGCAGGCGCTGGAGGCCGGCGACTACCGCGTCGTGCCGGTGGCCGCTCCCACGCCGGAGGAGAAGCTGCACCACTACCTCTGGCGCTTCTGGCGCGACCTGCCGCGCGCGGGCCGCTGGAGCATCTTCGACCGGACCTGGTACGGCCGGGTGCTGGTCGAGCGGATCGAGGGATTCGACGACGCCGCCGAATGGCAGCGCGCCTACGACGAGATCAACGACTTCGAGCAGCAGCTCACTGAGCGGGGCTACTACGTGGCCAAGTTCTGGCTGCACATCTCGCCGGAGGAGCAACTCGCTCGGTTCGAGGCCCGCGAGCAGACGCCCTACAAGCAGTACAAGATCACCGACGAGGACTACCGCAACCGGGACAAGTGGGACGACTACGTCCGCGCCGTGGACCAGATGGTGCTGCGGACGTCCACGTCGAACGCCCAGTGGCACGTGATCCCGGCCAACGACAAGTACTATGCCCGCATCGCGGTGCTCAAGGCTGTCGTCAAGGGCCTGCGCCGGACCCTGCGCGAGAACAGCTGACCCGGGTGGGCCTGGGCATCAGGCCCGGATGGCAGGAGGTCAGGCCCGGATGCCGCGGTTGAGCGCGGCCATGGCGTCGGTCAGCCCCTCCACCGTCATCGGAAACATGTCGAAGACCTCGGCGATCTGCTCGATCGTGGTGCCGCGCCACCGGCCACTCGGTTCCGGGTTGAGCCACACGCTCTGGTCGAAGTGCTCGCGCAGGATGCGCAGCCACTCCAGTCCCGACGTTCCCACGTGGTCCATGGCCGAGGATCGGGCCCGCATGTGCAGCTCGTAGTCGGCCATGAGCGCATCGCCCACCAGGATGAGCTTGTACTTCGGATCGAACCGCCGCAGCAGATCCCGCACCCAGATCGGCTCGGCGAACTGATCGGTCTCGTAGACCTTGCCGTACGGGCAGTTGTGGAAGTAGTAGGTGCGCAGTTCCTTGAAGTGGGTGGCCTTCTTGGTCGCGCTGAACAGATGCGAGATCAAAGTGCTGTACGGATACATCGACCCACCGACGTCGATGAGCAGGATCACGTGCGTGTCCGGCCGTCGCGGAGGGCGGGTGACGACCTCGATGTCCCCGGCGTTGCGGGCGGTGGCATCGATGGTGCGATCGATGTCCAACTCGCTCAGCGCGCCCTCTCGGACGAAGGTGCGAAGGCGCCGAAGCGCCACCTCGAACTGCCTGATGTCCAGCGTGATGTCCGAGCGGTAGCCGCGGTAGGCGCGGGCGTCCGCGAGTCGGATGGCTGCCCTACCGCCGCCCGAGCTGCCGGTGCTGAGCCCCGCCGCCGCGTGACCGGCCTGGCCGTGCGGGGACGTCCCGCCTGTGCCAATCCAGTGGTTGCCGCCGGTGTGCTGCGAGGTCTGCTCGGCCAGCCGCTGCTCGAACAGGCGCCGCCACGCCTCGATCTGCTCCGGCGTGGGGGCGTCTTGCTGGTCGGGCGGGATCTGGGCCTCCCGGCGGGCCTCGTCGAGCCACTCCCGCAGCTGATCGGTGACCTGCGCGTCGGTGAGCCCGGCGTACTCCGCCAGGAAGGCCCGGTCGAAGGCGTCCAGGTGACCCTCGCGATGGATCAGGATGGATCGGGCCGTGTGGTAGTAGCCCGACAGAGTCTGTTGGTGGACGCCGAGCATCATGGCCTCGCCCAGCGCTACGGCCTCCGTGATCCCGACCGGGACGCCGAGGTCACGCAGCCGGTAGATCAGCCCGACGAACACGTCGTCAGCGTCCGTAACGCGGCCGCGCCCGACCGCTCACCTGATCGGCGAAGGCCGCCAGGTCCTGCTCCTTCTTGAGCAGGGTTCCCAGGAACGGCATGTCCTCGCGCAGGGACACCTCCGAGACGCCCCGCGCGCGCAGCACCGCGATCCAGTCCACCAACTCGCTGGTGGAGGGTCGCTTGCGCAGGTTGGGCAGGTCCCGAACGTTGTAGAAGACGTCGAGCGCCTGGTCGAGCAGCGCATCGTCCAGACCCGGGTGGTGCACCTCGACGATGCGCGCCATGAGGTCCCGGTCGGGGAAGTCGATGAAGTGGAACACGCATCGGCGCAGGAAGGCGTCGGGGAGCTCCTTCTCGGCGTTCGACGTGATGATCACGATGGGCCGCTGGACCGCGACGACCTCATCGCCGGTCTCGGCCACGGTGAACCGCATGCGGTCGAGCTCGTGCAGCAGATCGTTCGGGAACTCCAGGTCGGCCTTGTCGATCTCATCGATGAGCAGCACGGCGCGCTGGTCGGCCTCGAATGCCCGACCCATGGGGCCCATGTGTATGTAGTCGCGGATGCTGCGCACGTCGTGGTCGCCGAAGCGGCTGTCGTAGAGCCGCTGCACCGTGTCGTAGTGGTACAGGCCGTCCTGGGCGCGCGTGGTGCTCTTGACGTGCCAGGTGATGAGTTCGGCGCCTTCGGCCTGCGCCACGGCCTCCGCGAGCAGGGTCTTTCCCGTGCCGGGCTCGCCGCGGACCAGCAGTGGCTTGCGGAGGACCAGCGCGCACGACACCGCTGCCTCGAGCGAAGCATTGGTGAGGTAGCTACTCGTGCCGGTGAACTCGGTCTGCGTGGTCACCCGCCGAAGCCTAATGGCTCTACTGCTGCCGCCCCCCAGTACGGGTTCGACGCCTCCACCACCATGAACATGAGCAGCACGGTGATTCCGGCGATAACGGCCATGTAGAACAGATTGATCCTCAGCCGGGTGGGCTGGAACACCGCGAGATACACCACGTTCGCGAGCGCGAGCACCGCCAGGACCCCCAACACCCCCGGCGCAAAACGTCCTGGCAGGGCATTGACGCGGTCAGTCCCCTGCGTTCCCATGTCACCCACCGAGCTGGAAAGCGAGTCCCACGCGGGAGATTTGCTCCCGCCCAGCGATGCGGACGTCAACATGGCCTCTGCCAGTGAGGTGACGGCCTTGTCGTGCGCGACATAGGCGTCATCGGCTTGGGCCCGCTGCAGCATCGGCCATTCGATCTCGCGCACGGAGTAGGAATAGGCCGCCAGAGCGTCCAGAACGCCGTCGCGGTTGGCCTCGGCAGGCAGCGCGCTGGCTAGTACGACGGCGCGCTGGAAGTCTGCCGCCTCCGTCCGCGTGGCCGTGCGGGCGTCGTTGGTCCGCGACCACGACTGGCCCAGATTGAAGGCCATGAGGAACACGAAGGCCATGGCCAGAATCCGGATGACTTGGCCGCCGAGGAAGTGCGCGGGCGGGGGCTTGGGCTGTTCCCCCGCCTTCTTGGCCTTCGCCGGCGCCTCGTCGTCATCCTGGTCGTCGTCCTGGTCGTCGCCTTCCTCGTCCAGCGCAGCCAAGGCGAGTGCCTGCGGGTGGAATCTCCACACCAGCGCCAAGGTGATGGCAATCGTGATGGCCAGTGCGATCACCAGACGCAGCCAGGTCGGCGTGTCGACCATGAATTCGGTAATCACGCGCAAAGGATAGCCGTGCAGGGGTCGACGACAGGAAGAAGCATCAGATGGGTGACAGGATCGCCGTCGTGCTCTCGGGCGCGGCTGCGCGCGGAGCATTCCAAGCAGGCGCGCTCGCGGTCCTCGTGCCGCAGATCGAGGCGCAGGGACAAAGCGTGCGGATCTTCCTCGGCACCAGCGCGGGCAGCATCAATGCGGCGCTGTGGGGCGCAAACCTGCACCTGGGCCCAGATGCCTGCGGCACGGTTGTGGCGGACACCTGGCGCACCATGGACCGGCCCGACGTCTTCGCCCATCCGGCGGCAACGATCGCGCTGAGCCGAACTCCGCAGTTCCTCATGTCCCTGACCGGCCACGGCGGCGCCCCCAGCGCCCTGCTGGACACCGCTCCGCTGCGCCGCACCGCCCAGCGGGTGCTCGACGCCGAACGGTTGGCCCGCAATGTGACCGACGGGGTGGTGGAGGCCATCGGAGTGACTGCGACCCGCATGCCGCCGCGCACACTCACCGCCGCGGGCGACCCCGACGCTCTGACCGACGCCGACGTCGCCTCACTGGTGGGCGACGAGATGCAGCTCAGCCCAGCTTTCGCCCGATCGGTGGTGTTCGCGGACTCGGCCACGCTGCCGCTCGACAAGATCGCCGACCCCAGCCGTGCCGTCGAGGTGGCGAAGGGGCCGATCACTGTGGACCAGGTGCTGGCCTCCGCGGCCATCCCCCTCGGCTTCCCGCCGGTGCTGATCGACGCGCCCGACGGCGCCCGCGGCTGGTACATCGACGGCGGCGTGCGGCTCAACACACCGCTACGCCCCGCTCTCGCGCTTGGCGCGGACCGGCTCATCGTGGTGGCTGGCATGAGCACCGAGTTCGGTCAGCAGTTGCCACCGGCCCCGCTGGACGATCCCATGCCGACGATGGCGGATGCCGCGGCGCAACTCATGCACGCCACCATGGCCGACCGCATGGCCGAGGATCTGCGAACGCTGCGCAGCCTCAACAGGGTTGTCGCGCAGGCCGCCGGCGCCGGGACGTCGTTGACGAAGGGCGACGGGGAGGCGATGCGCGCCATCCCGTTGATGACCGTCAGCCCGGCCCCCGGCGAATTGGGCGCGCTGGCCGAAGAAGTCCTGGCCCAGCAGACCCGCAGCCTGTCGGGCAAGGTGCGGGAGTCCGACAGTCTGCTGCTCGATCGGCTGCTGCGCGGCATGGGCGACGGACCCGGGCGCCGCGAGCTGCTCAGCTACGTGTTCTTCGACAGCGAGTACTTCACCCAGCAACTCGACCTCGGCGCTGCTGCTGCCCGAGCGGCCCTCGCCCGCGGCTGGGAGTTGTAGCCCGACGCCGTCCTCAGCCTGAGCCCCGGGTCAGACTGGTGATGGTCCGCAGCATGATCTTGATGTCC
>JBIRBF010000109.1:0-9307 GCA_044326505.1 Candidatus Nanopelagicales bacterium | reverse complement strand
GCGTCGAGCAGACCGTGCGCGCGGCCCTGGCTCTCTACAACACTCGCGACGACCTCGACCGGCTCGTCTCGGCGCTGCTGAGGCTCGTGGCCGGGGCACCCGCCGAAGTCTCGTAGCCGTGTCCACACCAACAACTCTTCGTGAGCGACTGGGCTATCTGCTTCGGACCAGCGACGGTGCCCAGGCCAATCCAGAGATCGACCTGCACCGGTCGCTGAGCACCATGGCGGTGCTGCTGCTGGCCGTCGGCAGCGTCATCGGCACCGGCATCTTCGTCATCCTCGGCGTCGTCGTGCCGTTGGCCGGGCCGGCTGTGGTGCTGTCGTTCATCCTGGCGGGCGTCGCCTGCCTGATGTCGGGGCTGTCCTACGCGGAGCTGGCCAGCACTCTGCCGAGCTCGGGCTCGGTGTATTCCTACGCCTACGCCAGCGTCGGGGAGTTCGCCGCGTGGGTGGTCGGCTGGTGCTTGATCCTGGAATACGGCGTGGGCGTCGCGGCGGTGTCGGTCGGCTGGTCGGAGTATCTCAACGAGGGGCTGCAGCAGGCGTTCGGCTTCCAGATCCCGGCGGAGCTGTCGAACTCGCCGGCCAGCGGCGGCATCGTCAACCTGCCAGCGGCGTTCCTGGTGCTGTCCATGGCTGCGGTGGTGTCCTTCGGCGTCAAGGAGTCCGCGCGGATCAACGCGGTGCTGGTGGTGGTGAAGCTGGCCCTCATCGTGCTGTTCCTGGTGATCACCTTCACCGGTTTCGAGTCGTCGAACCTGACGCCGTTCGCGCCACTGGGCGCGGCCGGCGTACTCGCGGCGGCGGGCAAGTTGATCTTCGCGTACGCCGGCTTCGATGCCGCGGCAGTGGCCGGCGCGGAGTCGAAGAACCCCAAGCGCGCTGTACCGATCGCCATCGTCGGGGCGCTCACGCTCATCACCGTCATCTACACCTTGGTGGCCCTCGCCGCGGTGGCCGCCAAGCCGTGGCAGGAGTTCGAGGGCGATGGCGGCGAGGCGGCCCTGGCGCGCATCGTGCAGGAGGTGTCCGGCTGGGCCTGGACCTCGGAGATCATCTCCGTCGGCGCGATCATCGCCATCATCAGCGTCGTGCTGGCCCTGCTTTACACCCTGTCGCGGGTGATCTACACGATGAGCCGCGACGGGCTGCTGCCCAAGAAGCTCGGCACGCTTTCGCCGCGGCGGCACACACCGGTCTTTTCCACTTGGGTCCTCGCCGGCTTCCTGGCTTTGCTCGCCGCGCTCGTGCCGCTGGTCGATCTGGCGGCGGCGATCAGCCTCGGCACGCTGGTGGCGTTCGGTGTGGTGAACGTCGCGGTGATCGTGCTGCGCCGCACGCGGCCCGAGCTCAAGCGCGAGTTCCGGGTGCCGCTCGGTCCGACTATCCCGATCGTGGCCATCTTGCTGAACCTGGTGCTCATGGTGACGATGCCGCACGCGACGTGGATCGCATTCTCGATCTGGTTAGTCGCCGGCATCGTCATCTACTTCACCTACAGCCGGCACCGGTCGCACGCCCGCATCGGCGGTTGAAGCCGGTGACGCCCGGCTCCCAGCTGCCCAGCCGCCTCCGGAGCTTCCTGCTCGCGACCGCGGCGGCGGTCGCCGCAGTCCTGGTCAGCTGCTTCTTCATCGATCGGCCCTGGGCGACCTTCAGCCACGAGCATCTGCGGCCGTTGGAGCTGGTGGTCTGGGCGACGAGGTTCAACTGGGTCGTGCAGCCGATCATGACCGTGCTGCTGTTCGCGATGGCGGTCGTCGCGGCGCGCGGACGGCCCCTGACCAAGCTGCAGGCGCTGCTGCTGCTGACGCCGGCGGTCTACCTGATGATCCGAGGGATGAAGGACGACATCCAGGCCTTCTTCGGCCGCACCTGGCCGGAGCCCTGGGTCGAAGGGGGGCGATCGTTCATCGGCGATGGCGCGTACGGCTTCGACTGGCTGAACAACGACGAAGCGTTCGCCTCGTTCCCGTCGGGCACCACTGCGACGGTGTGCGCGGCGGTCGCGGTGGCGTGGTTCTGGTATCCGCGATCGCTCCGAGGCGCTGGCCGAGGCGTCCGCCCCGAGCGGCGACTAGGGTCCCAACACCGACTAGCGCCGTCACAGGAAGCCACACCATGGACCCCATCACCGCCGTGATCTTCGACTTCCACATGACCCTCGTGGACGGCGGCGACGGGATGGCGTGGTTGCGCCAAGGCGCGGACCGCGCGGGGGAGCCGCTGCCCGCGGACGCGTTGCGGATCGGCGACTTCCTGGCCGACGTCTGGGGCCACGCCGTCCGATTCGACCCCGAGGGTCGACGTGACCTCGACGCAGTCCAGCACCGCCGCGTGTTCGACGCCCTCGTGGCCGAGGCCGCAGAGGAGCACGGCTGGCAACTGTCCGGGTCGCTGGTGGACGCCCTGTACGCCACCGTGGCCGACCAGTGGCGCCCCTACTCCGACGCCGTGCCCACACTGGCGGCGCTGGCCAACAGCGGAGTCAAGGTGGCAGTGGTGTCGAACGTGGGGATCGACATCACGGACCTGTTCGACGTCCACGGTTTCGCTGAGTACCTGGACGCGATCGTGCTGTCCTGTCAGGTGGGCGCGCTCAAGCCGGACCCGCGCATCTTCGCGGTGGCCTTGGAGGGGCTCGGCGCGGCACCTGGGCAGACGCTGATGGTCGGTGACAGCGCCAGCGCGGACGCTGGCGCAGTTGCTGTCGGCGTCCGGACCCTGCTGCTGCCGCCCGTCGAGGGCCCGGTGCGCGGCCTGGATGCGGCCCTGCGCCTGGTCGGCGTGGAGCCAATGGCGTGATGCGCATGAGGGTCAGCGAATCCGGCCCGAATCGACGCTGAATCGCTCAGCTTCGTGCGCGCAGCCGCGGCCAGGGGCAGGGCGGGGACTGCCACCCGGCCCGCCTAGTCGTCCTCGGCAACCACCAGCGTGGCCCCGTCGATCTCCACGACCCAGACCTTTCCACCGACGACCAGGTCGGATCCGTTCACGTCCACGGCCGACCACTCCTGGCCAGACACGTTGACCACGCCACGGCTGCCGCCGGTCAGCACCCGACCGCTTGCGCCGCGCAGGGCCTGGGTGCCGCTGCGCAGTTCGTGGCCCTTGGACAGCCGGGCCAGTACTGCGGGCCGCAGGGCCAATAGCGAGACTCCCGCAGTTGCAGCGCCCGCGCCGCCCACGACCAGCGGTGGCAGCCCGAGCGCCTCGCACCCCGCCGCAACCAACGCACCGAGGGCCAACGAGCCGAACACCAGGTTCGTGCTCACCAACTCGATACCGCCGAGCACGACCACGGCGCCGATCAAGACCCAGAACAGTGCGGACATGCCTACTCCTGCACCGAACCGCCGGATGCGCCGCCGCGCGTGCCTTCCGGTGCGCCGAACGCCCGGGACATTGCGGCGGCGGCCTGCGTCAGCTCCTGCGGCAGCAGCCACAGCTTGTTGGACGGGTAGGCCGCGATGTAGCGCCACTGCTGAATCTGCTGGTAGGCCAGCACCTTGTCGTCCACCCCCGCGTCGTGGATTGTCGCCACCACATTGGCCAGCGCCTCGGACTCGCCCTGCGCCCGCAGGATCGCGGCCTGACGGTCGCCCTCGGCCTTGAGGATCGCGGACTGCTTCTCGCCCTCGGCGACCTTGATCGCCGACTGTTGCTGGCCCTCGGCGGTCAGGATTGCGGCGCGCTTCTCGCGCTCGGCGCGCATCTGCGCCTCCATCGCCTGCTGCACGTTGGCCGGCGGAGTGATCGAACGCAATTCCACCCGCGAGATGCGCACGCCCCACGAACCCGTGGTTTCGTCCAGCGCCGTGCGCAGCGCGGCGTTGATGGCGTCGCGGCTCGTGAGGGTCTGCTCCAGATCCAGCGCACCGATGATGTTGCGCAGGGTGGTGATGGACATCTGCTCGATGGCGGTCAGGTAGTCCTGGATCTCGTAGGTGCTGCGCTCGGCGTCGGCGACCTGGAAGTAGACGACCGAGTCGATCGACACCACCAGGTTGTCCCGGGTGATCACCGACTGCGGCTGGAACACCACGACCTGCTCGCGCATGTCGATGCGGGCGACCACCTTGTCGATGATCGGGACGATGAAGTGCAGGCCCGGCGACAGGGTGGAGTGGTACTTGCCCAGCCGTTCCACGATCGCCGTCTGCGCCTGGCGGACCAGGATGAACGTCCGCATCGCAATGAAGATCGCGAAGACGATCACGACCAGGGTGACCAAGGCGCTCACAAGAGCGGTCATCGCATACCTCCCAGTAGGCGGGGTGGTTGCGCAGGGAAGTCCGCCCAGCCGCCCCCTCCTGCCCATCTTCATCCCGATCTGCGCCCGCCACAAGGGCGGAGTGCGTCGCGGGTGTCGCACAACCGCCCTCTTGCCGGGTTGCGCGCCATACTGGCAGCCCGCCGGTGCGGCGTCGGTGGGATCGAGGGAGGAGCGCCGATGACCGACTACCTGCTGTACCGCCAACTCCCGTCGATGGACAGCTCCATCGGCCGTGACGAGTCAGGCGCTCAGGTATTCGGCGCCAAGCACCGCACCGGGCTGAGCTCCGAACACGGCGACGGGACCGAGGCCAGCGGCGCCGAAGCCGAAGAGCGCGAGCGAAACAAGTAGCGTGATTCCCAACCTGCGCGCCCGCTATGAACGGCTGGCCGCCATGCGCCGGCAGAACCCGTCGACGGCGGTCGTCGCGCGCTTCAACGAGATCGACGGCATGGACAAAAGCCTGCTGCTCTCGCTCGAGGTGTTCACCACCGTCATTCCGCTGATGATCCTGGGCTACGGATTCATGTCCGGTTTCGCCGAGAGCGCCAGCCCGGCGACCGCCGTGATCAGGTCGTTCGGGATCACCTCGCCCTTGACCGAGGTGGTGCGGGAGACCTTCAGCAGTTCGGCGGAACTGAGTTCGCTGTGGACCGTCGCGGGGCTGGCCGGCTTCCTGTTCTGGGGCATACCGATGTCGATCACGGTTGCCGGGATGTTCGCCGCAGCGTGGCGGCGCGAGCAGTTCGGCATGCTCGAGCGGTTGGGGCGCGGGGCCGGCTGGTTCGCCCTGTACCTGGTCGCCCTGTCGCTGCGCCAGGAGCTGGCGTATGGGGCGTGGACGCACCTGCCGCTCTGGGCCGGCATCGCCGTCTCGCTCATCCCGGCCTGGATCTTCTGGTCCGTCACTCCGGTGATCCTGGTCCGCGGCGGCGGGCGCGGGTTCAAGTTCCTGATGGTCGCCGGGCTGGCCGGGGCGCTGATCGACGGGCTGCTGATCCCGGTGGCGGCCAGATTGGTGTTCCCGTCGCTGTTGGAGGGATTCCTGGCGTTCGGGCCGATCGGCGTGGCTATGGCGCTGCTGACCTGGTGCGCGGCCGTTGCCGCCGGTTGGGTGGTGACCGCCTGTGCGAGCGCCATCTGGTGGGAGCGCCGGGCGCCGACGGGCACCGTGCTCGGTGCGGAGTCCGTTGGTGCAGTCGAGGGCGTGGACGGGGGAGCTGACGCGGGCGCGCCGGATCAGGCCGCACCGTCCTGACCGAACTGGTGCCAGGATGCCGCCATGGCCGACCCGGAATTCTCCACTTCCTCCACCGAGCGAATGCTCAACTTCAGTGATGCCGTGGTGGCGATCGCCGTCACGCTGCTCATCCTGCCGCTGGCCGATATCCAGATCCCGGACAACAATGTGTTCGCCGACACCCACCCGCTGCAGTACGTATGGGAGACCTACCAGTCGCTCATCGTGGGATTCGCGATCAGCTGGGGCGTCATCATCATGTTCTGGTTGGCGCATCACCGGATCTTCGGCCAGATCGAACGGATGAACGGCGCGGTCATCAGGTGGAACCTGGTGTGGCTCTTCGCCATCGTGGTGTTCCCCTTCCCGGTCAGCCTGCTGAGCCAGTCGGGGATGCAGGACGTGGGTGAAGTCATCACGTTCTACCTATTCGACATGTTCGTCATCAGCATCTCGCTGGCGATGATCGGTCGGCAGACCAACCTGCATCCCCAGATATGCCGGCCCGATGCGCGGACCCCGAGCGCTCGCGACGGTTACGGCTACGCCATGTCGGGGTACATCGGCCTGCTGGCGCTGCTGTCGCTGGTGGCTCCGCAAGTCGCGCTGTGGGGGCTTGTAGGGCTGGGGATTCTGGGACCGGTGCTGGGCGCCCGGGCGTCGCGACGGGACAAGGCGCTCAAGGCCGCGGAAACCGCCGGGGCGGGCGAGGCCGGCGAGGCAGATGCGGCCGACGCGGCCGCCCCGGGCGACGCGGCCGCCAAGGCGGGGTGAGGCCCGTGCTTGTCGAAATCTGCACCTTTCGAGTCGCTGACGCCTTCTCGGCCGCACGCCTGGGCGCGGGGCGCATCGAACTGTGTCGTGACGCCGCGGCGGACGGTCTGACGCCGCATGATGCGGACCTCAGCGGCGCCGCTGCGCTGCTCGAGTTCGTGCCGGTGCACCCGATCGTCCGGCCCCGGGCGTCGTTCGCGGCCGACGTCGGCGACGAGCGGACCATGCTCGACTCCATCGCCCGGATTCGCGACCTGGGCTACCCCGGGCTGGTGCTCGGTTTGCTCGACGCCGCCCAGGCCGAGCCCGACTGGCGGCGGCTGGCGCGGCTACTCGCGGCGGCCGAGGGGATGGCCGTGACGTTCCACCGGGCCTTCGACCTGATCGACGACCAGTTCGGGGCGCTGCAGCGGCTGGCTGAGCTGGGCTGCGAACGAGTGCTCACCAGCGGCAGGCCCGGTGCCGCGCGGCACCACCTGGCGCGGCTGGCCGATCTCGCCGCGGCGGGGCGCGACGTCGGCATCATCGTGATGGCCGGGGGTGCAGTCGCGGCGCCGGACCTGCCCGTGCTGCGGCGGGCCGGTTTGGCGGAGGTCCACTCGTCCGCCGGCGGATCCAGCGGGGAGCTCGACGAACTGGCGGCCAGCGCGCTGGTTGTTGCCGCTCGTCGGGGCGGGTAGGCCCCATCGGCGGGGCGTCCAAAGCCTCGCCAGCGGCGGCTCAACAGCGCTACTTTGGGGAGTATGACGATCACACGCCGCTCACTCCTCGCCGGCGCTCTCGTGGGCGGGGCCGCGGCCAGCACCGGGCTGCTGAGCGCCTGCGGGAAGGATGCCGGGACAGCGGCGTCCTCCGGGTCGGCCGCCTCGGGCGCCACCGCGGTGACGGGGTCGGCGATCACGAGTGCCTCGCAGATGGCCATCAGCGCGGCGGAGCTCACTCCCTTCGCGCCTTTCGCGTGGCAGGAGTTCAACGGCGAGGCGTTGTTCGCCATGGGCGGCTGCACCTCGCAGGTGGCCGAGCCGGGCGAGCTGTTCCGCATCTTCCAGACCATCAACGCCCAGTCCGGCAATCCCGCTGATCCGACGACCGCGGCGTTCGACGCCTACTGCCAGGCCTTCGGCGCCTTCGGCGATCAGCTCGCCCAGCTGGCGCAGTCGTCGGGCAGCCACCCGGTCACCCAGCGCACCCGGCTGCTGCGCGCCTCGCAGTACGCCACCCAGCAGCTGTTCTTCATCCTCGGCGGCAGCCAGGGCAGCACCGAGGAGCAGGTGTTCAACACGGTCGAGAGCCGCTGGAACGAAGCCGCGAAGCTGTTCAAGCCAGCGGCCGAGCAGTTCGAGGTGCAGTCGGACTTCGGCCCGATCCCGGGCTACTTCTTCGCCCCCGACGAGTCGAAGGACCGCAAGCCCACGGTCATCATCAGCTCCGGTAGCGACGGCCAGAACGTCGAGAGCATGCAGTTCGGCGTGACTGCCGGGCTGCAACGCGGCTACAACGTGGTGCTGTTCGAGGGCCCCGGGCAGATGACCCCGCTGTTCGTCCGCAACGTGGTGTTCACGCCCGCCTGGGACAAGGTGATCGGACCGGTGTTGGAGTGGACCAAGGCCCGCGGCGACGTCGGCAAGATCGGCCTGATCGGGGTGTCGTTCGCAGGCATGCTGTGCGCGCGGGCGGCGGCCAACCTCGAAGGGTTGTCGGCGGTGGTGCTCGAGCCGGGCGCCTACTCGTTCGCCGACGTCTGGGAGGACCAGGGCGACGTCACGACGGTGCGCAACACCATGAACCTGCCCGCGGACCAGAAGCAGCAGGCGCAGCAGAGCATGAACTCCGGCTTCCAGCAGGTATTCGCCACGATGCCGCGCGGCACCCAGTTCAACATCTACAAGCGCGGCTCGATCCTGACCCAGCAGACCCAGGCCGACGCCCGCGCCAACAAGCCCCTGTCGGATTACTACGGGATGCTTGAGGCGCTGCTGTCGTTCGACTACACCCAGGACTACTCGAAGATCAAGATTCCGACGATGATCACCTCGAACGAGGGCGACCAGTTCTTCGCCCAGCAGGGCGTGCAGGCCTACAACCTGCTCACCAACGTGCCACCGGACCAGAAGACCCTGCTGGAGCTCACCGCGCCACAGGGCGCGCAACTGCACGACCAGCCGAACGGCCCGACGGTGGCGCAGGAGTACATCTTCGACTGGATGGGTCCGTTCCTCGGCGCGGGGCAGTAGCCGGGGCTGCCCGCCACCCATGATCACCAGGAGTTCGCGACGGTATAGGGCGCGCGAACTCCTGATGATCGTGCACGGGCGCCCACGTCAGGCGAACGCCACCGCCGTCGGCGATCCCAGGAACTCGCCGTAGGGGACGAATGCGCGCTCCACGCTGGCCCGCACGGCCTTGGTCGGCCGCCAGCCGGGCAGCGGCAGCACGGTGATGTCGATCCGCTTTGCCCGGGCCGTGCGCTTCCAGGTGGCCTGGACCTGGCCGCCGATGGTGACAGTGTTGCGGAACACGCCGTTGCCGCCCGGGATCACTGCCGCCATCGCGTCGGGGTCCGCGGCCAGCGATCGGTCCTTGTAGCCCAGCAGGAACTCGTCGAAACCCGGCAGCACCAACGGCTCTGCGGCCGCCCCAGCGCCCGACGCCCTGCGGCTGGCCGCCCCATCACCCGCCGCTGACCCGTCCCGCCAGCCGTCAGAGTCCAAGGCCGCCGCCGTGCAGAGCAGTTCCCGACCTGCCACCGACACCTCAGCCAGCTCGTCGCCCAGCATCGCGATCGCGGCCTTGGTGTCCGTCGCGGTCAGCCCGGTCCACCCTGTGAAGTCGGTCTTGGCCGCCGGGCCGTGGCTGCGGAAGAACCGCTGCGCCAACGTCCGCAGCGCCTCGTCCCGGTCCAGCACGACCTGCGGCGGCAACCAGTCCGCGGCCAGCGCGAAGGTCTGCTCCTTGCCGCGCTGCGGCCCGATCACGGACACGCCGGTCTGCGAGGCGTACCAGAGCACGTGGTAG
>JBIRBF010000031.1:0-18686 GCA_044326505.1 Candidatus Nanopelagicales bacterium | reverse complement strand
CGAGCGGACCCTCGGCGGAGTCGACGGTGTGCAGCCACCAGGCGACGTCGACCTCGAGCGGCAGCCCGGTCGCAGCAGCAGCCAGCGAGGCCGTCTGCAGGAACCGCCGCCGGCTCAGCCCGGCCATCGCCGATCTTCCTTCCCCGCGTCGCTGGCGTGCCGCAGCGCCGCGGGTGCCGGTTGCATCGAGCCCATGGCCGCAGTCAAGCACGCGGGCTAGGGTCGAGCCCATGAAGATTGCAGTGTTGGGATCCGGCAACGGCGCGTGCGCCATCGCATTCGAGTGGGCCCAGGCGGGGCACACCGTGTCGATGTTCGACTTCGAGGAGTATCCGCAGGTCATCGCCGATATCGCCGCGGCGGGCGGAATCCACTCTGAAGGCAAGCTGAGCGGTTTCCAGCCGATCGCCTACGCCGGGCACGACGCCGGCGTGGCGCTGGACGGCGCGGAACTGGTGTTCGCCGTCGGGCCGGCGTACAGCAACGCCCCCTTCGGCGCGGCCTGCGCGCCGCACGTGCGCGAGGGCACCACCTACATCGTCTGCCCCGGCTCGTGCGCGGGCGGCCTGGTGTTCAAGGACGCCATGGGCCTGGCGCCCGAGGACGACGCGGTGACCGTGGCCGAGACGTCCACGCTTCCCTACGCGGTGCGGATCACAGGTCCTGCCAGCATCACCGTGTACCACCGGCTGGACGGCGGGTACTACCTGGCGGCGATCCCGGCCCGTCGCACTGACGAGGTGCTGGCGGTGGTGCGCACCGTGTACCCGGAGGTCGAGCGAGCCGAGAGCGTCTGGCAGACGACGCTGCAGAACGGCAACCCGGTGCTCCACCCTGCGATCACGCTGTGCAACTCGGCGCAGATCGAGCGCAGCGGGGGCGACTTCCTGTTCTACGAGGAGGGCGTGACCCCCGCCGTCGGACGGTTGGTGGAGTCGGTGGACCGGGAGCGAGTCGCGTTAGGCGCTGCGCTGGGTGTCACGGTGCTGCGCGACCCCGAGCTGGGGATGCTGCAGGGCTACCAGACGCAGGACAACTACAGCACCAGCTACTCCGAGGCTCCCGGCTTCCGCGGCATCCGGGCCCAGCCCCAGCTGGACTACCGGTACTTCAACGAGGACGCGGGCTTCGGGCTGGTGTTCCTCACCGACCTCGGGCGCCAGATCGGCGTGCCCACGCCCACGATGGACGCGGTGCTGCAGGTCTGCTCTGTGCTGATGGGCCGCGACTACGCCGCCGAGGCCGCGCGGACGATGGCCGGGCTCGGGTTGGCCGGGCGCAGGGCCGAGGAGCTGCGCAGCATGCTCTGAGTTGCGCGGAGGTCGTCGTGGGCCACGAGGATCGCGGGAGCCTGGCCGAGAAGGCGCGTGTTTCTCCGCACTACCTGGACCGCTGGTACGCAGCTCTGCCCGTACTCGACGTCGCTGCAACGATGGGTGGCGAGCCAGACACCGCGGCTGTGTTCTGCATCGACATGATCCGGGCGCTCACCACCGAGGGCGCTCTGTCGTGTTCGCGCAACAAGGCAGTCGTCGAGCCCATAGCGGAAGTGTTCACCGAGGCCTGCGCCGCCAGGGTGCGCCACGCCCAGTGTCTGCACGGACCCGCACCCCGGGGACTTCTTCCACTACGTGTTCCTCAACCACCTGCAGTGCAACTGCGTCGAGGTGTACTCAGCCGCCTGCGAGGCGCAGCGGGCCGGCTACCAGGGAGAGCCCCGTAGTTCTGTGGGCGGGTTAGCCCTGTTCCTCTTCGCGGCGGTTGCGCCAACGGTCTTCCATGCGGTCCATGAAGCCACCCGAGTGACGCTCCGGGCTGGGGTCGGTGGACGAAGGCTTGCCAGAGGAATCACTCGGCGCCTGCTCGTCAGCGGACTGCGAGCGGCCGCCGGTCATCGCTATCACGACGCCACCGAGCATGACTAGGAAGCCAACCACGCCGAGCGGAGCGAGCTTGGTGGCAACGCCTGCGACGAGCATCGCCATTCCCACGAGGCCGACGAGGAAGCCGAAGACCATGCGTCGGCGGGAACCGGGCCGGTGGGCGGGGTGCTGCAGGGAGGAGACGAACTTGGGATCCTCCGCGTACAGCGCGCGCTCCATCTGCTCCAGCAGACGTTGCTCGTGCTCCGAGAGTGGCACGGCCCACCTCCTCGATCTCACCTCGCCTCCCCAGGACGGGGATACCAGGATAGGCAGCATACGACGTACAGCGAAAGCCGAAGGCCAGAATGCCATCCGAACGGCCAGGCAGACCACTCGGGCAGGCGACGAAGCTCAAGACAGCCCGGGCGGAGGGTCCTCGTCCCACGGCCGCGGCGACACGAGGCGGGCGGGCCGCACCGAGTCGCGGCCGTACCGTCGTGCCGCGCGATCCATCGCCTGCTCGGCCTCCCGCCACCCCTGCTCCCGCTCGCCCAGCGCCAGTTGCCGTGGTGTGCCCTGGGCATCTTGGAGCCCTTCGACCCGCACACCCACCAAACGCACGCGGGCGCGCTGCAGCGCAAGTGCGTCCAGCAGCCCGCGCGCTATGGCATAGATGTCGCGTGCGACGTCCAGGGGCTGGTCCACCGTCCGGCTACGGCTGATGGTGGTGAAATCTGCGAAGCGAACCTTGAGCACCACCGTGCGGCCCACCAGGCCGGTATCACGCAACCGTCCGGCGACGCGCTCGCTGAGCCGCAAGACCTCTGCAGCCACGACTTCCGGATCGTCGACATCGATCGGGAAGGTCTCCTCGTTGCCGATGCTGCGCTCCGGCTCGTCGCGCACCACCCGCCGCTCGTCGCGCCCCCAGGCCAGCGCGGCGAGGTGGCGCCCGGATGCCTCGCCCAGCGCCCGCCGGAGGGTGGCCTCCGGCGTGCGGGCGATGTCCCCGACCGTGCGCAGGCCAAGACGGTGCAACTGCTCCTCCGTGCGCTCCCCCACCCCCCACAGCGCACCCACGGGCAGCGGGTGCAGGAATGGCACGACCTCCGCTACGGGCACCACCAGCAGGCCATCTGGCTTCGCCCGGGTGGAGGCGAGTTTGGCCACGAACTTGGTGCTCGCCACGCCCACTGAGGCCACCAGCCCCTGTTCGTCGTGAATCCGCGCCCGGATCAGCTCGGCGATGCTCGTCGATCGGCCCAGCCTGCGCTCGGCCGGTCGGACGTCGAGGAAGGCCTCGTCCAGGGAGAGGGGCTCGACGAACTCGGTGATCGAGCGGAACACTTCCATGATCCCCGCGCTTGCTCTGGCGTATCGGCGGTGATCCGGGGAGATGACCACCGCTTGCGGACACATACGCCGGGCTCGGCCCATAGGCATGGCCGAATGCACCCCGAACTCGCGAGCCTCGTAGGTGGCGGACAGCACGACGCCGCGATTGCCCGAGCCGCCGACGATCACTGGCTGCCCTCGCAGGTGCGGACGGCTGAGCAGTTCGACCGACGCGTAGAAGGCGTCCATATCGATGTGCAGGATGTGGCAACCCTCGTCGTCCCCGGCTGCGGACGACATGCGACCCGGTCGGTTCAACTGCGATTTGCTCATGTCGGCCGCGGACCTCTCATGCGGAGATCACCATCCATTCCGCGCGAGGCTCCGGCGTCCGCTACCACCCGGAACTCCCTGGGCTGCTGTGCCACAGTTTGCCCGGTGGCCCACCGCTGGGCGCAATCGCCGGAGCCTCCGCGGCCTCCCGCACGATCCCACGACCGTCTGCTGCGTCTGCCCCAGCCGGCTTGATGTCGGCGTAGGGCGACTTCCTGAACCCACTCGCGTAGAGCCAGACACGCCCGGGATCCCGCCCCATACCGGCTGCGGGCGACTCCCCCGGTCGAGCCGATCCTTCCAGCAGATCGTGCACCGCCCCCGCACCGCCTGCGCTCCATAACCGCTGCACCTGCGCCAGATCCCAGCAACCCGTCGCCCGCAGTGAGACGCCGCGCGGACCCGTTCGGCGCACCCTTCCCCGGACGAGCAGCAGCCACGAGTGGAACACCACCTGGGCGTAGGGATCCTGCGCGTCGGGGAAGAACGTCGCATCGATCGGACCGGCCCCATCGTCAACGGTCAGGAACACCACCCGATGACCGGTGCGGATAGGTGGGGTCTGAGTGGCCACCTTCACGCCCGCGACCAGAATCTCCTGCTGCGACCTACAGCCGAGCAGTTCGGTCGAGCGGACGGCGCCCAACTCCCGAAGCATCGGGGAGTAGAAACCGATCAGGTGGGAACTCACATCGAGGCCCAGCACCGAGAGCTCCGCCTGCACACGATCGCCGACCGACATATCCGGGAGACCGCTCGGCTGCTCGGCTGCAGGGTCCACGAGCTCCAGCGCGAGCTGCACGTCAGGCTGCCCGAGTGCGCCCTCTGCTGCCCGGGACTGCGCTCGAGCCGCCGCCACCGTGTCGAGCGCGGCGGCCACGGCCTTGCGGCGGCCACGGGAACGTCTGCCGAGGCGAGCGACCCGATCGAGGTCAGCCGCCTGAAGCAACAGGTCGCGGCGGGTGATCTGGCCCGCAACCGCCCCAGCCGCCAGCCCGCAGACGGAATCGAACCCGCCGGTCACGATCAGTCCCTCCACCGTCGGTCGACTCGCCCCGGAGCGGGACCAGAAGTCCTGCAACCCCGCGTAGGGCTGGCTCGCGACGATCGATGCGACCTCCTCCTCGCCGATGCCTTTGACCTCCGAGAGCGCCAGTCGGATGCCGTAGGCGGCCCCGCTCCCTCGCTGCGCCCCCGAGCCGAGCGCCCCCGGCTCTTCGGGGCGCCCCACCGGCTCCACCCGATAGTCAGCACCGGACCTGTTGACATCCAGCGGCAGCACCGCGATGCCCAACTGGCGAGCATCGGCCAAGATCAGCCGCTTCGGGTACATGCCAGGATCGTGGGTCAGGACGCCGGCCAGGAATGCGGCGGGATGATGGGTCTTCAACCAGGCGGACTGGTAGGTGGGCAGAGCAAAGGCCGCAGCATGGGCCTTGCAGAAGCCGAAGGACGCGAAGGCGCGCAGCACCTCCCAGACCTCCTCGATCGTGGAGAGCGCGTAACCGGCCTCATGCGCGAGTCGGTAGAACCACCCGCGCACCTGTTGCTGGCCCTCCGGGCTGCCCATGGACCGGCGCACCTCGTCGGCCTCGGCGTGCGAGCACCCGGTCATCACCGCCACCACCCGGAGCACCTGTTCGTGGTAGACCACCACTCCGCAGGTCTCCGCCAGCGCAGGACGCAGGTCCTCGTGGATGAACTTGGGCTCCCGCCAGCCGTGGCGCGCAGCCAGGAACGGCGTGATCATGTCGCTCTTGACCGGGCCGGGCCGGAACAGCGAGATGTCCACGATGATGTCGTCGAACGTTTCGGGCGCCAGCTTGCCGATGAGCTCACGCTGCCCGGGCGACTCGATCTGGAAGCAACCGAGGGTGCGGGTGGTCCGGATCATGTCGTACGTGGGCTGGTCGTCCAGCGGCACCTCGTCGAGGTCCACGGCGAGCCCATCGACTCGGCCGATTTCAGCCACCGCGTGCTGCATGGCCGACTGCATCCGGATGCCGAGCACGTCAAGTTTGAGGAAGCCGAGGGCCTCGACCTCGTCCTTGTCGAACTGGCTCATCGGGAAACCCATCCAGCTGGCCTCCACCGGCGTTCGATCGAGCATGGTGGCGTCCGAGAGCAGCACGCCGCACGGGTGGACCGCGATATGCCGGGGCAGGCCGTCGAGCGACTCCACCAGGTCGAGGAATACGTCGAGCTCGCCCCGCGCAGCCATCACCCCGAGGCCGGACGCGCGCAGCTCCGGCAGATCCATCAGAGCCGACCGGACCTCCTTGGCACGGATATGGGGGAAGGCCTTCGCGAAGGCATCGACCTCGCCTGGGGGCATCCCCAGCGCCGCCCCGACGTCCCGGATCGCGTGCCGCACCCGATAGGTGTCGCGCATGGAGACGCAGGCGCACCGATCCCCGCCGAAACGATCCAGAATCCGCTCGTAGACCTCCGACCGCCGCGCCGACTCCACATCCACGTCGATGTCGGGCAGCGAGCGTCGCAGCGGCGATAGGAACCTCTCCATCAACAAGTCGTGGCGCAGCGGATCCACCCCGGAGATTCCCAGCAGATTGTTGACCAGGCTGCCTGCACCCGAACCACGCGCGGCGACCCGCACCCCCATGTCCCGGATGAGATCCACCACCTCAGTCACAGTGAGGAAATAGCCGGCGAAACCGAGTTCGCCGATTGTCGCGAGCTCGGCCGCCAACCGGTCCGAGGCCGCTGCGCCCGTGGCGCCGCTGCGCGTGACGTAGCCGTCGAGCGCACCCTCGCACCTGGCCCGCAGGCGTCCGAGCGCCTCTCGTGCCTCAGCATCGACCTGGGCGTGGCTGCGGCGCCGCCCGGCGTAGCCAGCGAGGATCGACGTTGCGTCGCGCGTACCCGAAAGTCCCCCTCCCCCGTCCAAGACGGACAACTCCGGCACGTGGATGTCACCGAGTCCCACGTCGCCCTGCGGATCGAGCGCACACTCCTCTGCGAGCCCCGCAGTGCCGGCCAGCAAGCTGGAGAGATCGCCGCGGCACTGCCTACCCGCGAGCGCGAGCACTTCCTGCGCGACTGGGCGCAACTCCGACCAACTCTTGAGGTAGCCCTGAGCATTCGCCCGATCGAGATGGCGCAGGTCCAGCGGGACGAGCCGACGGATGGCATCGAGCACATCTGCCACCGGCGCCGCCGACGCCTCGGCATACCGGACTGCATTGGTCAGCACGGCGCCCACCCCGACGTCCGCGGCCAGTCCGAGCAGGCGCGCAGCCGCCGCGCTCGAGCGCAGAACGGTGCGGCGCTCCGATCCGCCGGCGAAACCGGGCACCGTAGCGCTCGAACGCGACTGGTGAGAGGCCGCGTCTATCCGAAGGGAACCCACCCCCACAGCCCCCAGCCACCAGCGCAGCTCCGCTGCGGCCACATCAGCGCGGCGCCGCTCCAGCGCCCTGCCCACTTCGGAGTCGGCACCGAGCATGACGATCAGATCGCCCTGCTGGGCGTACTCGGCGACGATCTCGCGGGTGACCGCCGGCTTGCTGCGCTCGCCGCGCAAATGGGCTGCGGACACGAGCCGGCACAGCGCCGCCCAGCCACGGCCGCCCCGTGCCAGCACCACGAGCCTGGATCCGGGGTCCCAGACCCCCTGGCCGCCTCGGGCAGGGGATCGTCGAGTGGGCTGCGCCGTACCCTCGGCGGCGGAATCATGGACCAGCGCCAAATCCGCTCCCAGGATGGGTGCGATGCCGGCATCCCGACACGCCTGGGCGAACTTGACCGCCCCGTACAGTCCGTCGCGATCCGTCAGCGCGATCGCCGACTGACCCAGGTCTGCAACCCGCCCGACGAGGTCCTCCGGGGTGGAGACGCCGTGCCGCAGCGAGAAACTCGACACCGTCCGCAAGTGGACGAACGGATCAGGCATCTCCGACCCCCCTCACCCTGCCTGGCGGGCGGGTCGAGAGAGGCCGAGGCGCTCGCACACCAGTCCGAAGAACGTGGCGGAATCGCGCACGAGATCCGCCGCTTCGCGGGCGGAGACCACATCCAGACCGGCTTCCGCAGCCGCTCGCTTGCGCGCGCCGGCGGCGAAGAACGCTGCCCACTCAGAGAACTCCGGGGCCACGCCTTCGAGCAACTCCCAGGCGCTGCACGGTCGCCGACTCCGGCTCGGACGGCTGCAACAGGCCAGCACCGCAGCCGCCGAACGAAGAGCCGCGAGGTGAGCCAGGGCGTACTGCTCGCGCGGCAGCGCGGCGGATTCCGCCGCCACCAGGCCGCGCGCCGCCGACGACAACAGGTCCCGCGCGGCCCCGGGCACTCCGGGTGGACCTGCAGGACGACTGATCGGCAAGGCCGGCTGCCTGGCCATCGTGGTCTGCTGAGACATGTGACAGTCCTTTCGATTCGGTCGTACGTGAGCGCGTTCATCGGGAACCCGGGCTAGTCCCATACGCGAGCCACCCACCAGCGACCGCTGTCCGGTTCGTGCACGAGGTCGTACACACCGATCGGCCCGTCGAATCCGGTGCTTGCCTCGACCCGCCAGACCTGGCGCTCCACAGCGCGCATGCCGACGCTCGGTCCCGGGCTTTCCGCAGCCGCTAGTCGAGCGCCGTACACCTGCTGCTCGTCCCCCGTGAACCAGGTCCTGCTCCACCACTGCCCTGCTTCGACCCAATGGCAGAGCACTCCGCTGACCCGATACGGTCGTCCACGCCAGCGGAACCTCGCAGGGGCGCCCCGGGCACTTCGAGCATCCCCGACGGCGCAGGGGGCGCGGTGGATCCTGGCCATGGCCACTCCTTTCGAACGCGTGTACTAATAACAGTGCACCAGGGTCGCCGCGCGAGTCAATGCCCCGCCGGTAAAGATTCGTAAATATTTTCTATTACCTGCTGCTAGGCTCCTGCGCATGCCCACCGCGATCGACCATCCGTCCGTCCGGCGCGTCCGCGAGGCCCTCTCCGGGTTGGGCTGTGCCGACACGATCAGGCTGCTGCCCGACAGCGCCAGAACGGCGGCCGAGGCGGCCGCGGCGCTGGGAACGCAGCCCGCGGCGATAGCTAGCTCGATCGTCTTCGGCGTCGACCCCGACGAGCTCGCGGCGGCGGACCTGGGCATCATGCCCGGCAGCCTCCCGGAGGCCTCCGACGAATCCGCGGGGGCGCAACTCCCCCAGCCCCCGCTCGAGCCCGTGCTCGTCATCACGTCCGGCGCCCACCGGGTGAACACCGCGATGGTGGCCGAACTACTCGAGGTCTCCCGCCTGCACAGGGTCGATGCGTCCTTCGTGCGCCGCATGTCCGGCTTCGCCATCGGTGGCGTCGCCCCCGTCGGCTGGCTGCGCGGCGACGAGCCGTGGCAGCCGGTGACCGTGGTGGACATCGCACTCGCGGCGCAACCACGCATCTGGGCTGCCGCAGGGCATCCCCACAGCGTCTTCCAAACCTCGTACGCAGCCCTGCTGCGCATTACCGGCGGCCAACCCGGCGAGGTCGGCTGACACCAGTGGTCGTCAATGGGAGTTGTTGCAGCCCAACAACTTCCACGTGAGAGGAACGTCACGTCCGACTGGGCCAACAGGTCCTGGCCGCACCGACGAACTCGCCTTACGGTTGATACATGAGCCCGTCACCGCACGTCACCCATCCGAGGGCGGCCGCCCCCAAGGGAACGAGCACGACCCTCGCGGCTCCGACCCTTCGGGTCGAACGGTTGACGGTTCGGCGCGGCCAGGAATCGATCCTGGGTCCCGAGACATTCACCCTCACAGGCCCCGCCGTCGCCCTGCTCACCGGGCCAGACCCGGCGGCGCGGATGGCGCTGGCGGGCGTGCTCACCGGCACCCTCCCCGCCGAGCGCTTCACCTCCACGGGCACCGTCGAGGTCAACGGCCGCACCTCGCCGCCACTCGTGCGGGCCGCCACCGCGCTGGCCCAGCCCTGGCGGGTGCGCTCAGCGGCGGATGAACCGAGCCGCCGGCTGGCCTCGCTGGCGTGGGCCGCCCGCACCGGGGCCGACGTCATCGTCATGTGTCCGGGGCTCGACGGACTGACTGGCACGCACCAGCGCGACGTCCTCGCAGCGTCCCGCCGACTGGCCCAGGATGGCCGCCTGGTGGTGCTCACGTCGGCTGCGGCCGGCATCACCGGTGAGGCGCTCTCGGCGGCTGACGTTACGATCCTGCTGACAGCCGCATCGGCGCGCTGAGGCCCCGAACCAGCCAGGGGTCGTCGGCCGACCGCTCGCGCCGACATGACGAGCAAGGAGGCCCCGAGGACGATGGACACCCGCGACGCGCTCACGCCAGCCAGCGTCTTCCTCGCCCCCGCGGCGGCACTGCTCGACCGCCTCACCCCGCTGCCTTCGGGCTCGCGCATCCCCGCGACCCCGGCCCCCGACTACGCCGCCGGCCTGGCCTTCCACAGCCTCGGCCACGGCACCCCCATCATCTTCCTGCACGGACTCGCATCGAGCAGAGCTGCGTTCAGCCCCGTCTTCACCGAACTGGCTCAGCACAACCGGGTGATCGCAGTCGACCTGCCGGGCCACGGCGATTCGGCCCCGCAGGGGTTGGGCGAGCCCCTGACGCCGCGGGCCCAGGCCTACGCCGTCGGGCAGTTCCTCGACGCACTGGGGATCGAGCGGGCCCACGTCGTCGGCAACTCGATGGGCGGGTGGGTGGGACTGGAACTCGCCGCCGACGACCGTGCGCTATCGGTGACGGCGCTGTGCCCGGCCGGCCTCTGGCAGCCCTTCAACGAGCGCAACGTCCTGCTGGAGTTCAACCGGCTCGCCGCGCAGTCCACGGGCTTGGTCGGCGAGCTGCTGCTACTCATCCCCCCGGTGCGCGAACTGCTGTTCTCGGCAGCGCTTGAGCGGCCCTACCGCCTGGCCTACAGCACCGCCCGATCCGCGGCCGCTGCCCAGCGCCACGCCCGCGGCTACGACGACGCCCACGACGGCATGCTCGGAATCCGATTCGACCGGGCGGATCGCATCACCTCCGATGTTCCCGTCACGATCGCCTTCGGCGACAACGACCAGCTGCTACCACGGAACACCTGCCAGGACCGCGACCTCGCACCGGCACATACCTCTTGGGTGATCATGAATCGAGTCGGCCATGCGCCGATGTGGGACGACCCCGAGGGCACTGTGGCGCTGGTCCGCTCGACCGTGACCGGCCTGTCGCACGGCTGAACCCAGGGCCCGGCAGCAGTGGTGATGACGACTTCCCCGCCGGCGGTCACCATGCGCATATGGCGAGTGCCCACCTCGGGGATCCCGGGAGCTGTGGCCCGCGTCGGGGCGCAGCGCCGCCAGCTCCGCGGCGTGCCGGGCTTGGCCTTCGCCAAGCAGCTCGGCACCGGTTCCGGCGAGTCGTTCACGCTGCGCGATGCCCAGCTGCGACGTTGGGCTCTGCTCACCGTCTTCGACGACGCGTCGGCCTCCCGCCGCTTCGACGACTCGGCGATCGTCGGCGCCTGGGAGGACGCCGCAGAGGAGGCGCTGCGCATCGACTTGGCACCGCTCTCGAGCCGCGGGCGATGGTCCGGGCAGGCGCCGTTTGACGTGCCCCCGCCCGATCGCCGCTGGGACGGCCCGACCGCTGCCCTCACCAGGGCCCGGATCAAGCCGAGCCAATGGCGTCGCTTCTGGGCCAGCGTCCCGCCCGTGGCCGCCGATCTGCGGGGGCGGGCCGGGCTGGAGCTCAGCCTGGGGATCGGCGAGGCGCCGGTGGGGCTGCAAGGGACGTTCAGCGTATGGCGGTCCAACCGCGCGCTCACCGAATTTGCCCAGCGCGGTGCGGCCCACCGAGCAGTCGTCGCCGACACGGCGCGCCGACAGTGGTACGCCGAGGAACTGTTCGCCCGGTTCGCGGTGGTCGCGGCCGAGGGGACGTTCGACGGTCGCGGGATCCCTTCGTGACGTTCTCAGCCCGTTCGGTCCCGTGGCTCTTGGCCGGAACCGCCATCGCCGCCCAGATCGCGTGGCCGCTCACGACCGGCGACGCACGCGTGGCGACGACCGAGGTCGTGGTCTGCCTGTTCGCCGCTGCCTCGGTGACGCACGCCGGCATCTGGCGGGGATGGCGCTGGGCGGGCGCCTACACCGCCCTCGTGATCGTATTCGGCTTCGCTGTGGAACTGCTGGGCACCACGACTGGGGTTCCGTTCTCCGAGTACGACTACACGGCTGTCCTGCAACCGCAGTTGCTGGGCGTACCGCTGATCATTCCGCTTGCCTGGACCATGATGGCGTACCCGGCGTTGCTGGTCGGGCGCACACTGAGCCCCACACGGGTCGTCGGGCAGGTCGGCGTGGCCGCCTGGGCACTTGCCTCGTGGGACCTCTTCCTGGATCCGCAGATGGTCGGCGAGGGCTACTGGCGCTGGAGCAGCGTCGATTCGGCGCTGCCCGGCGTCCCCTCGATTCCGGGGGTGAACTACCTGGGCTGGCTCGTGGTGTCGGTCCTCTTGATGCTGGCCCTCACGCTCGTACTGCCGGCCTGGTGCGGCGTGCACCCGCCCACCGACCAGTCGGTTCCGGCCCTACTGTACGGATGGACCTGGATCGGCGGGATCATCGCGAATGCGGTATTCCTCGCACGTCCGGCCGTCGCGCTGTGGGGCGGCGTCGGCATGGGCCTGGTGGCTGCGCCCTACCTTGTGGCCGTCGTGAGAGGAAGGCTCGCATGAAGGTGCGCACAGCGACCCTGGCGCTCGCGACGGCTGGGTCGGCGCTCGCAGTCGTCGGCCTGATCAACACCGTGCGCAACCTCGCCCACCTCCGGGCTCCGGAACCGGCCGACGCACCGTGGGTGCCCCGATTCCCCGGTGACGCGCGGCCGGCACACCTCGTGTCGGTGCTCGTACCCATGCGGGACGAGGAGCTCCGCGCGCGGGACTGCCTGGAGTCCCTGGGCCGGCAGCGGCTGGACGAGGTCCTCGTGCTCGACGACGATTCCTCCGACGGAACACGCGACCTGGCTCAGGACATCCTGGGCGGCGACCCGCGCTTCACCCTGCTGAGCGCGGAGGGCGACCCGCCTCCCGGCTGGCTGGGCAAGCCGCGCGCCTGCCAACTCCTGGCCGATGCCGCCATCGGCGATGTGCTGGTGTTCGTCGATGCCGACGTCGTCCTGGCGCCCGGGGCGGTCGCCCGTGCCGTGCGGATGCTGGACCGCCATGACCTCGATGTCATCTGCCCCTATCCCCGGCAGCGCACCGCCGGGCCGCTTGGGCGGCTCGTACAGCCGCTGCTGCAGTGGTCCTGGCTGACGACGCTGCCCCTTGATCTCGCCGAGCACAGCCGTCGACCATCGCTCACAGCAGGAAACGGGCAGTTCCTGGCGGTGCGCGCGGATGCCTACCGAGCGGCCGGCGGCCATGCGGCGGTGGCCGGCGAGGTGCTGGAGGACATCTCGCTGGTCCGGGCGGTCAAGTCGGTCGGCGGCCGCGGCGGCATGGCCGACGGCACCGACCTGGCCAGCTGCCTGATGTACGACTCCGACGGTGAACTCGTCGAGGGCTACACGAAGAGCCTATGGTCCGCCTTCGGCTCCGGCGCGGGCGCGGCTGCGGCGTGTGCCGGGCTCGCGCTTGCCTACGTTGTTCCGCCGGTGGCCATGATCGTGGGCCCCGGGCGCGCACAGCGAGCCGTCGGCGGTTTCGGCTACGCGGCCGCCACGGCGGGCAGGCTGCTGGTGGCAGTGCGGACCGACCAGCGAACGCTGCCAGACGCGCTTTTCCACCCTGCCAGCGTCGTGGCCCTCCTGGGGCTGGTGGCCGAGTCCTTCCGCCGCCGCCGCGTCGGCCGGCTGACCTGGCGCGGCCGTCCGCTCGCGCTCACACAGGCCGCACGGCAGCCGGGTACAGCGCCGGGCGCCCCTTGACCGTCGCCCACAGCCGGGTGCCGTACTCAAAGTGCCACCACTCCCGCGCGAGCACGACGAAACCTTGATCGGCCATGAGCCGGTAGAGCACCCGACGCAGGTCCCGCGCCACCCCCGGCTGGGCCTCCAGCGATGCGGTGAATGCATCCAGCGTGAACTCGTCGAAGTCGGTGCCGAGCGCCAGAGGCTGCCCCTCGAAAGTCAAGGTCAAGTCGACCGTCCCACCTGTGGCGTGCGGCGGCGGGGTGCGTGGATCTGGCGAGGGTGGCGACACGAAACCCGGTGGCAGTCCCGGCTCGTCGTAGGCCCGGTGATACAAGAACGACTGCAGACCGGGGTCGCGCCACGCGTCGAACACCGCTAAGCCCCACGGCTGCGGCAGTTGAGCCGCGACCGACACCAAACGCTGCGCAGCACCCAGCCGCAAGAACGCGCCCGCGGCGGTATGCGGGAAGCTCGACCGCGCGTACACGTCAACGTTGCCGATGAGGCGAGTGTCAACCTCCACTAGAGGCTCATCTGCACCCAAGGGCGCATCCGGAAGTCCGGGCACTCCCACGGCAGTCGGCGCATCGGCGTCGAATAGCCGCGGCAGCGGCTCGCGAGCTAGCGGCAGGAAGCCCTTGGGGAGTGCACGCGGCGGGGCCACCGCGGCCCAGGCGAATTCGGACATCCCCATATCCTCCCCCGAGGGCCCCGCCGTCCCTCTGGCAGGCTGTCGCCGTGGCGCGCATCGTTGTGGTCGGGGCAGGTGTCGGCGGGATGGCCGCTGCCGCCCGACTGTCGGTCAAGGGCCACGACGTGAGCATCATCGAGCGCAGCGCCACCTACGGCGGCAAACTCGGGGGCTACCGACGCGATGGCTTCGTCTTCGACACCGGTCCAAGCCTGCTGACCCTGCCCGCGGTCTACCGCGACCTCTTCATCAAGACCGGTCGAGGCGAGTTCGACGATGAGGTCGACCTGCAGGAGGTCGAACCTGCGTTCGCCTACACCTGGGCCGACGGCACGCGGGCCGAGTTGCCCGGCTGCGGCACCGGCCTGGCCGCCGCAGCACTGGGCGACGCACTCGGCGGTCGCGCCGCCGACGACTGGCGCGACCTCATGCGCCGGGGGTCAGACGTGTGGCGCCTCACCCGACGACCGGTCCTCGAGGCCCCTCTGTCGGGGTACCGCGACCTGGCGCCGCTGGCGCGCAGCATCACGGACCTGCGCACGGTCGCGCCATGGCAGAGCCTGCGCGGCCTTGGCCGGTCGATGCTCAGCGACCCACGGGCGGTGACCCTGCTGGACAGGTACGCCACCTACACCGGTTCGGACCCGAGGCGGGCCCCCGCGGCGCTGGTGACCGTCCCCTACGTCGAGCAGACGTTCGGAGCCTGGCACCTCGGCGGCGGGGTGCGCACCCTCGCCGACGCGCTGCACCGTCGCTGCCTGGACCGCAGCATCGAGATCACGCTGAGCACCGAGGTGACCAGCATCGAGACCGACGCGGGCCGAGTGACCGGCGTCACCACCGCCGAGGGCAGGCTGGCCGCAGACATCGTGGTGGCCAACGCGGACGCCACTCCGCTGTACGAGCGACTGGTGCACGACCGTGCGGCCCGCCCGGCGCGGCGTGCCCTGGAACGGGCGACGCCGTCGTTCAGCGGCTTCGTCCTGCTGCTTGCGGTGCGGGGGCGCACCGCGGGAATCAAGCATCACAATGTGTGGTTCCCACCCGACTACGACGCGGAGTTCGACGCGCTGTTCGGCCGCGAGGCAGCGCCGGTGGCCGACCCGACGATCTACGCCTGCGTTCCCGACGACCCGCTGATGCGCCCGGACGCCGACCACGAGTCCTGGTTCGTGCTCGTCAACGCGCCGCGCCACGGTTCCGGTCCTGGTGCGATCGACTGGCGCGCCGAAGGCCTGGCAGAGGACTACGCCGACCGCGTGCTGGCGATCCTGGCCCACCGTGGCGTAGACCTGCGCGAGCGGATCATGTGGCGGAAGGTACGCACTCCGGCGGACCTGGCCGACGAAACTGCGGCGCCCGGTGGCGCAATCTATGGCACCTCGTCCAACGGTGCCCGGTCGGCATTCCTCCGGCCGGCCAACGCCTCGCCAGTTGCCGGGCTCTACCTGGTCGGTGGATCCGCGCACCCGGGCGGCGGACTGCCCCTGGTGGGGATGTCCGCCCAGATCGTCGCCAACCTCATTGGGCGGGACTAGGGACGCCGGAGCCGCTGAGCCCTTGATCATCGGGAGTTCGCGTCACCGTGGGCGTCGCCAACTCCTGATGATCATGACGGCGGGCGCAGCAGGCGTCGCCGCACGGTGACCGTTACCTGCACCAGCCCCACTACAGCCAACCCGAACGACGCCCAGGCGGCGGTCAGCAGCAGCCACCCGGCCCAACCCGGATGCAACCCGGCCGCCAGCAGGAACATCCCCACCACCAGGACCCGCGACGGGCGCTCCCAGACACTCACCACGCCGACCTCGCTCATGCCTCCGGCCGCCGCCCTGGCCCGCACATACTCCTGCAGGAAGGTCAGACCGGCCGCCGCGACGCAGGCCGCGGCGGGAGCGCCGGCCAGCCACAGAGCGACCAGGAACACCATGTCGCCGATGCGGTCGCACGCCGAGTCGAGAACGGCTCCCCACCGGGTGGCGCGGCCCGTCATCACTGCGACGGCGCCGTCGAGGTTGTCGGTGATCCCCGAGGCGAACACCGCGATCGCGGCGCCGAGCAGCCAATGGCCGCCGAGCCATGCGCACGGCAGCGCGAGCAGCGAGACGCCCAAGCCGACCAGAGTCACCGCGTCGGGCGAGGCACCCACCCGGACGAAAGGCGTGGCCATGGCGTGGACAAGGCCGAGCCACCAGTGCACGACACCATTGCTGCGCGGATCCATGCCGTGCAGCTCGCCCCACCGCGCCAGATACTCATCGCGCTCCACAGCTCACCGCTCACTCTCGCGAAACGGCCGTCGTCAGCGCTGCTCGAGGCCGAGCTCGCGGAACACCCGCAACGTGGACGTCGATCGGTTCAGGGTGTAGAAGTGCAGTCCCGGGGCTCCGCCGTCGAGCAGTTCCTGGCACATTTCGGCGGCAACTTCGACCCCCAGGTCAACGACTGCCTGCGGATCGTCGGCGACCGCGTGGAATCGCTCTGCCAGGGGATCCGGGAATGCCGCCCCGGACAGGTCCGCGAAGCGCTCGATCTGTCGCACGCTGGTCACCGGCATGATCCCCGGGATGATAGGCAGCTCAGCGCCCATGGTGCGGGCGCGATCCACCAGGTCGAAGTAGTCCGACGTGCTGAAGAAGAACTGCGTCACGGCGAAGTCCGCACCCGCGTCCTGCTTGGAACGCAACACCTTGGCATCGTCATCCAGCGACGAGGCCTCGGGGTGGCCCTCCGGGAAGGCCGCCACGCCGACGGTGAAGTCCCCGCGGCTATTCACGAGCGACACAAGCTCGTCGGCGTGCTCGAGGCCGTCCGGGTGGGACTCCCAGCGGTCGCCGGGGCCGCCAGGCGGGTCGCCTCGCAGGGCGAGGATGTGGTGTACCCCGGCGTCGCCGTACTGGTCGACGATCTCGACGAGTTCGTCGCGGCTGGAGCCCACGCAGGTGAGGTGGCCGACCGGCAGCAGATCGGTCTCGGCCGCGATCCGACCCGTCAGCCTGATCGTGCGGTCACGAGTGGACCCGCCGGCGCCATAGGTCACCGAGACGAAATCGGGCTGCAGTGGATCGAGGGCGTTGATCGCGTCCCAGAGGTTCGCCTCGCCGGCGTCGGTCTTGGGCGGGAAGAACTCGAAGGAGTACGACCGGCCCCCGCCGGCCACGTGCTCCGCGATGGAACTTGACATGCGGGCAAGGATACGGCCCGCACTGCGGGAGCCGGCGCAACCCACCGCGGGAGTCGGCGCATAACTCACCCACCGCGACAGAGCGCGACAGAGTCGTGCCCGACCGAATGGCGTCGGAGACTGTCCAACGTAGGGTGGGGGCATGGCTGAGCTGGACACCGAAACCGCGGCGTCTCCGCTTGACGTAGCCGACTTGCGCACCCGAGTAGGCAGTGCGCTGGACGCTTTCGTGGGGGCGCGGCTGGAGGAGCTGGCCGCCCTTGGCGACGACCTGGAACCGCTGTCCGCTGCCATCACCGAGCTGCTGTCCGGGGGTAAGCGCCTGCGGCCGGCGTTCTGCTACTGGGCCTGGCGTGGCGCGGGCGGCGCGGACACACCGGCGGCCATCGCCGCCGCCACGTCGCTGGAACTGCTGCAGGCCTGTGCACTGATCCACGACGATGTGATGGATGGCTCTGATACCCGCCGCGGTCTGCCCTCGGCGCATCGGCGCTTCGCCGCGCTGCACCAAGGATCCCAATGGCTCGGCTCGGCGGAGTCCTTCGGTGTGGGGTCGGCCATTCTGCTCGGCGACCTGTGCCTGTCCTGGGCCGATCAGATGCTGCTGTCCTCGGAGCTCCCGTGGGACGACCTGCGGCGGGCCAAGCCGGTATACGACGACATGCGCACCGAACTCATGGCCGGCCAGTACCTCGACCTGCTCGAGCAGGCCCGCGGCGGTGGATCGGTGGAGCGAGCGCTCCGGGTGGTGCGCTACAAGTCAGCCAAGTACACGATCGAGCGGCCGCTGCAACTCGGCGCCACTCTGGCCGGCGCCGACCTCACGCTGGTCACGGGTTTCTCGGCCTACGGCCTGCCGCTGGGCGAGGCCTTCCAACTGCGCGACGATGTGCTGGGGGTCTTCGGCGATCCCGCGCTGACGGGCAAACCCGCCGGGGACGACCTGCGCGAGGGCAAGCGGACAGTGCTCGTGGCCAAGGCGCTGGAGGCCGCCACACCGGCGCAGGCGCAATTGCTGCAGAGCGGTCTGGGCAACCCGGATCTGGACGCCGAACGCATTGAGTCCCTGCGCGAGGTGATCGTCGATACGGGCGCGCTTCGCGCCGTCGAAGAGCTGATCGGCATGTTGCGAGACGACTCAGTGGCGGCGCTGGACTCGATGGGGCTGGCCGACCCGGCCGACTCGGTCCTGCGCCGGTTGATTACCTCCGCCACAGCTCGGAAGGGATAACACATGGCACCCTCAATCCGGCGCTGGCTGCCGGGCGGCCCGCGCACAGTGAGCGGACCCACCGACCACGTGGTGGTGGTGGGCGCCGGCTTGGCGGGCCTGTCGGCCGCGCTGCGGCTGGCCGGGGCAGGACGCCGCGTGACCGTCGTCGAACGCGAGGCCGTGCCGGGTGG
>JBIRBF010000199.1:0-4713 GCA_044326505.1 Candidatus Nanopelagicales bacterium | reverse complement strand
GATTGCCGTCCTTAGCGCGCGCCAGCCCGACGGCCGGATCGAGGTCGAGGACGATCGTCAGGTCCGGCTGCACCCCATCGCAGGCCCAGCGGCTGAGTTGGCGCACCTCGTCGACGTCCAGACCACGGGCGAAACCCTGGTAGGCCAGGGAGGAATCGACGAAGCGGTCGCTCAGCACGAGTGCGCCCCGCTGCAGCCCGGGCCGGATGACGCGCGCCACGTGATCGGCCCGCGCTGCTGCGAACAGCAGTGCCTCGCACCGGTCCGACATCGGCGCATCAGTGGGCATCAGCAGCACATTGCGGATGGCCTCCGCCGTCGGAGTTCCGCCCGGTTCCCTGGTCGTGACCACATTCCGACCGCGCGAGCGGAAGTGTTCAGCAACGGCAGCGATCACTGTGGACTTGCCAGCCCCTTCGCCACCCTCGAACACCACGAACGAGCCGGCCGGGGCCACTCCCACGGCTACTCCGCCCCGACCGCTGCGGGCGCCTTCTCGGCGACGGCCTTCTTGGCTGGGGCCTTCTTCGCCGGCGCCCTCTTGGCCGCGGTCTTCTTCGCGGGGGTCTTCTTGGCCGCGGCCTTCTTGGCCGGCGCCTTCTTCGCGGGGGTCTTCTTGGCGGCTGCCTTCTTGGCCGAAGCCTTCTTCGCCGTCCGCTTCTTGGGCGGACCGGCGGCCCGCCGTTCCGCCAGGAGCTCTGCTGCCCGCTCCAGGGTCAAGGTGTCCGGTTGATCGGCCGCGCGCAGCGACGCGTTCGTCTCGCCATCCGTCACGTAGGGCCCGAAGCGACCGTTCTTGAGCAAGATCGGGGCACCAGTCGTCGGGTCCTCCCCAACCGGCACGCCAGGATCGGCGGCTCGACGGCCTCTCGTTTTGGGCTGGGCGAAGAGAGCCAGCGCACCGTCGAGGTCGATGCTGAAGATCGACTCCTCGTCCGGCAGGGATCGCGAGTCCGAGCCATGAATCAGGTACGGCCCATAGCGGCCATTCTGCGCCGTGATGGGCTCGCCGTCCTCCGGATGCGCCCCGACCGTTCGCGGCAGCTCGAGCAGCCGCAGCGCCTGCTCCAACGTGATGCCATCAACCGTCATGTCCTTGAAGAGGCTGGCAGTGCGGGGCTTGGGCCGCTTGCGTGGGCCGAGCTCGGCCTCGTCGTCGGTGAGGACCTCGGTGACGAAGGGCCCGTAGCGCCCCACCTTGGCGACGATGCGCCGCCCGGTGTCCGGCGAGACTCCCACCTCGCGCTCGGTCGGGGTGGCCTCCAGCTCGGCGACCTTCTCGGCCGTGAGCTCGTCGGGAGCCATGTCCGGCGGCACATTCAACCGCCGGCCCGCGGCGTCCAGATAGGGCCCGTACTTGCCGACCCGCAGCACGGCGTCGGTACCCGCGACCGGGAAGGCGGCGTTCTCCCGCGCATCGATCTCGCCGTGCCCGCTGATCATGGGGTGCAGCCCGACGAAGTCGTCGCCGCCCGAATAGAAGCGCCGCAGCACGCCCACACGCGGGCTCTCGCCGTCGGCGACAAGGTCCAGGATCTCCTCCATGCGAGCGGTGAACTCGTAGTCCACGAGCTCACCGAAGTGATCCTCCAGCAGCCGCACCACAGCGAAACCCAGCCAGGTCGGGATCAGGGCTGAGCCGCGCTTGAACGTGTAGCCGCGGTCTTGGATGGTTTGGATGACCGACGCATAGGTGGACGGCCGCCCGATCCCGCGCTCTTCAAGTTCCTTGACCAGGCTGGCCTCGGTGAACCGCGCCGGGGGCCTGGTCTCGTGGCCAACGGCGGAGATGGCCTGCGCGTCGATCCGGTCGCCCTTTGACAGGGCTGGCAGGTGACCGGAATCCCGGCTGGCCGGCGCCTCGTCGTCGGTGCCCTCGACGTAGGCGGCCAGATAGCCGCGGAAGAGCACGACCGTGCCCGACGCTGCGAACTGGCACGCACGACCATCGCCCGCCGTCGTGGCGATCCGCACTGTGGTCGTGGCCACCCGGGCGTCGGCCATCTGGGAAGCGACCGTGCGCTTCCAGATCAGGTCGTAGAGGGCGAAGTCGTCGCCGCCGAGCTCGCCGGCGAGGTCGGTGGGGGTCCGGAAGTGGTCTCCCGCCGGCCGTACCGCCTCGTGGGCTTCCTGCGCGTTCTTGGCCTTGCCCTTGTAGCGCCGCGGGGCCGAGGCCACGTGGTCCGCACCGTACAGCTCGGCCGCTTGCCTACGAGCCGCAGCGATGGCGGTGTCCGACAGCGTCACCGAGTCGGTTCGCATATAGGTGATGTAGCCGCGCTCGTACAGGCCCTGAGCCACCCGCATCGTGCGCTGAGCGCCCCAGCGCAGCTTGCGGGACGCCTCCTGCTGCAAGGTGGACGTGGTGAAGGGTGCCGAGGGGGAGCGCTTTGACGGCTTCTCGACCACGTCCGACACCCGCATGGGCTGACCCGTGAGTGCATCGGCCAGGCGGTTGGCGGCATCAGCGTCGAGTCGCACAACGTCGTCGGACTTGGCGGTGCCGTCCCGGTCGAAGTCCTTGCCGGTGGCGACCCGCACCCCGTCGATGGCAGCCAGCGCGGCGTTGAAGGGGCCCGGCAGCAGCTCGGCCTCGAGGCCCCAGTACTCCGCCGCGGTGAAGGCAATCCGCTCCCGCTCGCGCTCGACGAGCAGCCGGACGGCCACGGACTGCACCCGGCCGGCAGAAAGCAGCGGGCGGATCTTGCGCCAGAGCACCGGCGAGACCTCGTAGCCATACAGCCGGTCGATGATCCGCCTGGTCTCCTGCGCGTCCACCAGGTCGGTGTCCAGATCGCGGGTGTGGCCAGCGGCGAACTTGATGGCCTCCGGGGTGATCTCGTTGAAGACCATGCGGCGCACCGGCACCTTGGGCTTGAGCAGTTCGAGCAGGTGCCAGGCGATGGCCTCGCCCTCACGGTCCTCATCGGTAGCGAGCAGCAGCTCGTCCGCGCCCTTGAGGTGCTTGCGCAGGTCCGCGACTTTCGACCGCTTGTCCGGAGCAACGACGTAGATCGGAGTGAAGTCGTCGTCGACGTTCACGCCCAGGCGCCCCCACGGCTGGTCGCGGTACTCGGCCGGCACCTGGGCACTGCCGTTGGGCAGGTCGCGAACGTGGCCGACGCTGGCCTCCACCCGGAAGCCCGGGCCGAGGTAGCGCTGGATGGTCTTCGCCTTGGCCGGAGACTCGACAATCACCAGCCGGAAGCCGCCCGCACCGGACAATGCACACGCTCCTTCGTCGTAGTTGGGCAGCGGGCCCTCCCGGATTGAGGCCGGAAGATCCCGCGGTGGGTCACTGTCGCGCCGGATCCGTCCTGCCGTCAAGCGTGGCGAATCCCGCGCCGAGCAGATCACGAACCCCCGACAACCATGACACGACCACGTCGGCCACGTCCCAGCCGGTGTCCTCAGCACACAACGGCAGCTCTTCGGCCAGCGTGCCGCCGAGGTCGGCGGATACCCGGGACGCGAGCCACGACATGGCCGGATCGAGTGGCAGCGGGCCACGCCAACTCGCCTCCGACGACAGCAGCAGGGCGTCGGCCGCGGGGTCATGTCCCGCCACGTCGATGGCGGTGAGGTGCACGCCCGCAGCCAGGCGCACCGTGCCTCCCAGCACCTGCGCAGCGGCGGGCAGCGCCTGCCGACGTGCGAGTTCGGCCGCCACCTGTCGGCCGTCAGGGAGTTCCCGGGCCGACACCACCTCCTCGGCCCACATCGCCGGTTGCCGAGGTGTGCTCGCCTTCACGCCTACCAGCCAGCCGAACCCCACGGCCGCCGCACCGAGGTCCGCCAGGTGACCCAGCCACCGCTGGCGCAGCTCGGCGTCGTCGTCCTCCCCGGAGTCGAGCAGCCACAGGTCCACGTACTCCGACGGTGGTACCTCCTCGCGCTGGGCGGCCCAGAAGGTCTGCCAGTCCGAACCCGCCCAATCCAATACCCGTGCCGACCAATCGGCCTGTGCGGGGACCAACCAGGACGTGAGCATGACCATCGATCCACCCGGTCGCAGCACTCGTGCGATCTCGGCGACGAGCCTTCCGGTGAGGGCGTCACCGGGATCCGAGGAGTCGCGGTAGACATGACGCCGCGCGGGGGCCATGACGAACGGGGGGTCCGCGACAACCAGATCGAACTCTCCCGCGCCGAACGGTTCCAGCCACGACCCGAGCACGAGTTCGGGGATCGGACGACCGTTGAGCGCACAGGTCAGCGCGGTGCACCACAGTGCGCGCGGGTTGACATCAATGGCGACCACACGGTCGGCGTGGTAGCCCAAGAGCAGGGACTGGATGCCGCTGCCGCTGCCCAGGTCGAGCGCGGTCGTCACGGCTTCCCGCGGGGTGATCGTGGCCAGGGACAACGACGCGCCGCCCACCCCCATCACGTGGTCGGCTGGCAGCGCGCCCAGCGCTGGTCGGGGGTCGGACACGACCCACAGCGACTCCGGCAGGTCGAGCGCCGTCCGCACTGACGGCGGCGGACGCCAGGCCTGAACATCGAAGCGCTCACGATCTGGATGGCCGACCGTGTCGGCAAGCGCGGCGAAATCGACTGCGCCAGGAATCTGACTCACGCGGCAATGCCTACCACCCGGGCGGCATGCATGGGCGATTCCGGCGCCGAACGCGACTCGGCGGGGGGGGCCCGGGGGCCCCCCCCGCCGCCCCCCCGAGCGGCGCACAGTGGGGCGCCCCCACACGTTGGCGG
>JBIRBF010000070.1:0-13107 GCA_044326505.1 Candidatus Nanopelagicales bacterium | reverse complement strand
CGGCCCGGAACCGCATTTGGTAGGTGGTTCTGTTGGTGAGACCGGTGATCGTGAGAGGGAAAATGGTCGACGCCGGGGTGCGCGTGATCCAGGTGGCCCCATCGTCGAGGGAGTACGTGTAGTTAGTGATCGCCGCTCCCCCATCGGAGGCCGGCGGGAGCAACCAGACCATGGCGGATCCGTTATCCGGCGCCACCGTGAAGATTTCAGGTGCCGTGGGAACCTGCAGGATTGACACCACCACGGCGTCGCTTGCCGCACCCGGACCCACCGCATTGACCGCGCGGAGCCGCACTCGATACGTCACACCACTCGTCAGCCCGCCGATGACCACCGGCGAGTCGGTCGCCGCCGGACTGCGGCTTACCCAACTGGCACCATCGTCGATGGAGTACTCGTAGTTGCTCAGCGGGGCGCCGCCGTCCGATGACGGGGAGGTGAAGGCAATCGATGCGCTGCCGACACCGGCGGTCGCAAGCAGGTTCGTCGGCGCATCGGGGGTGGTCCAGCGCTCGGCGAACGAGTACAGCAGGCCCTTCGCGTCCTCGGGGGTGCCCGGCCTGAAGTCCACCGGCGTCGCGCTGGACTTGATCGCCGCCTGCACCTGCGCGGGCGTCGCTTCCGGATGGACGCTCAAGTAGCGCGCGGCGACCCCCGCCACATGCGGCGTCGCCATCGAGGTGCCGCTCATGATGGACGTGGCCGTGTCTGATTCGATTCCGGTCGACACCACCCTCCACCCCGGCGCGTAGACGTCCGTGCAACGGCCCCAGTTAGAGAAATAGGCCGGCGCATCTGGGTAGAGCGAGGCGTTGACGGCGATGGCCTGTTCAACCCGGGAGGGGCTCTGAGTGCACGCGTCGATGGCGTCGTTGCCGGAAGCCACCACCACTGTGATGTTGTCCGCGATCGCCGCGCGCACGGCCGTGTCGAAGGTCGTCGAGGCGCCACCTCCGAGGCTTATGTTCATGACGGCGGGGGCACTGTAGGGATGGTCCAAAACAGCCCAGCGAATGCCGCTGATGATTCCCGAGAAGGTGAGGATGCTGTTGCAGTCGCCCAACCTCACGGGCACCAGGGTCACACCCTTGGCCACCCCGTACGTGGCGCCGCCCACCGTACCGGCCACGTGCGTGCCGTGCCCCGCGCAGTCCTCAGTCCCGTGCCCGTCGGGAACGAAGCTCGCCCCTGGGGCCACCCTGCCGCCAAAGTCCACGTGGGTGGATCTGATGCCGGTATCGAGGATGTAGGCCTTCACCCCGGCTCCGGTGGTGTCGTAGACGTATCGCTGGTCGAGGCCCACCCGTGCATCGATGCGGTCGAGCCCCCAGGTCGGCGAATCCTGCACCGACTGAGGCGCCGCGGCGGAATTGGCAGGGCCTGCGGGCCATCCGCCGCCGTCGTCCAGTTGGATCGTGTAGTCCGGCTCGGCCAGGGCGATGCCGGGCGAGGCCTGCAGCTGCCGGGCGAGGACGCGGGCCTCGTCCGCGGAAACCGGGGCGGCCAACGTGAGCGTGGACATGTCGAACCCGATGTCCGAGCCGGGGGCGACGGCCTGCCGGACGTCGGTTGGCAAGGAGGCGTCCCGTCCCAGACTCGCAGCCGAGTAGCCGGGTTCGTATTTCACGATAAGGCCCGACACCGGCCACTCCCCCGAGCTGGGCGCCTCGCTGGACGCCCCCGCCTGGGCCGACGACGCCTGGAACATTCCCCACAGCCCAAGACCGACAAGCGCAAACAAGACGCCTGACAGCACCCACGGGCGACGTCCCCGCTGCCACACCACGATCGCCTCCGCTCACTGCTCCGCCCACCCCAGCGGCGCAACACGGGCCAAACCGGCTCTACCCCACGCTATCGGCGAAGCGCGATTGCGCACAGGGTCGAAAGGCCCGCGCTCGGGAGGCTGGCCCTGTGCATTGTGCGGCTGGCGCGGGGTTTCAGTTGGCCGGCGACGGTGGGCCGACGGTCGGGAAGACGTCGATGTCCCACCACTGCGCCATCGGCAACGTCTGCACAGTGATCCTGGCCGCTGCCTCATCCGCGGCGCGGACCTCGAGGAAGACCCGCCCACGGGTCGGAGAGATATGGACCGCGCCAGCAGGCCCTGCTCCGTGAGTACCTGCACCTGCGCGACCTCAGCTGCGATGACAGCATTCATCAGCGGCAGGTCCGTCTCGGGCGAGAATTCTGCGACAACCACGAACGTCTTCACTTGGGGCCTCTCGTTGAAGGTGCGTGCGCGGGCGACATTGCACGTGCAACATACCATCGCGCTATTGCATCCGCAATACTGCTGCTATGCCTGCTCAGAAGTCCGCCCTCTCCACCTGGCTCGAACGTCCCGAACCTGACCGCGTGGCATGGAACAACTTCCGCAAGGCCGCGGGTGCACTCATCGCCCAAATCGATACCGACCTGCAGCAGAACCTGCGGTTCGGGTACACCGACATCGACGCCTTGATCCAACTGTCCATCGCCGACGGGCGGAGCATGCGGATGGCCGCCCTCGCCCGGGCCGTGTCTCGCAGCCCCAGCGCGATGACGCGTCTGGTGGACCGACTCGAGAGCCGCGCGCTCGTCGCGCGCACGCGCCACTCCTCCACAGATGTCAGCGTGTCGATCACAGCTGCAGGCCTGGAGCTGATCGCCGAAGCCGCCCCGCGCATCGTCGCCCTCGTCGACCAAATGTTCTGGGCGCGGCTCACCCCCGACGAGCGCGACGCCCTCGCGACGATCACCCAGAAGCTGCTCGAGGAGCCGAGCTAAGCGACTCCTGCACGCCCGCGCCAATGTGTGCCACGCTTGACGACTGACAAGGTGGAGGATGCACAGATGAGCGATGACTCGCTGGATCGGCTCAGGGGCCTGGCTGCGGCGGATGACCACTTGATGGCCCTACTGATGTCTGCGTCCACGCCAGCGGAGGTCGTACGAATCGCCGGGGAGCACGGCGTCGAACTCGATGCATCGGAGCTTGTCGCCCAAACGGCGGCTGGCACCCTCACAAGGCGCCAGCCGACCTCAGGACGCCGAGGGGGACGCCGAAGCTGAAGCGGACGCCGAGCCGGAGGCGCCACCCGCGGTGAGAGTCACGCCAGCGGTCTCGCACACGGGCTTGAGCACGCCGAGCACCTGCTCGCCGGCAGCGCTGGCCTGCGCCGAGGCACTGGCTACGGCGGCCGACGCGGCACCCGAGTTCTGCTCCTTGAGGTTCGCGACCGCCGCGGTGATCGCCACCTGCAGCACCGGCGGCGCCTCGGACTTGACCTGCTCCAGCTCGGTCTTGAGCTCGGCAGCGTTCTGGCCCTTGTTGTCCAGGGCTTGCTGCACCTGCGCACACGCCGCCGGGAGGTTCTCGGCGACCTTGGACGACGCGCTGGCTACGGCGCTGCTCGCGGCAGCGGCGGCAGAACTGGCCACCCCTTTGGCGCTGCTCGCAGCCGCGCCCGCCTTGGAGACTGCGTCGCTGGCTGTGCCGTCGCCGCAAGCGGTCAAGCTCAGCGCGGCCACGGCGAGGGCAGAGGCGACCAGGTGCTTCTTCACGGGCGTTCCAATCAGGATCGAGGTCGGGTCAGGGTTCCGGGAGTCACGCCTTGCGGCTGAGCCGGAGCGGTCGTGCGATGCGGACAACCGTATGCGACAGCGGCGCGGGTCTGGCGTCCGACGCACCGACGGCCGCTCTGCACCGCGGGACCGACGCCTCGCACCTCAGTACTCCGCGTGCGCGAGTACGTCGGCATCGACCGGCAGCGCTGCCGGGTCGGACAGCGTCGGGTCGGTCAGGTAGGCCCCGATGACTTGGGCCAGCTCGGCCGGGTGCGAGAAGTTGATGGCATGCGCAGCGTCCCGCAGGTACACCACCCCCAGGTGGGGCCGTTGGTCGGCGGCCTCCGACAACGACAGAAGATCGTCGAACGCAGGCATCAAGGGATCCGAGTGACCCACGACGACCAGGACCGGCGTGCGCATCGCGAAGAGGTTCTTGACAGTCGGCGACTTCGACATCTCTACGAACAGGCGCACGCTGTTGATGAGCCCGAAGCGGGCGTAGTCCGGACCTGCGACCGACAGCAGCCGATTCGGCTCGTGCAGTCCGTCGCGCATGAGTTGGGACAGACCGCGGCCGAGTGGCCGGTTGTGCAGGCTCCCGGCGGGCGAGACCAGGACCGCCCGCTCGATGCGGTCGGGGTGGCGCTCGATGCAGCGACCAGTCACCATGCAGCCCATCGAGTTGGCCACGATCGTGGTGCGCTCCAGCCCCACGGAGTCCATGAACGCAACGACCGAATCGGCCAGGGCGTTGATGCTCAGCGGCTTGCGCGGTCCCGGCGAGCGGCCGTACCCGGGCAGGTCGGGAACGTAGGTGTTGTAGTCATTGGCGAGCAGCGCCGCGGTGGGCAGCAGGTAGGTGCCGGAGATGCCGAAGCCGTGCAGATGGACCATCGAGGGCGCGCCCTCGGGTCCGGCGTGCCGGTAGAACATCTCGCCCGGCCTGGCACGGACTCGACCATCGGCAAGGCGCTTCAGCACTTGAGCGTGCAGTACACGTTAGTCCACGGATTGGCGCAATAGATCCAGTCCGTGGGCGGGAACGTGTAGCCGCCCGCCGCGCCTTCCAGCTCGGCGTCCGAGACCTCCTCGGGGCCGTCGAGCATGGGCAGATCGGCCAGCGCGATCGAGAACCCGTAGCCCTCGGCCACTGCGACGAACTCTTCGGCCGTCGCTGCCGCCTCCAGCTCCGAGTGCAATTTGGCGTTGTCGACTGCGGCATCGCGCAGTGCCTGCAACTGTTCCTGTGACATACCTACAGATTTGCATATCACTGGCCGGATTCCCAGTGTCGGCGGCCACTCCAGCGCCACCCGGCAGCCACTACAGCAGCAGCACCCGCAGATCCTCGTCTGCGGCGCTTGTGTTGAGGTGGGCCCCAATACCCGCAAGACCCGTCATGAGGCCTGGGACCTGGTGGCCGGTCGTCGTGGGATCGTCCAGCGGCAGCGCCCACCCCTCGCGATTCTGAGCGCGGTCGAGCACCCGTGCAGTGAGTTCGTCGGCGCTCCGCAGCCAATCCGCTCGGTGCGCGCTGCGACCGGCGATTCGCAGTACGGCGGCGCGACCCATGTTGCCGCAGCACAGGTGGTCGGAGGGCCCGAGTGGCATGCGCTCGACCGTGCCCATGGCGATGCCCAGCTCAGTCCGCCACAGCTCTGCATCCGGGTGCTCGGGGGCCAGCTCAAGTGCCCGCAGGCGGGTCAGACCTATCCCGGCCGCGCCGTGGCACCAGGCCACCATGAATCCCGGATTGCCCTTGTCATCGGTCGCCTGGGGGCGGAAGTCGGGCCAATTGCCGTTCCGCGGGCTCAAATGCGCATGCTCGAAAGCGAATCCTCTGGCTGCAGCGTCCACGAACTCCGGCCGATCCAAGGCGACGCCAGCCTCCAGGAGCGCCAGCCCTATGCCGGCAGCGCCGTGGGCCAGTCCCGTCAGGGGTCTGGGCGACAACGGAGTGGTCCAGGCCCCACTGTCCTGTTGACTCCGCAGCAGCGCCCCAGCCGCGGCGACGAGCAGGGTGCCGGTCAGGTGAGTGGGCTCTGAGCGGTGCCGAGCGGCCAAGGGGCCGAGGAGCCCCGCTACTCCAGCGAGCAGATCGCCGAACGGATCGCGGGCGGTCAATCCGGCGGCGGCCTCCAGCAGCGGCACCTCGTAGTCGTCGATCTCGGACTCGCCCCAGAGGCTGCGCTGCAGGTCCGCGAGTCGCAGCAGACCCCCGAGTCCCGACCACCCCAATCCGAGGTCGCGGACGTAGCGCAAGCGCGAGTAGTCGTCTGCCGGACCCAAGCGGCGCAGCGCCGGGGCCAGGGTGGCGGCTGCCCCGGTCTCGCCCCCGCCGGACCCGCTGGAACCCCCGGCCACCAACGACTGGAAGGCGGCCACACCTGCGCGGCCGTCGTAGAGCCCGTCGCCGATCAGCCCCAACTGCACGCGCTCGGCATCCGGCAGAAGCGAGAGCGTCAACCACGTGCGGCTACCCCGACCATCGTCCACCGAACTGCCGTCCAGTTCCGCGACGACGGCCCTGGCGGCCTCCCCAAACTTATGTGGATCTGTCGCGTACTGACCCTGCCCGCCTCGGGCGCCCCGCTCGCCGACGGACTCGGAGCGGGGAGCCGCTCCGGGTCCCTCACTGGCGCTCAGAGTCGAGACGCGTTGGAAGCGGGCACTGATCGACCCACGGATGATCCGCCGCTGCCAGTCGAGGTCGCGTTCGCTGAGGCCTCGCACACGTGCAACCGCCTCCTGCAGGCCGTCGCTGGGGAGCAGGCCCGCGATCGGCCCCGCGGCGGACTCCACGATGCCCGTACCCAGCCGCTGCTCGAAGTAGGGAACGTCCAGGTTCTCCATATCCCTCAGCTCAGCCCGCAGCGCCTGCCACTGCGGACCCGGCTCTGGGGCCAGGAGGCTGCTGCGGGTGAGCCGCTCCAGGCAAAAGGCGCGACCGTTCGCACTTCGCAGCGACGCGGGGGTGAGGGCGGCTTGCTGGACCAGGGCGTACACCCTGGTCGCGCGCAGCACGACCCGGCGCCGCAGCCCGCCGAAGGCTTGGATTGCTGCGACCAACTGCTCGCAGCGACTCGGCACCATCGCGGCCTGGTAGACCTCCTCGAAGCCCGCGACGATCGCGTCGGTCCAGGTCCGCACGGGATTGGCCACGCCGGCGGGCACCGGCAGCGAAACTGGCTGCCGCGGGTGGGTCTGAACCCGCATCCACACCATGTCGTCGGTGTTGAGGTGGGCCCAGCCATGCTGCCACGACGACTCGGCAGGTGTGTCCACGCCGAGGGCGCTGATGTCGTAGGAGCGCGCGGGCACACCCGCCAACAGCCAGGCGGGCAGCATGCCGACCCGCAGCACCGATGAGCTGAGTGGGTCGTCGATATGCCCGGCAGCAGATGCGGCGCCGACCCTGCCCTGCAGCAGCGTCTCAGCGTCGATCAAGTGCAACTGCGAACCGACCGCGATCAGGTTCTCGAGGTGGGCATCGGTCGCTCCGAGCAGGTGCAGCGTCGCCAGCAGCCGACCCGCGTTGCGGTAGAACGCCGCAAGTTCGGCCTCGTCGGAGCATGGCCGATGTGCCAGGTAGCTGCAGTAGCCGTAGTCCCCCTCGCCGGGCGCCACCGTGAGCTGGCCCGCGCCATCGCCGGGGCCCTCCTGCAGCCATACGCCGACCATGGCCCGCACTGCCTGGAACTGCGCCTCGATGCGCACGTCTTTCGGCTTGTAGACCAGGTGCCACGTACGGCATCCGTCGCCGAACACCAGCACCGCGACGCCTTGGCCCCCGCGATGCGGGTCGCTGAGTCCGGACTCGACGTCCACCAGGGGCGCAGTCAAGGGGATGCCGAAACGCTCGCTCAGCAGTGCCCGATCGTGCGCGACCCGCCCCAGCAGTTGGGCGGTCGAGTGCCGCCACTGCGCGCCGACGTGGGCGAGGAGCCGCCCGAGCACGGGGTACCGGGCCAACAGATCGTGGAGTCCGTCGTCCAGGTGGTCACGACACCACTCCCGATACCGCTTGGTGGGGTGCGGCCGGTCCGCCTGCTCGGGCAGCAACCGCAGCGCGATGGTGGCTCCGGCCGGGCGCGAGCGCTCGAAATCCTCACCTAGCGCCTGCCCGCATACTTCGGACAGCCTCACCAGCAGGCCCCGCTGCAGGGCCTCGCGCACACTGTTCGATACCCGTGCCGCTGCCGGTGAGCTCTCGGTGAGGCGGCCCCAATTCCACTGTGCCACCGGAGCCAGAAGCGGGGCGAACGCACCCTGCGATTCGACCTGATCGCGACCCTGGGCCACCCAGTCGGTCGCGACCGACTGCTGCACGGCCCTGCACATCTGCTGCAGTTCCCACCACCAAGGCGGCGCCTGCTGGTGTCGCTCGCTGCCATTGCCCAGGGGCAACCACTCGCTGAGTCCCGCGGGATCGAGCCCCTCCCACTGCAGGCGCTTCCCGAAGAGGCCAGCCTCATCCGGATCGACGGCGGCGCGCCAGGCGGTCACCTCCGCATCGAGCTCGGATTCGACGTCGGCCTCGAGGGTCGACGTCGACGCAGGTCTGCCGCCAGGCTCCTTCGTTCCCGAAGAAATCTCCGCCGCGGCGGCCAGGCGGTCATACCATTGGCCACCGTGGGCGACGATCCGCCAATCGACCTCACCGCCCACCGGCGCCGCCTGCCTTCCCTTGCCGTTCCTGCCGCGTTGGCCGGCCTGCAGCCGCGCTCGCGCTGATGCCTAGAACAGCCCGGCGGGACCAATCGGGAGCACCAGAAAGCACCGGGCCGCCGTGCTCTGATGCACGTGCAGCTCGTGGCCGTCCGCCAGCGGCAACAGGCCCGCAATATCGCCCGCGATTCGATCTGCGTCCGCAGCGGTGACGTCAGCCGGGATGGCAACGTGGGAAATGCCCTGGGTCTCTTCGAGGACGACCACCTCGACGCCGTCCGGCACATCTGCGCCGGCCGATCGTAGGACACCGGCAGGGTCGGCCAACAGCGCGGAGCGGTAGGCCTCGTCGCGCCATGCCGAGACGATCACTTCGGCGGCGGCGATCTGCTCCTGCGTCGCGCTGCTCATTGCGGGCTCCTCGCTTCACCGGTCGCGCCACTGCGCCATGCGGTCGAGATCTACGCTACGCCCCAGACCTCGCCCGACACCAGAACTGGGACGTCCCCAGGAACGTGTGCCGGTGCAGACGATCACTTCGAATCGGCGATTCCAGTCGCCGAGTTCGAGCAGGTCGCCATGGTGGAATTCGACGTCGACCCCGAGTTGCTCGGACATGCGCTGGGCGGATGCGAGGCTGGTGCGCGAGAGATCGAAGGCGGTGACCGAGGTCGGTTCCCACGCGAGGGCAAGGCTCAGCAGCTCTGGCCCCGTGGCGTAGCCCGCGACCAGCATCGTCGGGTAGCGCAGGGAAGCTGACGCCGGGTATCCGCAGCACTCACCCGCTCAGAGTCGTTGCGCGTGACGCCATTCCCCGATGCGATCTGGCTCCCAGTAGCGATCGGCGCGACGGAACCCCGCCACCGCCCTAAAGTGTCGGCGGCGGTGCCTGCCGGTTCCCGCAGATCGCGACGGAGCAGCGGAGCGCCGGGCCCCGCCCACAGGGACATAGGGAGTCAGGGTGACGCAACAATCGAGCGCCCAAGCCGCGTCAACCGCGGTGCAGCGCCCCCTCTACGCCAAGCTGACCCGCCGAATCGCCGTGTCGGTCGCGGTCATGGTCCTGCTCACGATTCCCAGCATCGCCCTGATCGCGATCAACCACGAGTCTGCTTCGACCTGGGCCACAGCGTCCGGCATCGCCGGTGTCGTCGCACTGTTGGCCGGGGGTGTGCGGACCGGCGTCACGGTGGCCATCGTCCTAGGGCTACTCGCGCCCATCGCCATCGTGGTTGGGCTGACCCCGATCACGGGCGCCGCCCTGATGGCGGTGATGTGCATGACCGTCGGCCGACTCTCGCGCTTCGGCCTGCATCGGGCCACGCTGCTCGTTCCCGTCTTCATGGCTTGGATGATCCTGGACCCGCCGACCTGGGGCCGGGGCCTGCGAGTGGACCGCACCGATGCGGACTACCTGACCTGGATGGCCGTCATCTTCTTCGTGGGTGCCATCTTCCCGGTGATCGTGCTTCCCTGGGCTCTACGCAAGGTGCACATGCCGGCACCCAAGCCCCATCCGCGCCGCGAATCCGTGCCTTATACCGCCACAATCACGTTGCTGACTGCGGTCTCGACCTACGTCCTGCTGCAGCACCCAGACCAGGTGGCGGGCGCCTGGTTGATCGCGACGATCCTGGTGCTCTCGCAGGTGGGGGACGTCGGCACTTTCCGGATGACGCTGGAACGGGTGCTCGGCACGGCCCTCGGCCTGATCGCAGTCACCGTGGTCGTCATGCGAGTGCACTCGCTGACCTGGATCTACATCATCGGCCTGATCTTCGCCGTCGCGGCCCTCACCGCCAAGTTCAGCCCGCACTACTGGATCTACATGGCGCTCATCACCCCCACGGTCGTCTGCCTGAACGCCTCGTCCAGCAGCCAGGTCAAGAACCTGGAGGCGCAACGGGGCATCGACACGCTGATCGGGGCGGCACTGGTCCTGCTGTCCGCCGGTATCACGCTGGGCTACTCGCACCTGGCCGCGCGCCGCGGCGAGCCGCCCACCGTGGACGAGCCGACAACGCTGGGCACACCGGCGTCGGCGACGCCGGCCTGACCGGGCCCGGCGGGCATTCAGCCAGGCGGAACACCCTGCTGGTCACTGGCACGGCACGCATCGCAAAGTGCCACCGATATTCCACCGCCGCGGGACCGCGCTACACGGGCCTGTGCCGGCTCACCGCTCGCAGGCGTTGCTCAATCTGAGGCGGGATGGTGGAGTCGGGATCCCGCATGGCGTCCGACCGCGCGCCCGCCAGCGCACCCGTGGCAGCCACCAGGGATGCATAGAGCGCCGGGCAAGTCGGACAGCCCGCCAAGTGGGTCTGCAGGGCGGCGGCGGTGGCGTCGTCGACTTCGTGATCCAGGAAGTCGCTCACCTTGCGACGGGCCTCCCAGCAGCTCAGCGGGACTCCTCGCACGGCCTCACGCCGCTCGAAGCCGTCGGCGAGCGCGGTCACCAGCATCATGCGCCCGCGCCGCAGGCGCTGCTTGGCTGCTGGCACCGAGATGTCGAGGATGCCAGCGATCTCGGCACTGGTGAAGCCGTGGGCATCGTGGAGAACCACAGCCGCGCGGTGGGAGTAGGGCAGTCGGATGAGCGCATCGTTGAGCTCCTCTGCCGTCTCGGCGCGAGCGACGACAACTGCAGCGTCCACGGTGTAGTCGTTGTCCTGCCAGCGCCGCTCCACCTCGGCCGCGATATCGGCGTCGGGAACCTCCCGCTGCGCCCGAGCGCGATCCACCGCCAGGTTGTGCAGGATTCGGTGCAGCCACGTCGCAAACGATGCCTCGCCCCGAAACGTGGCGGAGCGTTCCAACGCTCGCACGCACGTGTCCCCGACGAGGTCCTCGGCCAGGTCCCGGTCTCGCACCATCGAGGTGGCGTACCGCAACAGCCCCGGGATCTGGGTCGGCAACAGCTCCGACAGGTCGGCTTGATCCACGCGAATCAGGCTATCCGGTCGGAGCTGTCGCACCTGCTGGTGAGCGAGCCCACCTGCGGCCCTACCGACTCGCCGGACCGGGGTTGACCGGGCAGGTGCTCATGCCGAAGAGGCGGTACAGGGGGCAGAACCCGACGGCCGCCGTGACCAGCATCACCACGCCGACGACGGCCAGCACGATGCCCACAACCGAGCCGATCCCCACCACTACCGCCACACCAAACGCGACGACCGCGATGACCACTCGGATGATCCTGTCGACGTTTCCTTCATTGCGCTGCATGACTGGCTCCTTTGCCGGTCGAGAACCGTGCGCGGCCTGGACCTCGAACGGCCTTCCGCGCTGCTGTCACTCCATGGACGAACAGCGAGGCGAAATGGATACATCCTCCGGGTGGCAGGAGGCTTAGCGACCGGTGGTCTCGATCGCTGGTACGATATGTGCAGCGCCCGGCCCTCGCTGGGCGCCATGACACTGCTGCCGCAGGTCCCCCGCGCTCACTTCCGGCGGGTGATGCACCCACTCCCCGCGGCGCAGCCAAGGCTCGGCGGTACTAGAGGAGCTACCAGTCCCGGCCACCCCCGCGAGGACCCCACGGGTCCTCAGCGTGTGTTGCGTGCCGAACGGTCGCCGCGCCCGTCTCAACCCCATGCCTAGACCTGTGCCTGCCGCCCGTCACGAACCAGGCGATGCAGCACTCCCCTGTGAAGGAAATCTCATGACCACCATGCCCATGGCCAATCTCGGCCTCACCCCCTCCCTCGTGACCTCACTGGCCGCGCGGGACATCACCGAAGCATTCGACATCCAAGCCAAAACCATCCCACCGGCGCTCGAAGGACGCGACGTCTGCGGCCGCGCGCCGACCGGGTCGGGCAAGACGCTCGCCTTCGGCATCCCCGTCGTCGAGCGGGTCGGCAAGGCCAAGCCGCGCCATCCCAAGGCGCTCATCCTTACCCCCACTCGCGAACTCGCCGCTCAGATCGGCGACGAGCTCAAGCTGATCATCGGAAACCGACGCATCACGGTCGCCACCTTCTACGGCGGGGTCGGCTTCGGCCCGCAACTCAGCGCCCTGCGGCGCGGCGTGGACATCGCCGTCGCCTGCCCCGGGCGCCTGGCCGACCTCGTGCGCCGCGGTGACGTGGTGCTCGACGAGGTCGAGATCGCCGTGCTCGACGAGGCCGACCGGATGGCCGACATGGGCTTCCTGCCCGAGGTCCGGCGCCTGCTCGACGCCGTGCGACCGGATCGCCAGACCTTGCTCTTCTCGGCCACCCTCGACGGTGATATCGACATCCTGGTGCGCAACTACCAGCGCAACCCCGTGCGCTGCGAGGTCGAGGCGCGCGCAGACCACGTCGACCGCACCACGCACACCTTCCTGCCGGTCAGCCGCGACCAGCGCACCAACACCGCTGCGGCCCTCGCGGTGGAGCACGGCACCACCGTGGTCTTCACCCGCACCAAGCGCGGGGCCGACCGGGTCGCCCGGCAGCTCTCAAACGCCGGCCTTTCCTCCGTGGCAATCCACGGCGGGCGGTCGCAGAAGCAGCGCGACCGGGCGCTGGCGGACTTCTCCGGGGGGCGGGCCCAGGTGCTGGTGGCCACCGACGTCGCGGCGCGCGGCATCCACGTCGACGATGTGCAGTGCGTCATCCACTACGACCTCGCGGGTGACCACAAGGACTACGTACACCGCTCCGGGCGGACCGGGCGGGCTGGCGCCCAGGGCACAGTAGTGACGCTGGTCACCGCCGAGGACTCCGCGCAGGCCGCCAGCCTGCAGCGCGACCTCGGCATGGCGCCGGCGCGTAGCGTCGACCGACGCGGCACGGGCTCCCGTTCCGGCTCGGGCCGCCCAAGCTCCGGCCGCTCGGCCACCGTCGGCCGCGGGGGCAGTTCCGGAGGCAACGCGGGCGGCGGACGGTCGCGGCGGCG
>JBIRBF010000046.1:0-15656 GCA_044326505.1 Candidatus Nanopelagicales bacterium | reverse complement strand
TGACCAAACTGGACAAGGTCAAGTACGGCTCGGCCAGCGCGGCCGAGACCGTGCGCAAGATGGTCGTGGCCATGGCCCGGGACATCCGGGTGCTCGTGATCAAGCTCGCCGACCGCCTGCACAACATGCGCACCCTGGGCGCGATGCCGCCGCACAAACAGGAGTCCAAGGCCCACGAAACGCTCGAGATCTACGCCCCGCTAGCGCACCGGTTGGGCATGAACACCATCAAGTGGGAGCTGGAGGACCTGTCCTTCGCGACCCTGTACCCGAAGATGTTCGCCGAGATCGAGCGCCTGGTCAGCCAGCGCGCCCCCGGCCGCGGCGAGTACCTGCATCAGGTCACCGACATGCTCGAGGAGGACTTGCGCCGCGCTCGGATCAAGGCGACCGTCACCGGGCGGCCCAAGCACTACTACTCGATCTACCAGAAGATGATCGTGCGCGGCCGCGACTTCACCGAGATCTACGACCTGGTGGGCGTGCGCATCCTGGTCGAGACGATCCGGGACTGCTATGCGGTGCTGGGCATCCTGCACTCGCGGTTCAACCCGGTGCCCGGGAGGTTCAAGGATTACATCGCGATGCCCAAGTTCACGATGTACCAGTCCCTGCACACCACGGTGATCGGACCGGGCGGCAAACCCGTCGAGATGCAGATCCGCACGTTCGAGATGCACCGCACGGCCGAGTTCGGCGTCGCCGCCCACTGGCGCTACAAGCAGGCCGACGTGGGCGGCAAGCATGGTCCGGACGATTTCGGCTGGTTGCGCCAGCTGCTCGAGTGGCAGCGCGAGGTGGACGATCCCGACGAGTTCCTGGACGGGTTGCGCTACGACCTAGGTTCCGCCGAGACCTACGTATTCACTCCGCGCGGGGACGTGATCGCGCTGCCGGCCAACTCGACCCCGGTGGACTTCGCGTATGCGGTGCACACCGAGGTCGGGCATCGCTGCGTCGGCGCCAAGGTCAACGGCAAGCTCGTGCCGCTCGAGAGCGTGCTCAACAACGGCGACGTGATCGAGATCTTCACCGCGAAGTCCGATTCCGCCGGTCCGAGCCAGGACTGGCTGCGGTTCGTGGTGTCCAACCGGGCGAAGTCCAAGATCCGCGCCTGGTACTCCCGGGAGCGCCGCGAGGAGGCGGTGTCGAAGGGGCGCGAGGCCCTCATCCGTGGGTTGCGCCGCAACGGCATGCCCGTCGCCGCGACGGTGGACGGACCCGAACTTGCCGCGATCGCCGCCGACCTGCACTACGACGACATCGCCGCGCTGTTCCGCGCCGTCGGGGACCACCATGTGTCGGTCGAGACGGTGGTCGAGCGCCTGGTGGCCTCCCGCGGTGGCGTCGATGCGACCAGCGACGACGTTGCGGAGGCCTTGAACCCGACGGCCCTGCGCAGCCACCGGTCTGCCAGCACGGACGCCAACCCCGGGGTGTCGGTCGATGGGTCCGACGACGTCTGGGTGAAGCTGGCCAAGTGCTGCACCCCTGTCCCCGGCGACGAGATCGTGGGCTTCGTCACCCGCGGCCACGGGGTTTCGGTGCATCGGCAGGACTGCAAGAACCTGCCGTCGATGGAGCAGGAGCCGCAGCGCTTCGTGAGCGTGCACTGGAATCCGCGCTCGAGTGCGTCGTTCCTGGTGAACATCCAGATCGAGGCGCTCGACCGCTCAGCCCTGTTGTCAGACGTCACTCGCACGTTGTCCGACCAGCACGTGAACATCCTGTCGGCGTCGGTATCGACGTCCAAGGACCGTATCGCCCAATCCAGGTTCTCGTTCGAGATGGCTGACCCGCAGCACCTCGGTGCTGTGATCAGCGCGGTGCGCGGCGTGGAAGGCGTGTTCGACGCCTACCGGGTGTAGCTGCGGGTCGACGAGCGGAGCCAGCCGGCCTCAGGTGTACTTGCGGGCCACGTCGAGCAGTTGCTGCGCCGAGGCCAGGTCCCCCTCGAGGCCGCTGGTGTCCACGCCCGTTGCACGGGCGTCGTCGAGCCGCTGCTGGAGGTCGGCCACGGACTTCTCGTAGAGCTTCACCATCGTCTGCGCCCGCTCGGTCTTCTCGGGGTCGGTGCGGCGCCACTGGTCGTTCTCTGTGCGCTTGATCGCCTCCTCGACCTCATGCATGCGGGCGTCGAGCTTGGGCTTGTCCGCGCGGGGCACGTGGCCGATCGCCGCGTACTCGCCCTGCAACGCACGGAATGCCTTGCGCGCCGCCGCGTGATCCTTGACTGGGAGGAGGGCCTCGGCCTGCTCGACGATGGCCACCTTGGCCTGCAGGTTCTGCCCATGCTCGGCATCGCGAGCGTCGAAGGTGGCCTTGCGTGCCGCGAAGAAGGCGTCCTGGGCCTTGCGGAAGGCCCGCCAGAGCTTGTCGTCGGCGGGTTTGCCGGCGAAGCCCGCAGCCTTCCACTGATCCATCAACCCGCGCAGGGCCATGGCGGTCGCCGCCCAGTCGGTCGAGGACGATAGCTCTTGGGCCTGGGCGACCAGCTTCTCCTTCTTCTCGCGCGCAGCGGCGTGCTGCTTGTCCAAGGCCGCTTGATGAGCGCGGCGGGCCTTGTCGAATGCTGACCGAGCGGCGCTGAACCGCTTCCAGAGGTCCTGCTCGGAGCTACGGTCGAACCTCGGGATCGTCTTCCACTCCTCGACGAGGGCCTTGAATCGGTCGCCGGTCTTGCGCCAGTCGTGCGACGTCGCGAGCTTCTCGGCCTCGGTGACGATCTGCTCCCGGCGCTCGGCGGCGGCGGTCTTGGCCGCCTCCTTCTCGGCCGTCAGCGTCTCGCGGCGCAGTTCGACGAGCTGCTCCAGTTGACGCTCGCGGTCGGCCAAGGCTCCAAGGTCGCCGACGAAAGTCGGGTCGAGCAGAGCGCTGCGGATCTCCTCGACGGTTCGGCTCGCCTCTGACGGGTCCAGGTGGCCGTCCGTCAGGCGCTTGCCGGTCAACTCGATCTTCACGACCAGGTCGTCGTAGCGCCGGGCGTACATGCGTAGGCCGTCCTGCGGAGAGCCCGCCTGGTACTGCCCGACGAAGTGCTCGTCGCCGTTGGGGAGGGTGACGAAGACGTTGCCGTCATCATCGACTCGACCGAACTTCTCGGAGTCGGACGGAGCGTGCGGACGCGGGCCGGCGTCATCTGGGCGTGGGCGAGGGCCCATCTGCGACGGCAGCGGGGGACGCGGAGCGGCCGGCGGGGTCGGGGGCTGCGGGTCCGCAGCGGTCACAGGCTCCGACGGGTCCTCGCGGTCGGCCGATGCTGTGGCATCGGTCTCGGGTTCGAGGCCGACCTCGGCAGTGGGTTCGATCTGGGGGGTGGGTTCGGCCTCGGGGGTGGGTTCGTGGGTGGGTTCGATGGTGTCGCCCATGTGACTTGTCCGCGTCCTTCTGTGCGTTCGTCTGTCAGGGACGCGTGCACCTTCGACGTCCCAGCTGCGGTGGTGCCTGCTTAGCCTAGGGTGCAGCGGTGGATTCCGGCGCACCGACTTCGGCGGAACAGGAAACCCCTTCCTGGCATTGCCGGACCGGGGCCTCGGCGCACTAGAGTCGGCAGTAGGACCTCGCGCCTGGCGCCGCCCTTCCTGAGCAGAGGAGCTACTTATGCCTGCAGATGACCTCGGAGAGCTCATCGCGTTGACCTCCGCAGAGGTGGACGAACGTCCCTGGTTGCCTTTGGGCGACGATCCTGGGGTGACCCAGAAGCTGCTCTGGCAGTCCGGGGACGTGCGCCTCGGCCTCATGCGCATCGCCCCCGGCAGCATCAACCCGGTGCACACCCATGCCATGGCCCAGCACCACATCCTGGTCACCCAAGGTTCGGCGACCATGGTGGGCCGGCAACTGTCGGCCGGCAGCTACGTCTACGTGCCGCCCGGAGTCCCCCATGGCGTGACCCACGTGGGGCCCGAGGGCGTGACCTTTTTCTACACGTTCCGGCCGATCGCCCCCGCGGAGCCGACCAGTGCGGAGCACGGCCGTCATCCGGCAGTCTCCGACGCGGAGGCTGCGGTCGCGTTCTAGCCTCAGCGCTTCGCGGGTAGGGTGGGCGGGCCATGATGCCCGTCGGAGGGATGCTGCCGTGCTCGTCGCCGGATTCCCCGCCGGACCGTTCGGCACCAACTGCTTCGTGGTGGCCGACGGTCCCGGCAGTGAGTGCCTGATCATCGACCCCGGTATGGGGGCGACCGAGGGGATCGCCGAACTGCTGGCCAAGCACCGCCTGCACCCCGCTGCGGTAGTCCTGACGCACGGCCACCTCGACCACACCTGGTCGGTCGTACCGGTGTGCCGCGAGTCCAAGGTGCCCGCGTACATCCATGCCGACGATCGCGCCATGCTGGCGGATCCGGCCCTGGGGATGTCGCGCGAGATGACGGCGATGATGCAGCAGATGACTGGCGGCACGGCCGAATTCGTCGAGCCGGACGAGGTCAGGGAACTCGCCGACGGCGGGATTGTGGACATCCTCGGCGTGCAGTTGGCCGTCCGTCACGCGCCCGGTCATACGCCCGGCTCGATCGTGTTCACCACCGATGAGCTGCCCGATGCGCCGCCGCTGCTGTTCAGCGGCGACCTGCTGTTCGCGGGCAGCATCGGTCGCACCGATCTGCCGGGCGGGGATTCGCGGCTGATGATGGATTCGCTGGCCCGCGTGCTGCCGCCGCTGGCCGACGACACGGTCGTCCTGCCCGGCCATGGTCCGCAGACCACGATGGCCGCGGAACGGGCGACAAACCCCTACTTGACCGGCCAGGCGTCGTTGTGAGCGAGCAGTTCCGCGCTCCGAAGGGGGTCGCCGAGTACGTCGGATCCGATGCGGCCGGGTTCGCCGCGGTGCGCGAGGCGCTGGCCGGGGCCGCCGGACTTGCGGGCTACGGCATGGTCGAACTTCCGGTGTTCGAGGACACCGCGCTGTTCGTCCGGGGTGTGGGGGAGAGCACGGACGTGGTGAGCAAGGAGATGTTCACCTTCACCGACCGAGGCGGGCGCTCGCTCACCCTGCGGCCAGAGGGCACAGCGGGGGCGATCCGCGCCATCATCGAACATGGGCTCGACCGGGGCCAGTTGCCGGCGAAGGTGCTCTACGCGGGACCGTTCTTCCGCGCCGAGCGACCGCAGGCGGGTCGCTTCCGGCAGTTCTCCCAGGTGGGCGTCGAAGCGGTCGGCAGCGACGATCCGGCCCTTGACGCCGAGGTCGTGGCCATCGCCGACGCGGGCTACCGTCGGCTGGGCCTGCGCCGGTACCGATTGCTCTTGAACTCGCTGGGATGCGCGGACTGCCGTCCGGCGTATCGTGCGCTGCTCACGGCCTACCTCGACGGCCTCGACCTCGATGAGCCGACCCGCGAGCGGGCGCGCATCAACCCGCTGCGCGTCCTCGACGACAAACGCCCCGAGTTGCAGCAGGCACTCGCCGAGGCCCCGCTGCCGCCGGACCACCTGTGCCAGGCCTGCCAGGCGCACTACGACGCGGTGCGGGAGTACCTGACCGTGCTGGGCGTGCACTGGGAGGAGGCGCCGCGGCTGGTCCGTGGGTTGGACTACTACACCCGCACCGCCTTCGAGTTCAGCCACGAGCTGCTCGGCGCACAGTCCGGTATCGGCGGCGGCGGTCGCTACGACGGCCTCATGGCCGACCTCGGTGGCGCGGACGTCGGAGGTATCGGCTTCGGGCTGGGCGTGGACCGCACGTTGCTGGCGTGCGAGGCGGAGGGGATCGACCCGGCGCCGGGGCCGCGCTGCCAGGTGTATGGCATCGCGCTCGGAGCGGCCGCCGAGCGCGCCCTGGTCGGCCTGCTTGGCAACCTGCGCGCCGCCGGCGTCGCCACCGACATGTCCTTCGGCGGCCGTGGATTGCGCGGGGCCATGAAGGGGGCGGACAGGTCCGGTGCGGGCTGGGCGGTCATCATCGGCGAGCGCGACCTGGCCGCCGGCAGCGCCACGCTGCGCAATCTGGGCACCGGGGAGCAGACCGAGATCGCCCTCGACGACGCCGCCTCGATCGCCGCCCTCGTGGGTTAGCCGTTCGGTCCCGCGGCAGTGATCGGAATGTCGAAGTAGTCTTCCAGGTGGGGTTCGCCCGCGAGCGTGTAGTGCCACCACTCCTCAGGCAAGTTGCGGAAGCCCTGGGCGGCCATGAGAGTCACCAAGCGATCCCGGTTCGAGCGCTGCTCGGCTGTGAGCGTCGTATCAGCGGTGTGGGCCAGCGGGTCGAAGCAGTCGAAGCCGGTGCCCATGTCCACTGTGGTATCGGCGAATCTCTGCGCCACCGGGGCAGTGCAGTCGACCAGGCCCATCTCCGGTGTCCAGGCCGGGCTCGTCGCTCCCGGCAGCGGCACCAGTGTGACGTCCAGGGTGGAGCCGCGGGAATGTCCTGACTTCTCGGCCACGTAGCCGTCGGGGATGATCGATTCCTTGGCAACACGCGGGTAGAACTCCGCCTGGGCGGTGGTGTCGGACGGGTCGGCCGCCCACGCGACGAATTCGGAGACGGCCCGTTGGGGCCGGTAGCAGTCGTACACCTTGAGCGTGTAGCCCAGCGCAACCGCTTCCCGCTGGGCGCGGGCCAGCGCCTGTGCAGCCTGTGGCGTGAGCCAGCACTCGGCGGCGTTGTAACCCGTGACGGGTCGGCCCAGGAAGTTGTGGTCCGTGGCGTAGCGGATCTCCTGCAGGATCGTCGGATCCACATCGGACAGCCGGACAAGGTCGAAGGCGGACGCGCTGCTGGACGCGCTCGTTGATGCACTCGACGAGGGACTCATCCCGGTGGCCGAGACCGGCGCTGGCGTGGCCGGAGCTGTGGCGGTGCCAGTCGCGCAGGCAGACAGCGCGAACAGCAGCAGGGTCGACGCTCCGAGGGCCCGAAAGGTCGGTCCCGACGCTCTTGGGTGCGCAGTCGCGTGCATGGCTACCAGCCTAAGCGCCTGAGCGGCCGGCGGTCGTGCGGCAGCGATAGGGTCGTGCCTTGATCGGTCCCGTCCGCGGGACCCAGAGCGAAAGGCAGAGGTGCCCATGCTTCGCACGCGGGACGCGGGGTCGCTGCGCGCGGCCGACGCCGGTCAGCAGGTGACACTGGCCGGTTGGATTGCACGTCGCCGCGACCACGGTGGCGTGGCGTTCTTCGACCTGCGAGATGCCTCTGGTGTGGTGCAGATCGTCGTCCGCGAGGACGACGTGGCGCACAGGCTGCGCAATGAGTTCTGCGTGCAGGTCACCGGTGTGGTGTCGCTGCGTCCGGCCGGAAACGAGAACGCGGACCTGGCCACCGGCGCGATCGAGGTCATCACCGACTCGCTCGAGGTGCTCAGTGAGGCCGCCGCGCTGCCCTTCCCGATCGACGAGCACGTGGAGGTCGGCGAGGACACGCGTCTGCGGTACCGCTATCTGGACCTGCGCCGCGCGGAGCCCGCTCGCATACTGCGGATGAGGTCGAGGGTCAACAAAGTTGCCCGTGACGTGCTGGACTCTGAAGGTTTCGTCGAGGTTGAGACTCCTACGCTCACTCGCTCCACTCCCGAGGGTGCGCGGGACTTCCTGGTCCCGGTCCGACTGCAGCCTGGCAAGTGGTACGCCCTGCCTCAGTCCCCGCAGCTGTTCAAGCAGTTGCTGATGGTTGGCGGGCTCGAGCGCTACTACCAGATCGCCCGCTGCTACCGCGACGAGGACTTCCGGGCCGATCGGCAGCCGGAGTTCACGCAGCTGGACATCGAGATGTCGTTCGTGGACGACGCCGACGTGATGGCGATCGGCGAGTCGGTGGTGCGGGCGCTGTGGCGCGAGGTCGTCGGCCACGAGATCGGCGACATCGCGCATCTGACCTACGCCGACGCCATGGCCAAGTACGGCACCGACAAGCCCGATCTGCGCTTCGACCTGCCGCTCACCGAGCTCACCGCCTACTTCGCCGATACTCCGTTCCGGGTATTCCAGTCGCCCTATGTGGGCGCGGTCGTCATGCCCGGCGGTGCCGACCAGCCCCGCCGCACCCTGGACGCATGGCAGGACTGGGCTAAGCAGCGCGGCGCCCGCGGCCTGGCCTACGTGTTGTTCACCGCGGAGGGACCCGCCGGTCCGGTGGCGAAGAACCTGTCTGATGTCGAGCGCGAGGGGTTGATGGAGGCGGTCGGCGCGGAGGTCGGCGACTGCGCGTTCTTCGCCGCCGGCAAGCCGAGCGAGGCCCGGGCTCTGCTGGGCGCAGCGCGGCTGGAGATCGGCCATCGACTCAATCTGATCGACCCGGACGAGTGGTCGTTCGTGTGGGTGGTGGACGCGCCCATGTTCGAGGAGATCGACCTCGACGGCGGCGGCACCGGATGGACCGCGGTGCACCAACCGTTCACCGCGCCCTCGCCGACGTGGGCAGACTCCTTCGAGTCGGCGCCGGCGGAAGCCCTGGCCGATGCCTACGACCTGGTGTGCAACGGCAACGAGATCGGCGGCGGCTCGGTGCGTATCCACCGCGCTGACGTCCAGCGCCGGGTGTTCGACGTCCTCGGCCTCGCCCCGGAGGAGGCCGCCGAGCAGTTCGGCTTCCTGCTCGAAGCGTTCAAGTACGGCCCGCCGCCGCACGGCGGGATCGCCTTCGGCTGGGACCGCATCGTGATGCTGCTGGCTGGCGCCCACTCCCTGCGCGAGGTCATCGCCTTCCCGAAGACGGGCGCTGGCTACGACCCGCTGACCTCGGCGCCCACGCGGATCACCGATGCGCAGCGCGCCGAGGCGGGCGTGGACGCCGTCGAGGACGATGGGGACGGCGCCGATCAGGGCGCCGAGGAGGCCGCGGGCGGCATGTAGATGCAGACGGTCAAGCTCACCGACACCTGGCTGGTCGACGACCGGGCCGACCTGTTCCACGGCGACGTCGTGCTGCACCCGGATGGCAGCTGGGCACCAGCCAATGGCGACGAGGGAGTGGACGAGGTCATCAACGGCTCGCGGCTGCTCGTCACCCGCACGCTGCAAAACTGGCACACGCACCTGGCGATGGTGCTCAACCGCAGCATGGGCGAGGGTTTGCCGCTGCAGCGCTGGTTGAGCGAGGTGATCTTCCCAGTCGAACAGCTTCTGAACGTCGACCTGGTGCGCGTGGGCACGACGGCCGCGGCCGCCGAGCTGATCCGCACCGGGACGTCGTTCGCTTGCGACATGTACTACTTCCCGGACGTGGTGGCCGACGTGCTGGTGGCAGCCGGCCTGCGGGGGCTGGCATGCGGGCCGGTCACCGACTTCGGGACACCGAGCTACCCGGGCGGCGCGCGGGAATCGCTCGCGCAACTCGACCGTCTTCTGGCCGAAGGCACAGCAGCGCCGGACAGGGTGCGCTTCGGCATCGGCATGCACTCGGTGTACACCTGCTCGGAGGCCACGCTGCGCGCTGGCGCGCGGCTCGCGGACGCCCGAGACGGACAGATCCATATCCACGTCTCGGAGACGCGCAAAGAAGTCGCCGACTGCCTGCAGCAGACGGGTCGCACGCCGCCGCGCTTCCTGGCCGATGTGGGACTGCTGCGCCCCGGCACGGTCGCCGCGCACTGCTGCTGGACCGAGGGCGACGACGCGCAGGTGCTGGCCGAGGCCGGCGTCATCGCCACCCACACGCCGGTGAGCAATATGAAGCTCGCGACCGGTCGCACCATGAGCGTGCCGACGCTGGTCGGGGCAGGCGTGGACGTGCGCCTTGGGACCGACGGGCCCGCCAGCAACAACTCGCTCGACCTTCGCAGCGAGGCCAAGGTCGCCAGTCTGGTCCAGCGTCACGACCACGCGGAGGCGACCTTGCTGGACCCTCGGCAGACATGGCTGTTGGCGACCAAGGGGTCCCAGGACTGGGTCACCTGGGACCTCGACGACGTGCGCATGCGGCCGATGGGGCCGGACGGCGCTCGGCTGCTCAGTAACCTGGTCTACTCCAACGCCCAGTGCGTGGACATGTGGGTGGCCGGCGCACCGGTGCGCCGCCAGGGTGTAACGCTGACCCTGGATGAGGCCGACGTGCGCGACCGACTGGAGCACGCCGTGCAGCGCTACTACCACGGTATGCGCGGCTGACCCCGGCTTCGTCGTAGGCTGACGGCGGAGGGCACACGGCAGACCCGACGGAGGTGGCGATGGCTAGGACTGTGTGGATGGTGCTCGGAGCTGCTGGCGGCATCTATGCGTACCGCAAGACGGTGCGCGCGGCCGCCGAGGCGCGGGAGCGCGGGTTCGTCGGCAACATCAACGCCGCAGCCAACGGCATCACCCGCGCGGCTGGTTCGGCCCGGACTATTGCGGTCAAGACCAACCAGGTGCGCACCGCCGCCGCCGACGCGATCGCCCCCGACGGCCCCGCGAGCCTGCCCGCGAACGACAGTAGGCTGCGCACATGGAGTCAGCCGAGATCAGACGCCGCTTCCTCGCCTTCTTCGCCGAGCGCGGCCACACCGTCGTCCCGAGCGCCTCGCTGATCCTGGACGACCCCACACTGCTCTTCGTCAATGCGGGCATGGTCCCGTTCAAGCCGTTCTTCCTAGGCGAGTCGGTACCGCCGTACGAGCGCGCCACCAGCGTCCAGAAGGTCGTTCGGACCCTTGACATCGAAGAGGTCGGCAAGACCACCAGGCACGCGTCGTTCTTCCAGATGTGCGGCAACTTCTCGTTCGGCGACTACTTCAAGGAGCGCGCGATCCCATCGGCGTGGGAGCTCCTGACCACGCCCGTGGCAGAGGGCGGTTACGGTCTGCCGGGCGAGCGGCTGTGGGTCACCGTCTATCACGACGACGACGAGGCCGCGGACATCTGGCACGACACCGTGGGAGTCCCCGTCGAGCGCATCCAGCGCCGCGGGATGGCCGACAATTACTGGTCCATGGGCGTTCCCGGACCGTGCGGCCCCTGCAGCGAGATCTACTACGACCGGGGGCCCGAGTACGGTCGCGAGGGCGGCCCGATCGCCGACGAGGACCGTTACCTGGAAGTCTGGAACCTGGTCTTCATGCAGTCCGCCCGCGGTGAGGGCGGCGGCAAGGAGGCCTTCCCGATCCTGGGCGACCTGCCGGCCAAGAACATCGACACAGGTCTGGGCCTGGAGCGGCTCGCGGCGCTGCTGCAGGGCGTGGACAACATCTACGAGATCGACACCTCGCTCGCAGTGCTCGCAGTGGCAGCCGAGCTGACCGGCAAGAAGTACGGCCTTGCCGAACACGACGACGTGGCGCTGCGGGTGGTCACCGACCACAGCCGCACCTGTACCTTCCTGATTTCCGACGGCGTGCTGCCCGGCAACGAGGGTCGCGGCTACGTCCTTCGCCGCCTGCTGCGCCGCGTGGTGCGGACCATGCGGATCCTGGGCGCGAGCGAACCGTCGATGGGCACCCTGGTGGACAGGGTGATCGACTCGATGGCGCCGCAGTACCCCGAGCTGGAGCGCGACCGCGGACGCATCCGCAGCATCGCAGTGGCAGAGGAGGCCGCCTTCCGCGAGACGCTCGCCAAGGGCCTCACGAGATTCGAGGGAACGGCGGCCGCGGTGCGGGCGGGCGGCGCAAGGGTGCTCCCCGGCGACGAGGCCTTCGCACTGCACGACACCTATGGCTTCCCGATCGACTTGACCATGGAGATGGCTGCGGAGGTCGGCCTGGAGGTGGACCGGGAGGGCTTCGCGCGCCTCATGGGGGAGCAGCGCGAGCGGGCGAAGGCCGACGCCAGGACCCGCAAGGCAGGGCTCACCTCGGCGACGGTCTACAAGCAGATCATGGAGGCTGGCGGCCGCACGACCTTCACCGGCTACGACCAGGTGGCCACTGGTGCCACCATCACCGGCCTGGTGCGCGACGGCGAATCCGTGGCCGCCGCACAGATCGGCGAGACTGTGGAAGTCGTCCTGGACCGCAGCCCTTTCTACGCCGAGGCCGGTGGCCAGCTGGGCGACCACGGGATCATCGAGCTCGCCGACGGAACCCGGCTGGACGTGTTCGATGTACAGATCCCGGTACCCGGCATGTGGGTGCACCGCGCGACCGTCGTCCAGGGTGCGGCGGAGACCGGCGCGGCGGCGGTGGGCACGATCGACATGGCGCGGCGCCGCGCGATCTCCCGCGCACACACCGCGACGCACATGATCCACAAGGCGTTCCGGGAGCATCTGGGCGACACCGCGACCCAGATGGGCTCGGAGAACGCCCCCGGCCGCCTGCGCTTCGACTTCCCGTCCTCGTCGGCCATCGCGCCGTCGGTACTCGTCGATGTCGAGGCACGGGTCAACGAGGTGCTACTCGACGACCTGCCGGTCTTCGCCCAGCAGATGAAGATCGATCAGGCCCGCCAGATGGGCGCGATGGCGCTATTCGGCGAGAAGTACGGCGACATGGTTCGGGTGATCAGCATCGGCGACTGGGCGCACGAGCTGTGCGGCGGCACGCACGCCATGCGCAGCGGCCAGTTGGGCGTGGTGTCGTTCCTGTCGGAGGGCTCGATCGGCGCGGGTGTGCGCCGGCTCGAGGCGCTCGTGGGAGCCGATGCCTACCAGTTCCTGGCCCGCGAGCACACCCTCGTCAACCACTTGACAGAGCTGGTCAAGGTGCGCCCCGAGGAATTGCCGCAGCGGATCGAGAGCCTGATGGTGAAGCTCAAGGAGGCCGAAAGGGAGCTCGAGCGCGTGCGTAAGGCGCAGCTGAGCACGTCTATCGAGGGGATCATCGGCACCGGCGCGGACATCGGCCAGTTCCGGCTCTGGACCTTCACCTTGCCCGAGAACCTGGAGGCCAAGGATCTGCGCGACGTCGTGCTGCGCGCCCGCGGCTTGACCAGGGCCGAGATTCCCGTGGCGATCCTGGGCGCGGCGATCACGGGTCCCAAGGTGGCGCTCGTCGCGGCCGCCAACGACGCAGCTCGGGCGCAGGGACTGGGCGCCAACGCGCTGCTGCAGGCGGCGCTGCCCTCGATCGGCGGCCGAGGCGGGGGCAAAGGCGACGTCGCGCAGGGCGGCGGGACCGACCCCGACGGCCTCAACCCCGGCTTCGCGGCGGCGGCCGAGTACGTCCGTGGGCTGGCCGGCGGGTGAGCCGGTGACCTTCCGCCGCGGCGTCCGCCTGGGTGTGGACGTGGGCAGCGTGCGGATCGGGGTGGCCCGCTGCGACCCCGACGGCATCCTGGCCACACCTGTCACCACAGTGGCGCGCGGCGACGGCGACTTGGATCAACTCGCCGGGCTCGCCCAGGAGTATGCGGCGCTCGAGATCGTCGTCGGCCTGCCCGTCACGCTCAAGGGCGCGCACGGCCCGGCGGCGGTCGCCGTCGTCGAGTTCGCCACCTCCCTGTCGCGCGTCGTTGACGTTCCGGTGAGAATGGTGGACGAACGGCTGTCGACGGCGGCTGCCCAGCGAGGCTTGCACGCGGCAGGGCGAGACACGCGCAGCAGCAGAAGCACGATCGATCAGGCGGCAGCCGTTCTAATAGTCCAAAGCGCCGTGGACTTCGAGAAGGCTACTGGCGAACCTGCCGGGAGGATGGTCATTACCGCATGAGCAACATCGGATTGCCGATGGGCCCGCCCCAGCCCAAGCGCAGGCGTACCAAGAAGGCGGAAACACGTCCGGCCCAATCCGGCCAGGCGGCCGCGACTGCTCAGCCGGGTGGTTCCGGCCCGGGCGGCGGCGGAAGCGCCGGCGGATCCGGCGGATCGGGTCGGCCGCCGAAGCCGCCGCGCGCGCCTAAGTCGCGCACATCGGGCGGCAAGCGGATGGGTCCGATCGCCATCGCGGTTGTGGCCGTTTGCCTGCTTGCAGCCCTCGGTGCCGGTTTCCTGGCGTCGAGGTACTTCATCACCCCCGATGCGCCCGACTACGCCGGTGACGGCACCGGGCAGGTACAGGTCGTCATCCCCGCGGGCGCCACCGTCGCAGACATCGGCCGGGTGCTGAACGAGGCGGGCGTGACGGCCAGCACCCAGGCCTTCATCACTGCGGCGTCCGACAGCGAGAAGGGCACGAGCGTCCAGCCGGGCACCTACAACCTGCACTCGCAGATGAGCGCTGCCGCCGCCATCAACCTGCTGCTCGACCCGGCGGCGAAGCTCCTCACCACCTTCACCATCCCCGAGGGTGCGCGGATGGACAAGGTGATCAAGATCGCCGCGACTGCGACGAACATTCCGCTGAGCGACTTCGAGGCGGCGTTGAAGAACCCGTCCGAGCTGGGCCTGCCGGCCTACGCCAACGGCAACGCCGAGGGCTTCCTGTACCCGTCGACCTACGAGTTCCAGCCGAGCGCGACGGCCACCAGCGTCCTGCAGCAGATGGTCGGCCAGTTCAACGATGTCGCCGCGCGGATCAATCTCGAGGCCGAGGCGGAGGCGGAGGGCATCAGCCCCTACGACGTCGTGATCATCGCCAGCCTGCTCGAGGCAGAGGGACAGCCGCAGGACTTCGGCAAGGTCTCGCGGGTCGTCCGCAACCGTCTGGCTCAGGGTATGCCGCTGCAGTTCGACTCGACATCCAACTACGGCAGCAACTCAAGCAACATCAACCTGAGCGATGAGCAGAAGAACGAGAACACCCCCTACAACACCTACCTCAACAACGGCCTCACGCCGACTCCCATCGGACAGCCGGGCGAGGCGGCGCTGAAGGCAGCCCTCGAGCCGGAGCCGGGGGACTGGATCTTCTTCGTCACAGTCGATCCAGACAAGAAGATCACCAAGTTCACGGCCGACTACCAGGAACACCTGGCGTTCGTGGAGGAGTTCAACCAGTACCTCGCCGCGCACCCGGAGCTGTACGCCTCCGAGTCGCCCGCGGCCACGGGTCAGTAGTCCGGACCCCGTCCGAGGTATGAACGACGCAACCCCGGTCGATGGCGCTCCTGCGCCGTCGACCGGGGATCGCCGTCTGCGGGCGGCCGTGTTGGGCAGTCCGATCGCCCACTCCAAATCGCCCGCGCTGCATCGCGCCGCGTACGCCGGACTCGGCCTGGACTGGGCCTACGACGCAGTCGAGGTGGATGAGGCCGGGTTGGCCGCCTTCATGGGTGGTCTCGGGCCGGAGTGGGCGGGGCTGTCGCTGACGATGCCGCTCAAGCAGACGGTCATTCCGCTGCTGGACTGGCTGGATCCGCGTGCGGCCGCAAGCGCGGCTGTCAACACGGTCGTCTTGCCTGGGGCGCCCACCTTTGACGGGACCGTGCGCGGCTACAACACCGATGTTGAAGGCATCGTGGCTGCCGTCCAACCGCTGCTGGCCGACCGGCCCGAGTCGGTGGTGATCCTGGGGTCCGGAGCGACGGCGCGGTCAGCGGCAGCGGCAGCCGTGGACCTCGGAGCCCGGCACATCGACGTCGTGGCGCGCCGCCGGGCGGCCGCAGAGGACGTCGCACGTATCGCTGCTGAGCTCGGCTCCCCGGCGACCTCGGCGCTGGACCTTTCGGATCGCTCGGCCGTCCAGTCTTGCTTCGCGGCAGCCGACCTGGTGATCAGCACTCTGCCTGCTGGGGCGGGGGAGTCAGTGGCAGATTTGGAGCTGGCAGGCGGCGGTGTCCTGCTCGATGTCGTCTACGCGCCTTGGCCGACGGCGCTGGCCAGGTCGTGGGACGGCCCGGTGGCGCCGGGCAGCGAGATGCTGCTGCTCCAGGCTGTGGCCCAGGTGCGGCTGATGACGGGGCTCGATCCTGATGTGGACCTGATG
>JBIRBF010000014.1:0-24210 GCA_044326505.1 Candidatus Nanopelagicales bacterium | reverse complement strand
CGTGGGCGCGGCCACCATGGCCGACCGCTATATCAACGATCGCTACTTGCCGGACAAGGCGATCGACCTGATCGACGAGGCCGGTGCCCGGCTGCGCATCCGCCGGATGACCGCCCCGCCGGATCTGCGCGAGTTCGACGACCGCATTGCCGACGTCCGTCGCGAGAAGGAGTCGGCGATCGACGCACAGGACTTCGAGAAGGCCGCGCGTCTGCGCGACGACGAGAAGACCCTGATGCTCGAGAAGGCCGAGCGCGAGAAGGAGTGGAAGGCCGGCGACCTTGACGTGGTGGCCGAGGTGGACGAGGAGCTGATCGCCGAGGTGCTGGCGACCGCCACTGGAATCCCGGTCTTCAAGCTCACCGAGGAGGAGTCGCAGCGACTGCTGCGGATGGAATCCGAGCTGCACAAGCGCGTGATCGGCCAGGAGCAGGCGATCCACGCACTCTCGCAGGCGATCCGGCGCACCCGGGCCGGGCTGAAGGACCCCAAGCGGCCGGGCGGTTCGTTCATCTTCGCGGGACCTTCGGGCGTCGGTAAGACTGAGTTGTCCAAGACGCTCGCGGAGTTCCTCTTCGGCGATGAGGACTCGTTGATCTCGCTGGATATGAGCGAGTACTCGGAAAAGCACACGGTGTCGCGGCTGTTCGGGTCGCCGCCCGGCTACGTGGGCTACGAGGAGGGCGGCCAGCTGACCGAGAAGGTGCGTCGCAAGCCGTTCTCGGTAGTGCTGTTCGACGAGGTCGAGAAGGCCCACCCGGACATCTTCAACTCGTTGCTGCAAATCCTGGAAGACGGTCGGCTGACCGATGCCCAGGGGCGCGTCGTGGACTTCAAGAACACCGTCATCATCATGACCACCAACCTGGGTACCCGTGATATCTCCAAAGGTCAGAACCTGGGGTTCTCCAACGCGGACGACACGAAGACGTCGTACGAGCGCATGAAGGCCAAGGTCAATGACGAGCTGAAGAACCACTTCCGTCCCGAGTTCCTCAACCGCATCGACGACATCATCGTGTTCCACCAGTTGTCGAAGGCCGAGATCATCGAGATCGTCGACCTGATGCTGGCGCGCCTGGACGAGCGCCTGCGGGACAAGGACATGGGTATCGAGCTCACCCAGCCGGCCAAGGAGCTGCTGGCCGAGCGCGGCTATGACCCTGTTCTCGGGGCGCGACCGCTGCGCCGGACGATCCAGCGGGAGATCGAGGACCAACTGTCCGAGCAGATCCTCTTCGGCGGCCTCAAGCCTGGCCAGATCGTCGTGGTCGGTGTGGAGGGCGAAGGAGCCGAGGCCAAGTTCACCTTCGCGGGTGAGCAGAAGGCCGAGATCGCTGACGTGCCGCCGATCGTGGCGGAGGGGTAGTACCCTTCCGGCGGGGGTCGTCTCGGCACTTCCCTTTTCGGTGGTCCGGCAGCCGACCCCAGCCCAGGGGCGGCTCAGCGGGGAGGGTCGCCGGGGAGGGCGAACGTGTCGGAGGTGACCGGGTCCACTAACCCATCGGCGACCAGGGAGTCCAGCGCCCGGGCGAGCTGGAGGACGTCGGTCCACAGAGCGTCCAGCTGCAGTCGCGAGGCGCCCCCAGCGCGCAGCCGCTCGACGATCAGGCCGCGGACCTGGCGGTCGGTGCCGATGAAGCTCTGGGGCTTGGTGGTGCGCTGGTCGGCGCCTGGCTTGCCGGCGGCCAGCCAAGCGCAGCGGTCGGCGACCGGGCAGCGGTCGCAGTCCGGGTTGCGGGCGGTGCAGACGACCTGCCCCAACTCCATCGTGGCCGCAGCCCAACGGGCCGGCTCGTGTTCGGGAACCAGGGCGTCAGCGAGGCGGCGTTCGGCGGCTGTGACATGGGGCGTCGTCGAGGGTTGACCTTCGAGAAGACGAGCGAATAGTCGGCGGACGTTGACATCGAGCACCGTCGCGCGGCCGGCGAAGGCGAAACTGACTACCGCTGAGGCGGTGTAGTCGCCAATGCCCGGCAGCGCGATCAACTCGCGGTAGCGGGTGGGCACCAGGCCGTCGTGCTCTGCTGTGATAGCGGAAGCGGCGGCGTGCAGCCGCAGCGCTCGGCGCGGATACCCCAGTCGCCCCCAGGCCCTAATGGCCGCTGCCGGGGAGTCCCCGGCCAGCGCGGACGGCGTCGGCCAGCGGCGCAGCCAATCGGTCCACACCGGCTCGACTCTGGCCACTGGGGTTTGCTGCAGCATCACCTCGCTGACGAGGACGCCCCAGGGGGTCGGATCGGTGCGCCAGGGCAAGGATCGGGCACTGGCGTCGAACCACCGCACGATGGTGGGCGCAAGATCAAGCGCCTCCGGTGCGTCCTGGAAAGACTCCACGCCCGCGATGGTGCCACGCTACCGGGCGCGGCGATAGGCGGCAGTTAGGCTCTGTGCCGTGGACAGTTTGAAGAACCCGATCGGCCCCGAAACCCCTTCGGTCTATTGGCGTCGTCGCGCCCTCGTGATCGGCGGGGTGCTGTTGGTGATCATCGCTCTCTTCCTGTTGTGGCCGTCGGGTGGATCTTCCCCGACGACAGCTCCGGCGAGCCCTTCGCCCAGCGCGTCGCCGCGGCCGTCGGGCTCGCCGTCCGGATCCGCGACGCCGACCGGAAGCTCGTCCGCGTCGGGGTCCGCATCGGGGTCGGCATCTAGTTCTGCGTCCGAGTCGGCATCGGCGTCGGAGTCGGCCTCGGCATCGCCCTCGGGAAGCGGCGGCAAGTGCTCCGGTTCGGACCTGTCTTTGGTGGCAGTTCCTGAGCCGAAGGCCGGCGCCGTGGGTGGCTCCGTGAAGATGATCATGCGGCTCACCAACGAGTCGAACACGGCTTGCTCCTGGGACGTGGGCTCCAAGGCGGTGACTTTCACGGTGACCAGCGGCGGCCAGCGCGTGTGGTCCTCGGATGACTGCAACCCCGGCGGCAGCTCCGATGTCCAGGTCGTCCCGCCGGGCAAGACCTTCGAGGTGACAAGCGACTGGCCGACCGTGGTGACCCAGCCGGGTTGCAGCACTCAAACTCCGGCCCGCGCGGGAAGCTATGACGTCACGGTCGCCGATGATTCCTTGACCAGCGCACCAGCCAGGTTCACCCTCGGCTAGCTGAGGCGCCGCTGGGCACCAGGCCCAGCGGCGGACGGCCCCGGGCGGCGAGTTCGACCATGGCAGCGCTCAGATGCCGCACTTCGACCAGGTCCACCCCAGACGGGGCAATCAACCTGCCGCGCCGAAGCGGCGGCACTAGCAGCGTGCGGAACCCCAGCCGGGCGGCCTCGGCCACTCGCTCGGCGAGCATGGGAACCGGGCGGACGTCGCCGGACAGGGCGACCTCACCGATGGCGGCGAAGTCCCCGGGCAGCGCCTTTCCCGTCGCCGCAGACGCCACCGCCAGGCACAACGCCAGGTCGGCGGCCGAATCCGACAGCCGAACCCCGCCAGCGGTCGCGACGAACACCTCCTTCGCGGCCAGTCCCAGCTCGGATGCCTGGTTGGTAACTGCGAGCAGCATCGAGGTGCGACTGTTGTCCAGGCCCGTGACGCCACGGCGCGGTGTCGGCACGTTGGACGCTTCTACGAGGGCCTGTACCTCCGAGACCAGCGGGCGGCGCCCCTCCAATGTGACGGTCGTGCAGGTGCCGGCCACCGGCCGATCGCGGTGCCCGCGGAACAACTCGCTGGGATCGGGCACCTCGCGCAGGCCCTCGGCGGTCTGCTCGAAGCACACGACCTCGTCGGCGGCCCCGTAGCGGTTCTTGACCGCGCGCAGCAATCGCAGCGACGTCGAGCGATCGCCTTCGAACGCCAGCACTGTGTCCACCAGGTGCTCCATCGCCCGCGGGCCGGCGATCGTGTTCTCACGGGTGGACTGGCCGATCACGATCAGCGGCATGCCGCGGCCCTTGGCCAGCCGCACCAGGGCTTGGGTCACCTCCAAGACCTGCGCCACCCCGCCGGCGCGGCCATCGACCTGCGGCGAACTGATGGTCTGCACCGAGTCGATGACCAGCAGCGCCGGCTCGTGTTCCTCCAGATGCCCGACCACGGCCGGCAATTCGGATTCATCGGCCACCAACAAGGTGCCGGCGTCGGCACCGATCCTGCGCGCGCGCACCCCGATCTGCTCGCTGGACTCTTCGCCGGAGATGTACAAGCACGTTTCGCCGCGCGCGGCAATCGCCTGCGCCACTTCAAGCAGCAGCGTCGACTTGCCCACCCCGGGCTCGCCGGCGAGCAGCACCACCTGACCTGGAACCATCCCGCCGCCCAGAACTCGGTCGAACTCGGCGATCCCGCTGCTGAGCCGCCGCTGAGCAGTGGTCGTGAGCTCGGTGACGGGGCGCGCTGGACGGGTCGGGCGACCGGCGGTTGTCCCGCGCCCGGTGGGTTCCGGCGCCCGTTCGAGCACCGTGCCGAACTCGCCACAGCGAGTGCACCGGCCCGCCCAGCGCAGGCTGGGCGCACCACATGCGGTACAGGCATAGGCGGGACTGCTGTTCTTGGCCACGCCTGCAGGCTAAGTCAGGGATCCGACAGTTCTCCGGCGGCGCGCACCTGGCCGGCCGCGTGGCTCGCCGAGGCACCGGCGGCGCGGCGTGGCGGCGCAGCGCGGCGCAGCTGTGGATCGGCTGGGTGCGGCAGGCCGTCGCCGGAGACCTCAAGCAGGTCGACGAGCCTGTCGTAGCCCGCGGTCCCCATCAGGTGCCGCAGCGTCTCGGCCTCGCTGACGTAGACCGGCACGTCGGCCACATGTGCCTCCGTGGCGCCCGAGCAGTACCAGTCCAGGTCGTGGCCACCGGGTCCCCAACCGCGTCGGTCGTACTCGGTGATCACCACCACCTGACTGGTCGTCCCGTCCGCCCAGGTGCGCTCGTCGTAGTCGCGGCGCACCGGCAGCTGCCAGCAGACATCCGGCTTGACCTCCTGCGGTGCCAGTCCCCGCTCATCGGCCAGCAGATGCAGCGCGCAGCCGCCGCCGGCCGGGAAGTCGGGGGCGTTGAGGAAGATGCAGGCGCCCTGAAAGCGCCGGGTCTGCCGTGCGCCGTCGTCATCCTTGGACACGATGCCCTTGCGCTGACCGGCGGAGTAGTTCTGCCAGAGCTCCGCAGACAGTTCGGCGGCCCATCGCTTGACCCGTGCGCGGTCCTCGTCGTCGGCGAAGTGGGCACCCAAGGTGCAGCAGCCAGCGTCGGGCGCGTTGGCGTAGATGCCGGGGCAACCGCGGCCGAAGATGCAGGTCCACCGCGACAGCAGCCAGGTGGTGTCGCAGCGGAACAGTCTGCCCGGCTCCTCCGGGTCGGCGAACTCCAGCCAGCTGCGCGGGAAACCCAGGTCCACCTCCACCACGGCCGACAGCCTAGGGCCTGGTCGGCGTAGTCCATGTCCGTCGGGTCCAACTGGGCATGCGCGTCAGGGCGTTCGAGGTCTAGCGTGTGGAGGAGGTGGTCTTCGCGTGCTGTCCCGGCGGCGCGCTGGCGCACAGGAGGGTGACGGCGATGGCTTCCGACGAACTGATTGAGCTGCTGCGGGCCGAACTCGCGGCCGTGCGTGCGGAGTCCAACGCGCGGATCGAGTCCCTTGAGCGACAGCGGGCGGATGCCGAGCGCCGGATCGCGAGCTTGGAGTCGGCGCGCCCAGGTGCATCGGAGCACCAGAGCGGCCTCGGCGACGAGGGCCGTCCGGCCGATCCGGGGCCGCCAGGCGGACAGTGGAGCCGACGCGCGCTGCTCCTCGGCGGCGTCGGAGCGGCGGCCGGGGCCGTGGCCGGGGTCGCTGGCGCCTCCCCAGCCGCCGCTGGCACTGGAGCCATGCAGTACGGCGCGGTAAACGATGCCGGGGGCTCGACGACCTCGCTGCAGTCCACCTCTGGTGGCCAAACTCTGGCTGTCCAGAACGACGGCCTCGGGCGGGCTGTGTACGCCTATGCTGCCGGCTCCTCCGCAGCCGTCTACGGACAGTCGCAGGCCCATCATGGGGTCCATGGCGTGGCGCGGAACTGGTTCGGGGTCTACGGGCAGGCGACCACCACGGGCAGTGGGGTGGTTGGTGATGGCGAGTCCGGCGCAGGGGTGTGGGCGCGATCGGGCTCGGGCCCGGGCTTGCACGCATCCTCCACGACCGGCGCCGCGCTGTGGTTGGACAACCGGGACGTGGCATCGGGTCCGCCGGTCGGCGGGCCCTACTCGGTGGGCCAACTCCTCGCGCCCGCGGACGGCTCCCTGTGGGTCTGCGTGCACGGCGGGTCGCCCGGGCACTGGCGGCTGCTCGCGTCCGAGGAGTCCGCCGGCGCCTTCGTTCCGATCACTCCAACCCGGGTGTACGACTCACGCAGCGCGCAGCCCTCCGCCGGCGCGCCACTGGTCCCGGGCACCCCGCGCAACATCAGCGTCGCCGATGGTCGCGATCCCGCGACCGGGGCGGTGACGACTCCGAATCTGGTGCCCGCCAACACCCGGGCGGTCGCCATGAACCTCACGGTGACCGGGGCGCCAGGGCCGGGCTGGGTGGCACTTGCACCGGGTGGTGCGCTCAGCTTCACCTCGTCGGCCATCAACTTTCAGGCCAACCAGTCCATCGCCAACGGCATGATCACCACCCTTAACCCGAACACCCGGGCCGTGCGGGCGTGGGCCAACACCTCGCCGGTGCAGGTGATCATCGACATCACCGGCTACTTCCGGGCGACCTGAGCAACCCCGCCCGTGCCGGGGCATTCGTCGGAGTAGCGTGACCCCGTGCGCCTTGGAGTCCTCGACGTCGGTTCGAACACCGTCCACCTGCTCATCGTGGACGCGCGGCACGGAGGTGCGCCCTCACCTGCCCACAGCCACAAGATCGAACTTCGTCTGGCGGAATCCCTCGACGCCCGCGGCAACATCTCGTCGGAGGGGGCGGCCAAGCTCATCGGCTTCGTGACGGAGTCGCTCACTGTCGCTGAGGACGCGGGAGTCGCCTCGATCATGGGTTTCGCGACGTCTGCCATCCGCGAAGCGCCAAACGGCGAGCAGGTGCTCGAACAGGTGCGAGAGGCCACCGGAGTCCGGCTGGAGCTGCTCAGCGGTGAGGACGAGGCCCGTCTCACCTTCCTCGCCGTCCGACGTTGGTTCGGGTGGAGCAGCGGGCGGTTGATCGTGTTCGACATCGGGGGCGGCTCGCTCGAGATCGCCGTCGGCTCCGACGAGGAGCCCGATGATGCGATCTCGCTGGAGCTCGGCGCCGGCCGCCTGACCAGGACGCACATCTCCAGCGCGCCGGCCGATCCAGAAGAGGTGCGCGCGCTGCGTCGGCACATCCGCACGGTGATGGCGGACATCGTCAGCAGTATCGACCGGATGGGTCCGGCGGACCTGGCCGTAGCGACGTCCAAGACGTTCCGGCAGCTCGCGCGAATCACCGGCGCGGCACCCTCGGCTGAGGGCCCCTACGTCCGGCGCGTCCTCACCCGGGAGGGTATCGCGCAGTGGCTGCCCCAACTCGAGGCGATGTCCCTGGCCGAGCGCGCGGCCCTGCCCGGAGTGTCGAGTGGCCGCGCCGGGCAGTTGGTCGCTGGGGCTCTGGTGGCTGAGGCGGCCATGGACCTGTTCGGCCACGACGAGTTCGTGCTATGTCCATGGGCGCTGCGCGAGGGTGTCATCCTGCGCCGGATGGACGGGCTGGACGAATGACCCAGGTGATCGGCGCCGACGGCCTCACCAGCGAGGAGGTCGCCGAGCGAGTGGCGGCCGGACAGGTCAACGAGGCTCCCGACCCGCGCAGCCGCAGTCTGGCCAGCATCTTCCGCGAGAACGTCTTCACATCGTTCAACCTGGTCATCGGCACGATGTGGGTGCTCATGATCGTGGCGCAGGCGCCGATTCAGGACTCGCTGTTCGGGCTGGTCATCATCTTCAACTCGGCCATCGGCATTATCCAGGAATACCGCGCCAAGCGCACGCTCGAGCGGCTGTCCGTGGTGGGTGAGGCGAAGCCGATCGTGCGGCGCAACGGGGAGCCCGTGTCCGTCCGGCCGAGCGAGGTCGTGCTCGACGACGTCGTCGAGCTGCGGATCGGCGACCAAGTGGTGGTGGACGGGGAGGTGTTGGCGGGGAGCGGGCTGGAGGCGGACGAGTCGCTGCTCACCGGCGAAGCCGACCCCGTGCTGAAGCATCCGGGCGACGAGGTCCTGAGCGGGTCCTTCATCGTGGCCGGCGGTGGCCTAATGCGGGCCAACCGGGTGGGTTCCGACGCCTACGCGACCAAACTCGCGGCCGAAGCGCGCAAGTTCACGGTCACCCGCAGCGAGCTGATGGACTCCATCATGAGGTTCGTGCGGATCATGAGCTATGTGCTCATCCCGCTGGGCATCCTGCTGTTCATCTCGCAGATGCGCGCGAGTCCGGACTGGCAGACCGCGCTGTCGGGCACCGTGGCCGGCGTCGTGACGATGGTGCCTGAGGGCCTGGTGCTCCTGACATCCGTGGCGATGGCGGTGGCCGTCGTCCGGCTGGGCCAGCAGCGCACGTTGGTACAGGAGATGCCTGCGGTCGAGGTGCTCGCCCGCGTCGATGTCGTGTGCGTTGACAAGACCGGCACCCTGACCGAGCCGGGTATGGCTGTCCAGCAGTTGGTGATCCTGGACGGTGGCGACGGCGACGGCGACATCGCGCGGGCCGCGCTGGGCGCGCTCGGCGGCTCGGAGGAGAGCCCCAATCCCACTTTGGCCGCCGTCGCCGCGGCATACGACGACCCGGGCTGGCGCTTGACCGCAACCGTGCCGTTCTCGAGCGCACGAAAGTGGTCGTCGGCGACGTTCGCCGATCACGGCAGCTGGGTGCTGGGCGCCCCGGAGATGCTGCTCGAGGCGGACTCGCCGGTGCGCCCGCAGGCCGACGCCCTGGCCGCATCGGGTGCCCGGGTGCTGCTGCTCGGACGTGCGATCGGCGCGCCGCCGAGCGCTGAGGATGGAGCCGGCGAGGTCGTGCCGACGGCACTGGTGAGCATCGACCAGCAGCTCCGGCCGGACGCGGCCGGCACAGTGGCGTACTTCCTGGACCAGGACGTCGACGTGAAGGTGATCTCCGGGGACAACCCGGTCACCGTTGGGGCGATCGCCGCTGCCGCCGGCATCCCACGCGCCGACGACCCGTTCGACGCCCGCGACCTGCCGACCGACACCGACGAGCTGGCCGATGTGCTGGAATCCCACGGCGTCTTCGGCCGGGTCACGCCGGCCCAGAAGCGCGCCATGGTCAAGGCGCTGCAATCGCGCGGCCACACGGTTGCCATGACTGGCGACGGTGTCAACGATGTGCTCGCGCTGAAGGACTCGGACCTGGGCATCGCCATGGGCTCAGGCGCCGCTGCCACCCGCGCGGTGGCCCAGATCGTCCTGCTCGACAACTCCTTCGCCGTCATGCCCTCGGTGGTTGCCGAGGGGCGCCGCGTGCTGGGCAACATCGAGCGGGTCAGCTCGCTCTTCCTGACAAAGAGCTTCTACTCGGCCGTACTCAGCCTGCTGGTCGTCGTGTTCACCTTGACCGAGATCTTCGCGGTCGAGTTCGTGTTCCTCCCGCGGCACCTGACGGTCATCACCTGGCTGACGATCGGGGTGCCTGCCTTCTTCCTTGCGCTCATGCCCAACACCCGCCGATTCGCCCCAGGGTTCTTCCGCCGGGTGCTGGTGTTCGCCGTTCCCGCCGGAATCATCTGCGGTGTGATGTCGTTCGCGTCTTACGCCCTGGCGCTCTGGCGGGGCCTGCCGGTCGAGTCGGCCCGAACCTCGGCGGCGGTCACGCTCTTCATCATCTCCATGACCGTGCTGGCGATGATCGCCCGTCCACTCGTGGGGTTCCGACTGCTGATCGTCGTCGCCATGGGAGTGGCATTCCTCGGTTTCCTCTTCATCCCTTGGCTGGCCAACTTCTTCGCGTTCCGCTTGGACGACGATGCGAAGACCTCCATCGCGGTCCTGCTCGGAGCAGTGGGGGCGGTGCTGCTCTTCACAGTCAGCCGTACCATTGGCCCCAGGCTGGAACCGAGCCTCGCAGCACCGGGCGAACCCGGGGCCCCGCTCGAGGCACACAGCCGGGAGCGGTCCGGTGAGACCGAGTGGCACAGCAGTGCCGACGTGAAGGACAGTGCATGACCACCCGCCAGCCCCCCGACCCTGACGTGCCCCAGGCCGCCCCGGCCAAGGTTGCGCTGTCCACCGTGTCGGTCTACCCGGAGAGCCCGGCGGCGGCCTTCGAGATGGCCAGCCGGCTGGGCTACGACGGCGTCGAGGTGATGGTGATGGCCGACGCAGTGAGCCAGGACGTCGATGCCATCAAGCGGTTGCAGGACACCTACGAGATTCCGGTCCTCGCCGTGCACGCGCCGTGCCTGCTGGTGACCCAGAGGGTGTGGGGGACTGACCCCTGGGAGAAGTTGGTCAAGGCCCAGGACGCGGCCGAGCAGCTGGGCGCCGACACGGTCGTGGTGCACCCGCCCTTCCGGTGGCAGCGCGACTACGCGAAGGACTTCGTCCGCGGGCTGGTCCGTATGGGCGACGAGACCGCAGTCCGATTCGCCGTCGAGAACATGTACCCGTGGCGTGCGCGCTCCCGCGAGCTCGCCGCCTACGCGCCCGGCTGGGACAACCGCGACGAGGACTACCCGCACACCACCATCGACCTGTCGCATACCGCCGTGAGCGGCACCGACGCGGTGGCCATGGCGGATGACCTCGGTGACTCCCTGACGCACATCCACTTGGCCGACGGGACCGGCGGATCGCGCGACGAGCACCTGATCCCCGGCCGCGGCAACCAACCCTGCGGTGACCTGCTCGAGGGCCTGGCGGCCCGAGGCTTCAGCGGTTCGGTGGTGGTCGAGGTGACCACCCGCAAGGCGCCCAACCGGGCTGCCCGAGAGGCCGACCTGGCAGAGGCCCTGGCGTTCGCGCGGCTGCACCTCGTCGCACACTGACGGTTGCCGCGACCCGGTCGACAGCTCCCCATGGATGGCCTCATGGGCCTAGGGTTGGGCCATGAGTTCCGATGACGTTCGCGAAGCAGTACTCGACTCTGCCCGCGTCGCCTTCCGCAGTAAGGGCTATGTCCGCACAACTGTCAAGGGTGTGGCGGCGGCCGCCGGCGTCGCGCCGGAGGTCGTGAGCCGCTACTGGGGCTCGAAGGAGAAGCTGTTCGCAGCTGCCATGAAGCTTCCCTTCGACCCTGCGACCGCGGTGCCGGAACTGGCGGCGCCGGGCCTCGAGGGGATGGGCGAGCGGCTCACCCGCGCGACCCTTGACGCGCTCTCGGACGAGGAGAGTCGCGAGGACCTGATGGTGCTGTTCAAGGCCGGTGCGTCGTCGACCAAGGCAACGGCCGGCCTGCGCACGTTCGTCGAGCAGTCGATGATCGATCGGCTGGTCCGCTACATCGGCGTGCCCGACGCCAGGCTGCGGGTCTCGCTCATCTCGAGCTACCTGGTGGGCGTGGCCGCCAACCGCTACATCACTCGCCTCGAGCCTCTGGCGTCCATGTCCGAGGACGATCTAGTGCGGATCGTCGCGCCGACGATTCAGGCCTGGCTCGACCCATCCATCCCGCTCCCCGGAGGTGCCTAGATGATCCGCCAAACGCTGCTCATGGCGTCGCGCAGCGAGGGTCTGAAGAACATCGCCGCGAACACGCCGGTCACCCGGTCGGTGGTCGAGCGGTACGTGGCCGGGGAGACCACCGCGGATGCCGTCCGGGTAGCGGCGGAGCTAGCTGACGCGGGCATGCTGAGCACGGTCGACCACCTGGGCGAAGACACGGTCAACATCGAGCAGGCCGACGCTATCCGCGACGCTTACCTCGACCTGCTGAGCGGCCTGGATGATGCCGGCCTGGCCGGCGTCGCCGAGGTGTCTGTCAAGCTGTCGGCCGTGGGTCAGACGCTGCCCGACGGCGCCCGGATTGCCACGGAGAATGCTCACGTGATCGCGTCGGCGGCCGCTGCAGTGGGTACGACGGTGACGCTCGACATGGAAGACCACACCACGACCGACCTCACGCTCGAGACGCTGCGGACCCTGCGGCAGGATTTCCCCCAGACCGGCGCCGTGCTGCAGGCATACCTGTACCGCACCGAGGCGGACTGCCGGGACCTTTCCTACGCGGGCTCCCGGGTCCGGCTCTGCAAGGGCGCCTACCGCGAGCCTGAATCGGTCGCCTTTCAGAGCCGCTCCGACGTGGACCTGTCCTACGTGCGGTGCCTGAAGATCCTGATGAGCGGCGACGGCTACCCGATGATCGCCAGTCACGATCCGCGCCTGATCGAGATCGCCGAGGCGCTCGCCGTGCGCGCGCATCGCCAGCGGGGCGAGTACGAGTACCAGATGCTGCACGGCGTGCGTCCCGAGGAGCAGCGCCGGCTGGCGGCGCAGGGCGAGAAGATGCGCGTCTACGTGCCCTATGGCGAGGAGTGGTACGGGTACATGGTGCGCCGGATGGCCGAGAAGCCGGCCAACATGTCGCTGTTCCTCCGCTCGCTGGTGAGCTCCGGCTGAGCCATGGCCGAGGTCAACGAGCCGCAGGAAGGCGCTGCCGCCGCGGGCGCACAGCAGGCCGGCACGATCGCGGTGTTCGGCGCGGGAGTCATGGGCGAGGCGCTGCTGAGCGGCTTGCTGCGCAGCGGCATCTCGGCCGACGAGTTGATCATCACGGAACGGCGGGCCGACCGGGCCGAGCAGATTCGCGCGCGCTTCGGCGTGCGGGTGCTCGACAACGCCGCGGCGGCCCGGCTGGCGGACACCCTGCTGCTGGTGGTCAAGCCGCAGGACATGGCAGCGCTGCTCGGCGAGGTGGCGCCGATCATCAAGCCGGACTCGCTGGTGATCTCACTCGCCGCGGGCATCACGTGCGCGACCATCGCTGACCATCTGCCCGCCGGCCACGCCGTGGTGCGCGTCATGCCCAACACCCCTGCGCTGGTGGACCAGGGGATGTCGGCGCTCGCCGGCGGCCAGACCTGCGACGCAGCGCACCTGGCACGCGCCGCGCAGTTGCTCAGCTCGGTGGGCCGGGTTGTCGAAGTCCCCGAGGGCTATCTGGATGCGGTCACGGCGATCTCCGGCTCCGGGCCGGCCTACATCTTCTACGTGGTCGAGGCGATGATCGAGGCCGGCGTGCTGCTCGGCCTGCCGCGGAGCCTGTCCAACGAGCTCGTGGTGCAGACCCTGGTAGGCGCGGCGACCATGTTGCGCGAAACCGGCGAGCACCCGACGGTCCTGCGGGAGAACGTGAGCTCGCCGGCGGGCACCACCGTGGCGGCGATCCGCCAACTCGACGACCACAAGGTCCGGGCCGCGTTCGTCACCGCGATGGAGGCCGCCCGCGACCGCTCGCAACAGCTCGCCGGTGGCACATGACCGGTAAAGCGGCGTTCGTCTGGGACGACCGGCTGCGGGCCTATGACTTCGGCCCCGGCCATCCCATGGCACCGATCCGACAGCAGCTCACCTACCGCCTGGTGCGCGACTTCGGCCTGCTCGAGGCCCCGGGCGCGGAGCTGATCGAGCCGATCGAGCCGGCCGACGTGGCCGACATCCTGCGCGTGCATTCGCCGGACTTCGTCGACGCCGTGCGGCAGGCGTCCGAGGACCTGCATTACCTCGACCTGCATCGGGGCATCGGCACCGAGGACGTGCCGGCGTTCGCAGGGATGCACGATGCCTCGCTGCATATCGCCGGCGCGACGATGGCGGCAGCCGCGGCGGTGGCCAGCGGCTCCCATCTGCACGCCGTCAACATCGCTGGCGGGCTGCACCACGCCGCCCGGGATTCCGCGAGTGGCTTCTGTGTCTACAACGACATCGCCGTGGCCATCGCCTGGCTGCTCGACCAGGGCTTCTCACGCATCGCCTACATCGACGTGGACGTGCACCACGGCGACGGTGTGCAGAACATCTTCTGGGCCGATCCGCGGGTGCTCACGGTGTCGATCCATGAGACCGGCCGGACGCTCTTTCCGGGCACCGGATTCCCCGACGAGGTCGGCGGTCGCGGTGCCGAAGGCACGGCGGTCAACCTTGCTCTGCCGCCGGGAACCGCCGACGAGAAGTGGCTGCGCGGCTTCGAAGCCGTCGTGCCAGACGTGCTAGAAGCGTTCGAGCCGCAGATCCTGGTGTCGCAGCACGGGTGCGACAGCCACGCCGATGATCCGCTGGCTCATTTTGCCCTGAGCATCGATGGCCAGCGCAGGTCCTACGAACTCATCCACGAGTACGCGCACACGTACGCCGATGGCAAGTGGGTGGCGGTCGGTGGTGGCGGATACGAGTGGGTCGACGTGGTGCCGCGGGCTTGGACGCACCTGACGGCGATCGCCTTCGGCGCGCCGATCGAACCGGATACGCCCGTGCCTGGCGCCTTCTCGGAGTTCGTCCAGGTGGCCATCGGCCGCCCCGCCCCGGGACGGATGACCGACGGTCGACCGACCCCGATGGGCACGTGGGACGGCCGAACCGACCCCAGCAACCCCTACGACCGAGCCATCGCGGCAACTCGACGGGCCGTTTTCGGGCATCTGGGTATCCACGACGACACCTTCGGCATGTAGGCCCGACCGACCGGTGGAGTGCCGGTCGCGGGTCAGGTCGCACAATTGTGGTAGTTGCCTGCGCCCTCGGCGCCGGTGTCACTACTGTGACGATGCACGCCGCAGCGGCCCCGCGCCGCGCCTGATCCCTCAGAGAGAGCTCCGCTATATGGCCTCGGACGACCAGCACGACCCGCTGCCGCAGGTGCGCTTCCTGACTGTTGCCGAGGTCGCGGCGATCATGCGCGTGTCGAAGATGACCGTGTACCGGCTGGTCCACTCCGGCGAGCTGCCGGCCATCCGGGTGGGCAGGTCGTTCCGTGTGCCCGAGCGTGCGGTGCACGACTTCCTGCGCAAGTCCTTCAACGCCGCTGGCTGACACCGCCGCCACCTGCGTCCACGTTCTGGCCTCTTCCTGCGTAGTCTGAGGGGGTTAGGTCGTCGTGTCCGTCTGAGAGCACCCGGAGGATCCTGTGGGATCGGTCGTCAAGAAGCGCCGCAAGCGCATGGCAAAGAAGAAGCACCGCAAGCTCCTGCGCAAGACTCGCGTCCAGCGCCGCAACAAGAAGTAGCGCCGCTCACCGCGCCCGCCGTCCGCCCGAGTTCGCGAAGGAGTCCCAATGTCCCGTGTCGTGCTGGTCACCGGAGTCTCGCGCTACCTCGGCGGGCGGATGGCTCGCATCCTCACCGGGGAGCCCGATGTCGAACGAGTGATCGGCGTGGACGTGATCCCGCCCCGCGGCGACATCGGGGGGGCTGAGTTCGTGCGGGCCGACATCCGCAACCCGATCATCTCGAAGGTGATCAGGGCGGCTTCGGTGGACACGGTGGTGCACATGGGCGTGATCGCGACACCGGTGCAGGCCGGTGGGCGGATGTCGATGAAAGAGATCAACGTCATCGGCACCATGCAGTTGCTCGCCGCGTGCCAGAAGGCGCCCACGCTGGAGCGGCTGATCGTCAAGTCGACCACCGCCGTGTACGGGTCCGGGCCCAAGGATCCAGCCATGTTCACCGAGGAGATGGAGCCAAAGCACCCACCGTCCTCGGGCTGGGCCAAGGATTCGGTGGAGGTTGGTGGCTACGTCCGCGGCTTCGCCCGTCGGCGACCCGACGTGGCTGTCACCAAGCTTCGATTCGCCAACTTCCTGGGCCCGCAGGTCGATACACCGATGACGTCGTACTTCTCGCTGCCGATCATCCCCACGGTGCTGGGCTACGACGCTCGGCTGCAGTTCGTCCATGAGGACGATGGGCTCGAGGTACTGCGCCGCGCCGCTGTCGAGGATCACCCGGGCACGTTCAACGTGGCCGGTGACGGTGTCCTGCTGCTTTCACAGGCGGCTCGGCGAGCGGGACGACCCATCGCGCCCATCCCCAGCCCGTTCGTCGGGCTCGTGGGTGCGGCCGTTCGCCGGGCGGGCCTGGCGGACTTCTCGCCGGAGCAGGTGCGCTTCCTGACCTATGGTCGAGGGGTCGACACCACCCGGATGCGCGAAGTTTTCGGCTTCCACCCGCAGCACACCACCGCCGAGACGTTCGAGGAGTTCGTCCGCGCCCACGACCTCAACCGCGCCTTCCCGCCTGAGCGGGTGGAAGCGGTGGAGCAGCAGCTCGCCTCGCTCATCGGCCGAAAGGACCTGGCACATGCCTGATGCGCGCGTGATCCCCTTCGACGGCGAGGACCGCGGGCGCCGAGCGGCGGGCCCGATGCCGGTCGAGGCAGAGGTCTTCGACTTCGAGGAGTACGTCGACGACTCGCCGTCGCTGTCCGAGCGCGCCGTGAGCGCGCTGGACTTCCTACGCCGCCGGATCACCGGCGAGTATGCGGTGGACGATTTCGGCTTCGACCCGGAACTCACCGACCGTGTGCTGCTGGCACCGCTGCGGCCGCTGTACTCGTCGTACTTCCGGGTCGAGACTCGCGGGCTGGAGAACGTTCCCGACACCGGCGGGGCGCTGGTGGTGGGCAACCACTCGGGCACCATCGCGCTGGACGGGACAATGACCCAGCTGGCGCTGCTCGACCACCACCCTGCGCACCGGCACTTGCGGATGCTCGGGGCCAATCTGCTGTTCTCGACGCCCTTCTTGGGCGAGCTCGTGCGTAAGGGCGGAAGCACCCTGGCCTGCGCCCCGGACGCGGAGCGGCTGCTGCGCAGCGGCGAGTTGGTGGGGGTCTGGCCAGAGGGGTTCAAGGGGATCGGCAAGCCGTTCAGCGAGCGGTACAAGCTGCAGCGCTTCGGCCGCGGCGGCTTCGTGGCGGCTGCTCTGCGCACGGGCACGCCGATCGTGCCCTGCGCCATCGTGGGCGCGGAGGAGATCTATCCCATCATTGCGAATGCGAGGTTCGCGGCGCGAATTCTGGGGCTGCCCTACTTCCCGCTGACCCCGACGTTCCCCTGGCTTGGTCCGCTCGGGCTCGTGCCGCTGCCGAGCAAGTGGATCATCGAGTTCGGCGAGCCCATCAGCACCGCCGAGTATGGTCCCGAGGCGGCCGACGACCCGATGCTGGTTTTCAACTTGACCGATCAGGTGCGCGAGAACATTCAGCAGTCGCTGTACCGCCTGCTTGTGCAACGGCGGTCCGTTTTCCGCTGAGGTTATGGCCCGCGCGCCGCTCCGGCTGTGCCAAACTCGGGCGCGTGGGAGCCAATATCGCTGATCTGGTCACCCAGTCCGCGGACCGGACGCCGAACAAGCCAGCTCTGATCTGCGCCGATCGGACCGTAGCCTGGTCCGAACTGGAGCGCCTGGTGCGCGCCGTCGCCGGCGGTCTGGCAGCGCGAGGTCTGAGCAAGGGCGACCGCGTCGCCATGATGATCGGCAACACCCCTGAGTTCGTGTCGACCTATTTCGGGGTTTTGCGTGCGGGCATGGTCGCGGTGCCCATCAACACCGGTTACACCGCCTATGAGGTCAGCTACTTGGTGCAGCAGTCCGGCGCCGCGCTGTTCATCTGCGACCCGGACTGCATGCAGGTCGCGATCGACAGCGCGGGGCCCGTGCCGGTCGTCAGCGTTGGCAGCGATGCTTGGCGGGCGTTCACGGTGGGCTCGACGCCGCCGCCCGCAGTGGCAGTCAGCCCCGAGGACCTGGCCGTTTTGATGTTCACGTCCGGCACCTCCGGCCGCCCTAAGGGCGCGATGATCACCCATCGGGCGCTCATGACCAACCTGGAGCAGCTCGCGGCGTTGCAGGATCCCGCTGCGACGCTGCCGGACGACGTGGTGATGATCATCCTGCCGCTGTTCCACGCCTATGCGCTCAATGGCGCCCTGGGCATGGTCGCCTACACGGGAGCAACCGCGATTCTGAGCGAGCGGTTCGATCCATTGGCCTCTTTGCGCTCCATCCACGTGCACCGCGCGACCGTGGTGGTGACGGCGCCGCCCGTCTACGCCGCCTGGGGCGAGACCCGCCGCGCCGGTGAGGCCCTCACGAGCGTCCGGCTGATGATCTCTGGTGCCGCGCCGCTGGCCCGCGGGGTGTTCGCAAATCTCGTCGAGCGGATCGGCCAGCCCGTCTGGGAGGGCTACGGCATGACCGAGGCCAGCCCTGTGATCACCTCGACGCTGGTGTCGGGCGAGCCGTTGCCCGGCTCGGTCGGCAAGCCGCTGCCGGGGATCGAGCTGGAGCTGCGCGACGCCCAGGGCGAACCGGTGGACGACGGCGACCCGGGCGAAGTCGTGATTCGCGGCGAGAACCTGTTCTCGGGCTACTGGCCAGACGGCCACGACGGTCCGGGGGAGGACGGCTGGTGGCCGACGTCGGATGTCGGCATCCTCGACGAGGCGGGCAACCTGCGACTGGTCGATCGACGGAACGACCTGATCATCATCAGCGGTTTCAACGTGTATCCGCGTGAGGTCGAAGAGGCGCTCGTGCAGCTGCCGGGCGTCGTCGAGGCGGCGGTGATGGGAATCCCCGACGCGGTCACCGGCGAATCCGTGAAGGCGTTGGTGGTGGCGAGCGACGAGTCCCTGGACGCCGAAGCCGTCATCACCTTCAGCCGCACTCGGCTGGCGCGGTTCAAGTGCCCCACGGTGGTGGAGTTTGTCGACGAGCTGCCGCACTCGGGCACGGGCAAGATCTCGAAAGGGGCATTGCGCGAGCGCATCGCGGGGGTGCGGGAATGAGCGGCAGTGGTGCCGCCCCGGCAGGGCACCAGGTCACCCTCGTCGGCAAGCCCGGTTGCCACCTATGCGACGATGCGCGGCCGATCGTGATGGCCGCCTGCGAGCAGTCTGGCGCGGACTTCGTCGAGGTCTCGGTACTTGACGATCCGGAGTTGATGGATCGCTACGGCGAGTTCATCCCGGTGGTGCTCATCGACGGCGAGCAGCACGACTTCTTCCAGGTCTCGGCCCAGCGGCTGCTGGCTGCGCTGCGGCGCTGAGCGCCGCAGCGCCAGGCAGCGCGGGCGCAGGGTCAGCTGCTGTTCGACACGTATACCGTCATGGCCGCGCTGCCGAACCAACTGGTGTTTCCGGTCCACACGATCTCGCAGGTGGCCTTGGCAGCGGATCCCGAGGAGGGGTTGTCCACGCAGCTGCTGCCAGACGTATCCATGCGCCGCGACGCGACATCGGGCTCGTCGGGGTTCACCAACTTCGCTTGGGCCGTGACCGCGACTTTGTGGGTGATCTTTGGGTTGCCGCCGTCGGCGAAGCTGAACTCCGCTCGGAAGGTCGCGGACTGGTTCGCTGCGCGGTAGAGCCCGAAGAAGGCCGACTGCTTCGCGTTGACAGTGGTGGTGTTGGCCGATCCGGCGGGGCTTGACTGCACTCGGTCCAGCGCAGGTTTGCCGGTGCTGGTCATGGCCTCGCCGGTGTTGTTGACCACCTGCACGGTGAGAGGCGCATTGACGATGCTGTAACCAACTATGTGGACGCGATCGCCGTCGATCTGGGACATCGCGCTGGAAGTCTTGGTGCAGAGCAGGAACTGCCCGGCCGACGCGCCGCAATCGGCCGTGTGGCCGTCGTCGGAGTCCTGTGTGGCCGACCCGCTGATGGTGTCCTGGGGCTGAGCGCTGGTGAACGACCAGGCCATGGAGGCGCCGTAGCCGGTCGCCGCGCTGGTGGCGCCCCAGGTCGAGGGGCCGAAGTCGGCCGGCATCTGGCTGACGTGGTGCGTCGAGGTGCCGTTGGCGTCGAAACCGGCCACCTTGAAGTTGGTCGGGGCGTTGGACAGCACCCCAGGTCCCGTGAAGGCTGGCGCATCGTTGGTCCAGGTGGCGCAGATGTTGTGCTTGTTGTTGTGGACCCGCACCGCCGCGGGGCAGTTGGCGGTACCGTCCAGGTCGGGTGCCGGTTTGTCAACGGTGAGCGGTCCAGTGCTGGCGCCGTCGGCACCCGCGGACTGGCTGGCCGGCTCGGATGCCGTAGTCGTCGCCGGCGTCGCTGATTGTGGGTCGTTGCCGCAGGCCGCCAGCAGCAGTACCACGCTGGCCCCCGCGACGCTGGCGGCGGCCGCCCGGCGGGCAGCGCTTTGGCGCCTGATGGACGTCCGCCTCGGTGATGTCGTCATAGCCGGCGTCCTAGCTCTTGTTGTAGACGTTGACGGTTGCTGCGGCGCTGGCGAACCACGACAGGTTGCCGCTCCAGCCCACGGTGCACTGCGCCGTGGCCGGTGACGAACCGCCGATCGGGTTGTCGGTGCAGGAGCTCCGCGAGGTGTCCACTGTCCAGGAGCGGGGATCGGCGCTCTTGTTGGGGACCATCTCGATCGCCACCGTGACCATGTGCGTGACGTCGCCGTTGGTGGCGTCCGGGAACGAGTACACGGCCTTCAGCGACGCGGCTTGCCCACCGGTGTGGCGGTAGCTGCCGAAGATCGCGGACTTCGCCGGCGTCCCCTGGGCGCTAGGTGCGATGCTCGCCGTGCCGGCAGTGCCCTTGCCGCTGGCCTTGATGTTGCTCAGCGCCGGTGCGGCCGTCAGGGTCATCGGCTTTCCGGTGTTGTTGATGACCTCCACCGTCAGCGGTGCATTCACCAGGTCGTAGGTCACGTTGAACACCCGGTTGCCATCGATGGCGCTCATCTCCGCCCTGGTCACTAGGCAGGCGACGTACTGCTCGACGCCGTTGCAGGGCTGCGTGTGGTCGTTGTCCTTGTCCTGGGTTGCGACGCCGCTGATGGTGTCGCCGGGCTCATTGGAGCTGACGACCCAGTTCATCGAGGCGCCGTAGCCGGTGGCGGCACTGGTCGCTGCCCAGGTGGAGGCGCCAAACCAAGGCGCCGGGTATTTGTTGATGTGGTGAGCGGTGTCGCCGTTAGCGTCGATGCTGTCGAAGCTGAAATTGAGGGGACCGGTGAACAACTGCTTGGGGGCCAGGAAGTTCGGAGCGTCGTTGGTCCAGGTCGCGCAGATATTGTGCTTGTTGTCGTGGATCCGCACCGCTGTGGCGCAGTCGCCGGGGGCAGCCTGCAACACCGCGTCCTCCGGTGGCGGGGACAGCTGAGGCGCTGGCGGCGTCGTCACGTCGGCGACGAGTTCGGCTGGTGGCGACTGCGAGGGCGGCGGCTTGTCCACGGTCAACAGGGAGCCGGACTGAGCGCTGGACGGCGAATCGGCGGAGTTACCGTCGGGTGCCGTGGCCGACTGCGCGTCGGCGCCGCATCCGCCGAGAGCCAGCAGTGTCGTCAGGGCGAGTCCGCAGGTCGCGATCGTGCCCGATCGGCGGCCGCTGACTCGCGCGACCGCGACGGGGTCTGGATCCTTCATCGAATCGGGTGCCTCTCGTTGATCGTGCGGCCGTGCTGCGGGCCGACCAGGTGTCCACGCGTGGACGGCCTTTCTGCGGAGGATAACCGGTTGAGTGCGCTCCGTTAGGATGCGGCAACTTGGCAAGACGCCCTCGGCCGACTCCTGGAGCTGGACTACCTCGTGTTCGCGACCGCATCCCGGCTACAGACCCCGCGTGCCGGCGCCCGCTCCTGGCCGCTGCCAGCCGTCGCGGCCGTGCTCGCCACCGGCTGCGGTCAGGTGTCCTACAACGACAGCGGGGCCGTAACCGCGATCGGCCCGTTGTCGCTGACCAACGACGCGGCAGGCCACGTCTCGCCGGTCTCCGACGCGGTGGCCAAGGCCTCGGTGCGCTCCCAGCGTGACGGGCACGAAGTTGTCATTGGCAGAACCACGGTGAAGGCCGACGGGTCGGAGTCGAGCATCCGCTACAGCAGCGACGGGCTGTTGCTCGACGGCCGTACGAACGCGCCGATCCTGCAGCAGGTTCAGGTTCCCGGTGGGGTGTCGGTGCTGCACACGATCGTCCCGGCCGCTGACCCCGCTGCGGCAGGGGCGGCCAGCCAGATCTGGACCTACCCCTCCATCAACGACAACGCGATGCTCACCGCCATCGGCGTGCTTAGCGGGGCGTATTCGGGCTTGGCGGGCATGAGCGCCGTGGGCAGGACCGTGATGGCAGGCAGCCTCAATGCCGCGAAGCAATCCGGCAAGGTGGGGCTGTGGGGCTTCGCCAAGGACTTCGGCGCGACCTCCTGGAGCGGCGCCATCAAGGCCGCGGTGGCCGGCGCCGGCGGGGCAGCGGTGCAGAAGGGGCACCTGCCCAAGAACACCAAGGACGCCTTCAAGGGACTCGGCTACGTCCCGGTGTTCCGGGTCGGGACGCGCGGCGACTGATGGGGCGGCCGGTGGTGGTGCGGCGGGTGCCGCGGTGGGTATGGGTGCTGATCATCGGCATCGCGATGTGGTTGATGACCGCCGCCGTCGCGATCGGCACCCACAACCAGATAATCGTCCCGGAGACGCTGCTGCTCGGCGGGTTCGTCGTGCCCACGGCGCTGCTGTTCTGGATCGTGGACGAGTTGGGCCCGGGGGACGCCGACCGTGGCGGGCCCCGACCGACCACTGCCCTGGATCCCACGCGCGTGCTGGCGGCGTTTGCGCTAGGTGGCGGGCTGGGGTTGCTTGGCTCGGCGCTGATCGAGGACTTATGGACGGCGGCCTGGCCGCGGGTGTTCTTCTTCGACGTGGCAGTCACCGAGGAGGTCGTCAAACTGGCCGCGGTGTGGCTGGTCGCGCTGCCGCTGGCGTTCTACCTGCGCCGTGACGGGATGTTGCTCGGTGCGGCCGTCGGGCTGGGCTTCTCCGCCTTCGAATCGACCGGCTACGCCTTCAACGCCCTGGTCGCCGGCCGGCACATCGGTGCTGACGTGTTGGCGGTGCAGGCCGTGCGCGGCTTGCTCACCCCCGTCGGTCACGCCTTGTGGACCTCGCTGCTGGCGGGTGCCCTGTTCGCCGCAGCACGAAACAATCGCCTGCGGATGAGCTGGTCGGTGCTCGGCTGGCTGATCCTGGTCTGCGCCTTGCATGCCGCCTGGGACATCTCGCGAGGGTTGGCGGCCAGTGCCATCGTGGTGGCCGACGGTGGCCGGGTCACCCGCGACCTGCTATTCGGTACGGCTTACCAGTCTCTGGTCGCGAGCCAAGGGCCCACGATCGAGACGATCAGTGCCCTCGTGCAGATCGTGATCTCGATCGCCGGGGTGGTCCTTTTCGTGCGGTACTGGCGTATCGCGGGGTTGCAGGCCCGCGGCCTTGGCCAGCGCGTCCGAGCGCAGAGGTGAGGGTTGCGGCGGTTCATATGGTGGGGTCTATGCGGTCGGTGACGTCGTGGTTCCGGAGCCACCATTGGGCGACCGACCTGCTGCTCGCGGTATTCGTCTTCGCTATCTCCTACCCCCTCCGGCCGCCGGATGCGTCGGGCGCCACGGGTCCGCCGTCGCCGACCGGTTGGGGGCTGGTATTCCTGGCGGCTGCGGCGGGCGCCCTCGTCTTCCGACGCCAAAGGCCGGTGGCGGTGCTGGCCGCCACGCTGCTGCTGGGTGGAGCTGCGACGGCCGCTGATGGATCGTTCCCCCGGGCGATGCCGGCGATTGCCGTCGCGCTGTACACCGTCGGCGCCTACACCTCGCGACGCGTGACGATCACTGCGGCGATCATCACCGCTGTGATTCCACTGCTGGGCTTGGCCGCGGCAGGCAACCCGACCGGCTGGAGCGATCCTGCGTCTTACGCCGTGGTGTTCCTCGCGGGCATGGCGGCCGCGCTCGGCGACGCGGTGAGGTCCAATCGGGCGGTGCTTGCCGATGCCGTCGAGCGGGCCAGCCGCGCCGAACGCAACCGAGAGGCCGAGGCCCAGCGACGGGTCACCGAGGAGCGGCTGCGGATCGCGCGCGAGTTGCACGACGCCGTGGCACATCACATCGCGGTAGTGAACGTGCAGGCCGGTGTCGCCGAGCACCTCCTGTCCTCCGACCCGGCGACGGCCACCGACGCGCTTACCAAGGTGCGCCTCGCAAGTCGGGAGGCCCTCTCGGAGATGCACCAGATGGTGGGGTTGCTGCGAACCCCGGAGGATCGCCCGGGCTTGGCGCCGGCGCCGGGGCTAGCTGACCTTCCAGCGCTGATCGCCGGCGCCCGCGAGGCCGGCGTCGGGGTCGACTTCGCCTCGATCGGGTCCGGCACGCTGTCGCCGGCCGTGGACGGTCACGCCTACCGGATCGTGCAGGAGGCGCTCACCAATGCCGCCAAGCACGGCAGCGGCCGCGTGCGCATCAACGTGACGCGGGGGCCGGACGCAGTTCGCATCCAGGTGTCGAACCCAACCCAGCCGCGGCCGAGCGGCGACGTTGCGAACGGCGCG
>JBIRBF010000225.1:0-3504 GCA_044326505.1 Candidatus Nanopelagicales bacterium | reverse complement strand
TCGGCGAGGCCGGCGAGCCGCTCCTCTGCCTCTGCTGGGTCGATGCAGATGGGTTCGTCGGAGACGTTTCCGCTGGTCATTACCAGCACCGACGGTGCGCCGGAATCGAACAGCAGATGGTGCAGCGGCGTGTAGGGGAGCATCACTCCGATGCTGTCGACGCCGGGCGCGACGACCTCCGCGAGGTCGAAGTCGAGGGCAGGGCAGACGACGATCGGCCGCGCAGGAGAAGTCAGAGCGGTGCGTGCGGCGCCGTCGAGGCACACCACGGCCGCAGCCGCGTCCAGGTCAGGCACCATCACCGCGAAGGGCTTGTCGCCGCGGCCCTTGCGGGCGCGTAGGCGCTCCACGGCTGAGGTGTCGCGGGCGTCGCAGGCCAGGTGGTAGCCGCCGATGCCCTTGATGGCGACGATCAGCCCCCCGCGCAGCGCGGTCAGCACCTGCGGTACGGGCATCGACAGCCTCGGCCCGCACACCGCGCAGGCGGTCGGTTGGGCGTGGAACCGGCGGCTGCGCGGGTCGGTGTACTCGGCGTCGCACTCGTCGCACAGCGGGAACGCGGCCATGGTGGTGTTCGTCCGGTCGTAGGGCAGGCCCAGGGTCATGGTGTACCGCGGTCCGCAATGAGTGCAGGCGATGAACGGGTAGCCGAAGCGCCGGTCGGCCGGATCGCGGAGCTCGGTCAGACAGGCGTCGCACACCGCGGTATCGGGGGGAATCGACGTGCCGCCGCCCCCGGCGCCGCTGCTCGCGATGGTGAAGCCGGTCTGGCCCGTGACGTGCGGTTGCCCCGTCGTCGTGATCGAGTCAACCGCGGCCAGCGCCGGCGCGTCCGCAGCGAGGCGGCGATCGAATTCGTCCAGCAGCGCGGCGGGGCCTTCGACCTCCACGAACACCCCGTCGGCGTCGTTGCCCACGAACCCGGACAGGCACAGTTCCTCGGCCAAGCCGAACACGAAGGGCCGATATCCCACCCCCTGCACGGTCCCGCGGACGCGCAGCGCCCGACGCTCGACGGCCACAGCTACTCCACCGTGGCGGCGGGGCTCGTGAGCCGCCACACCACCACGCGGTTGTTGCCGGAGTCGGCCACCGCCAGCAGGTCACCGGCCAGGCTCAGGCCGTAGGGCCAGCACAGCGAGTCGTCGAGGACGGCGTCCCAGCGGTTCTCTCCGTTGGCCGCCATGTCGGCCTGGGCGAGCACGGTGTCGGCTGGAGTGTTGCTCCCGGTCCGCGGCAGCCCGTGCCACACCAGGATCCGATTGTTCGACGTGTCGGCCACGAGCAGTCGGTCTGCGTCGCTCACCACTGCGTAGGGGAAGCGCATCCGGTCCGCGCCCTGGGGCCGGTTCTTGAACTCCTGTGCGACGGCCATGTCGGGTTGGCCGAGCACCAGGGTCGCCGCTACGTCGCCCGGGGGTGGCGGCGACCAACCCAGCACCCGGTGGTCTCCCGCGTCGGCGATGAACAGGGTGGCCTCGTCGCCGGCCACCGCGTGCGGCCACCGGAACGACGACGCCGACAGGGCGCCGCGATTGTCCACCCGGTCGGCGGCGCAGTCCTGGCCGAGCAGCAGGTCGGCGGGTCGGCCGGCCTCGGGGACGCCGCCCCCGAGCCAACCCAGCACCCGCCGGTTGCCGGTGTCGGCCACCCAGAAGGTGTCGCCCACCACCCCGAAGCCGAACGGCCAGTAGAACGACTCCAAGGTCGGCTCGCCGCCGCGATTCGGCTCCACACAAGTCCCGTCGCGCTGCCCGAGCACCGCCCGGGGGGCGACGAAGTCGGCCGTGGGCAGGCCGTCGAACACCACCAGGCGGTGATGCCAGGCATCGGCAACCACCAGGTCGCCGGCGATCAGGTCGACGCCGGTGGGCAGGTTCAGCCCGCGCGCAAGGTCGCTCGAGCCCGCCGCAGGCCCCTCGCTGTACATGTCCGGCTGGCCCAGCACGACGTCGGCCGGTGCCCCGTCCGGGCTCGGCCACGAGTGCCAGATGAGGACGCGGTGGTTACCGGTGTCGGCAACGACGATGCGCTCGCCGTCGGTCCAGACACCCCTGGGCGCGTACATCTGGCCAGGTGTCGGGTTGGCAGCGGGCAGGGCGAGGCCGCCCGGCGATGCGGCGCCCAGTCGCAGCACCGGCGCGCCCTCAGCCCCGCAGGACGACCACGAGGTCACGCAGGGCCCACGCGCAGGCTCGCCACCGAGATGAACGTCTGCCCGGGCTCCTCGACGACCTCTTCGACCGCGCGCAGGCCCGGCACTCGCTGCAGGATCACCCCGCGGATCTCGTCCTTGGCCTCCTGCGACGGCGCCGAGCAGCCGCTGCCGAACCGCACGTAGGCCACGTCGCCGCTCACCCGCTCGACGTCCATCTCGATCGAGCTGGTCACCAGGTAGGGGCGGATCGCCTCCACCACCCGCAGCACGTCGAGCGTGCTCTCGGTCCGGATGATGCCGTGGGACGCGAGCAGAGCCATGACCTCCGGCTGATCGACGGCCAGGAAGAGCAGCTCCTCGCCGCGCGGGTCCTGCCGGAGGGTGTGCACCAGCGCGATCAGGCCGCGCCGGTTGAACTCGGTGATGGCCTCGAGTGTTTCGTCGAGCAGCTCGGCGGCGCTGCGCTCCTGGTGCCGGACGCGATCGCGTAGGGCGTCCACGTGGGCGGCCAGGTCGGCGAAGTCGTCGGTGCTGGTGATCGTCATCGGGTCGCTCCTGCGGGGATCATGAGTAGACCTGTTGCTGCTGGATGAGTTGTGCCGTGCGGGTGGTGAGCACCTCCGCGAAAGCCGCCGCCGCGAGCCGGGCGAGAACCTGGTCGGCGGGGCCGCCCGGGTCCGCGGGAAGCATGCGGCGCTCCAGTGCCTCGAGTACGAAGCAGCGTCCGGCGGTGTTGTCGAGCAGGTTGTCGGCCAAGAACGCCGTGACGAAGTCGGCCCGCCCAGCGATCGGGCCATCGGGATCCGCCCTCAGCGCCGCCAGGCCCGCGTCCGGTCCGCCGGCCCGGTGCACCAGCCGCTCGGTGTAGTTCGATGCGGCCTCGAGCAGCAGGAGGTCGAACTGCTGGCGCAGGTAGAGCTCCATCAGGTGCTCACCCCCGCCGATTCGGCGTCGGTGAGCTCGATCAGCGTCTGGTCCACGCTGGCGGCCGAATCCGGGTCGCCGTTGGCCGCGAACAGCTCCCGCGCCTCGACCAGGCGGCTGCGGGCATCGGCGAACACCCCGAGGTGACCCAGGGCGTTGCCTTGGTTGGCCAGCAGCCTGGCACGGCTCAAGGGGTCCCTCGTGCCTACCCGTTGCAGCACCTCCTCGTAGAGCTGGACTGCCTCCTCGAGGTTGTCGGCCTGGTGCGCGCTGGGCAGGTACTGCAGTGCATTGGCCAGGTTGACCTGGGTCCGCGCCCACTCGGCCGGATGGGTGTCGGGCTGGTAGATCTTCAGCGCTGCCCGCAAGGCGTTGACCGCGACTCCGAGCCGGATCCGGTCGCCCTGGTCGGACATCGGCAT
>JBIRBF010000087.1:0-10832 GCA_044326505.1 Candidatus Nanopelagicales bacterium | reverse complement strand
CTTCTGGCAGTTGACTCCGTAGGTGTCCACCGAGTGGCCGCTGTGGACCGCATCAAGGATGTCAGTGGGTCCGAGTGCCGTGCCGGCTCGCGGCTCTTGGCCTTCATCGTGCGCCTCCTCGTTCCGGCGAGCCAGCTGGCCCGACGGCCGCTTCGACGCCATTTCTCGAGGGGGAACCCCTGCGATCCCGAAACAGGTGACACCCGCGGGGAGCGATGCTTAGGCGAGCGCCCTCAGCCGCAGCAGGTCGCGCAGGCTGGCGTCGAGGCGGACCCTGCCTGTGGCCCAAGCGTGGGCGAAGGACAGCTCGTGGTTGGTCATGGCGACCAGGTCGTCGCTTGTCATGGACAGGCGGATATCGGCCTTCGGCCCCTCGGGCTCGGTCTCGATGATGTCGATCAGCTCGCCCTTGTGCAGAGTGCCGCGGAACACCACGTCGTGGTCGAGCAGGTGCAGCGACAGCGTGCGGTCCGGAATCTTGTTCTCGCGGTGCTTCTTGTCCACCGTCGAGAGCCGTTCGACCAGTTCGTCGAGGGCGCCCCGACAGTCATCCAGCGAGGCCATGGGGACGCTCCTGATCGTCGTTTCCATCGACGGGCACGTTAGCGCACACCAACCGCCGGACGCGGGATGCTCGCAACGTGGCGCAGCCTGGGTATCCTTGTGCCAAAGCGCGAATTCCGACGAGGCAGCGGGTGCCCGGCGGCCGCGCCCTTCAGCCGTAGGAGAGGCACTATCGTGATCGACGCAGTCAAGAGCTACGTGCAGATGGCCAGCGGCATTCTCGAGGCCACCGCAGCCAAGGCCAAGCAGACCGCTGAGCAGGTCGTCAGCCAGGGTATGGAGTCCGGTACCCGGGCCCCCGAGCAGATGGCGGGCCAACTGGCGCTCATCGCGGAAGACCTGATGGAGCAGAGCCGCACCAACCGCGAATTGGTCGTCGGCCTGGTCCGCACCGAGGTCGATCGGGCAGTGGGTCGCGTCGGGTTCGTCCGCGAAGAGGAGCTGGCCGCCGTCCGGGCCCATGTGGACCGGCTCGAGGGACAGTTGCGCGAGGCAGTCGACAAGGTCGGCGACCTGCCCGGTGTGGCGCAGGTGGCAGGGCTGGCGGCGGATTCGGCGGAGGCCGCTGAGGAAGCTGCCGAGACGGCCGCGGAGTCGGCGGCAGCCGTCGCGCGCTCCGCCAAGACCCTCACCGAGACCACGGCGCTTCGCGCGATGAACCTGGAGCACACCGCGCCGGACGTGACTGACCTGCCCGCGCAGAAGACGGTCGTTCGTGCCCCGGCTGCCAAGAAGGCCCCGGCGAAGAAGCCGGCGGCTAAGCGCGCGGCTAAGAAGCCCGTCGCGGACAAGCCCGCCGCTAAGAAGCCCGTCGCGGACAAGCCCGCCGCCAAAAAGCCCGCCGCTAAGAAGCCCGCAGCCGAGTAGCGCGTGGACGCGCAGGCCACTGCTCACCCCGGTCAACTGCCGTCGGCTCCGCAGGACCCGGCGGCAGCCCATCAATCCCGCATCGCCTTGGCGCTGGCGGAGTTCGAGGGTGCCGAAGGCGCCGAGCCGCATGAGTTGGCGGCGGTCTTCGACGGCGTCTACCAGCACCTGCGCGCGGCCCTGGACGCCGCGGAGCGCGTCTGAGCCGCGCCGGGCCCCCGGGTCGTCGGCTAGACGCCGAGCTCGTGGCCCGTGGGTTGGTCCGGTCCCGCGACCGTGCCGCGGAACTCGTGCGCGCCGGGCGCGTGCGGGTCGACGGTCGAATGCTGGCCAAGCCGGCGGCAAAGGTGACCGACGCGTCGACCCTCGAAGTCGATGATCCCCTCACCGGCTACGTCGGGCGAGGTGCGGGCAAACTCCTCGCGGCCCTCGACGGATTCGGCCTCGATCCCGGCGGTGTGGCGCTCGATGCCGGGGCCTGCACCGGCGGTTTCACCCAGGTGCTGCTGGAGCGCGGCGCGCGGCTGGTCTATGCCCTCGACGTCGGCCACAAGCAACTCGCGCCAGAATTGCGCGCGGATCCACGGGTGATCGACCTGTCCGGGACGAACATCCGCAGTTTCGCCGGTGCTCCGCCGGATTGGCAGGCCGGCTTCGTCGTGGCCGACCTCAGCTTCGTGTCCCTCACTCTGGCGCTTCCCGGGCTCTCTGCCTGCGCCGCTCCGAATGCGCAGGCCGTGCTGCTGGTGAAACCGCAGTTCGAGGCCGGCCGGGCGGCGCTCGACGGCCTCGGGGTGGTGCGCGACCCGCACGCGCGCGCCGCAGCCGTGCAGCGCGTCGCCGAGGCAGGCGCATTGTTGGGCTGGCGGACGGTCGGCGTGATGCCCAGCCCGATCACGGGCGGATCGGGCAACAGAGAGTTCCTGCTCTGGCTTCGCCGCGGTGATTCCGACCCGTCGGTGCCGGACCTGACGGGCGCCGTGCAGCAAGATGGGATCGTGCTCTTCACCGACCCCGCCGGTAGCCCCGGATGAGCCGCAAGGTTGTGCTCGTCACTCATCCGGCGCGCCCCGATGCTGCCGGTATCGCCGAGGCCTTCGCCGGGCTCCTGCGCGATGAAGGCGTCATGCCGGTCGTGCCCCACGACCAAGCCGGGCTGTTCGGCGGTCGACTGCGGGCCGCCGACGGGCCGGAGCTGCTCGCCGGTGCCGAGCTCGTCGTCGTCCTCGGCGGGGACGGCACCATCTTGGGCGGCGCTGAGCGGGCCCGGGCCTCCGGTGTGCCACTGCTCGGCATGAATCTGGGCCATGTCGGCTTCCTCGCTGAAGCGGAGCAGAACGAACTCGCGGATGTCGCCCGTGCAGTCGTGCAGCGCAGCTACCGGGTGGAGGAACGGCTCGCGCTCGACGTGGACGTGTATCGCAAATCCGGCGCCGCCGAGCACTCCTGGGCCCTCAACGAGGCCACGATCGAGAAGGGCGCGGATACCCGCATGGTCGACCTGCTGGTGCGCATCGACGGCGAGCCGCTGTCACGGTGGGGCGCCGATGGTCTGGTGCTGAGTACGCCGACGGGCAGCACCGCCTACGCCTGGTCGGCCGGCGGTCCCGTGGTGTGGCCTGATGTCGAGGCGCTCCTCGTCGTCCCGCTGAGCGCTCACGCCCTGTTCGCGCGGCCGCTTGTGGTGTCGCCGACCTGCGAGGTCTCCGCCGAGATGGTGGCGGATCGCCCCCAGCGCGCGGTCGTGTGGTGCGACGGTCGTCGACGCCTCGAGATCGCCGAGGGTGACACAGTCGTGGTACGCCGCTCGGCGCGCCCGGTGCCGCTGGCGCGACTGCACTCGCCGGCGTTCGTCGAGCGGCTGGTCGGCAAGTTCAATCTGCCGGTCGAGGGCTGGCGTCGCCCACCGAACTCCGCCGCTGACCACCCCGCCGCAGAGGGGGACGCCCGATGATCGAGGAGATCGCCATTCGCGGCCTGGGCGTGATCGAGTCCGCGGAAGTCCGGCCGGGCGCCGGCTTCACAGCGCTCACGGGCGAGACCGGGGCCGGCAAGACGATGATCTTGACGGCGGTCGCGCTGCTCATGGGCAGCAAGGCCCCTACCGGGCTGGTCCGCCGTGAACGGGCGCGAGTGGAGGGCCGACTCAGCCTGACTGGGTTCGACGACGTCGCCGAGGCGGTGGCCGACGCCGGCGGCGAGGTCGACGACGGAGAGCTGATCATCAGCCGCAGCCTGCCGGCCCAAGGCCGCGCGCGCGCGTTCGCCGGCGGTGCCAGCGTGCCTGCCGGCACCCTCGCCGACCTGACCGCGGGGTTGATCGCCGTGCACGGACAGTCCGAGCAGTTGCGGATTCGGCAGAGCGGTCGGCAGCGGGCGCTGCTCGACGCCTTCGCGGGTGCCGATTTCGACCTGCCGTGGTCGCGCTACCGGGCCGCCTACGACCGCCATCAGCAGATCGTCGCGGAACTATCCGAGCGATCGTCCTCGGCCACGGTACGGGCGGCTGAGGCCGATCTGCTCCGGCACGACTTGGACGAGATCGCGGCGCTGGACCCGCAACCTGAGGAGGACGCCCTGTTGCGCGCGGAGGATGAGCGGTTGGCGAACGTCACCGAGCTCGTCGCCGCCAGCGACCAGGCCCACGCCGTGTTGTCGGATCCCGACGGCGGTGATGATGCACTGGCCCGCGTCGGGGCCGCCGTGCGCCTGCTGGATCGGGCCGGTGGATTCGACGGCGAGTTGGCCGGGCTGGCCGGACGGCTGCGCGAAGCCGGCGAGGCGCTCGCCGACGTTGCCGCCGATCTGGCGTCGTACGCCAGCGGGCTCGACGCCGACCCCGCTCGACTGGCGGCCGTGCAGTCGCGCCGAGCCGCCCTCGGAAGGCTGACCCGCAAGCACGGCCCGGACATCGACGATGTGCTCGCCTGGGCCGCGGAACAGGCCCCGCGGCTGGCCGATTTGGACTCCGACGACCGCCGCATCGCCGAACTCGCCGAGGAGCGCGACGAGGTCCTCTCGGTGCTCGCTGACGAGGCGGGCCAGCTGTCGTCGCTGCGCGCCCGTGCGGCCGCAGCGCTGGCCGAAGGGGTCACCGCCGAGCTGCGCGGCCTGGCGATGCCCGACGCCGAACTCACCGTGCGCCTCACGGGCACACCGGATCCTGCCGGCCTCGCCGTGGCCGGTCACACTCTGGCTTTCGGCCCCGACGGCGTGGACACCGTGGAATTCCTGCTGCGCCCCCATCGGGGCGCCGATCCGGCGCCCATCGGCGTCGGTGCCTCCGGCGGTGAGCTGTCGCGGGTGATGCTCGCTCTTGAGGTAGCGCTAGCCGGAGCCGACGCCGTGCCGACGATGATCTTCGATGAGGTCGATGCCGGGGTCGGGGGCAAGGCCGCGGTCGAGATCGGCCGGCGCCTGGCGCGGCTGGCGCACCATGTGCAGGTGATCGTCGTCACCCACCTGCCGCAGGTGGCGGCCTTCGCCGACACCCACCTGGTGGTGACCAAGGACTCGTCCGGTGCAGTCACGGAGTCCTCCGTCGCCGAGGTCGTGGGCTCCGACCGGGCCCGCGAGTTGGCGCGCATGCTCGCCGGCCAAGAGGACTCCGGCCACGCGCTCGCCCACGCCGAGGAGCTGCTCACCATGGGGGCGCAGGAACGCGCCTAGCGGGCCGGGCGATCGCCGCCCGACATCGCGGGGGCGGGCTGTTACCGTGGTGGTCCGTGGATCGCATCCGTCGCGGAACTAAGAACCGCGCCACCCGGCACATCATCGTCACCGGCGGAGTCGCCTCGTCGCTGGGCAAGGGGCTGACCGCTTCGAGTCTCGGTCAGCTGCTGTCGGCGCGCGGCCTCAGCGTCACGATGCAGAAGCTCGACCCCTACCTGAACGTCGATCCCGGCACCATGAACCCGTTCCAGCACGGCGAGGTGTTCGTCACCGATGACGGGTCCGAGACCGACCTGGACATCGGGCACTACGAGCGCTTCCTGGCTGTCGACCTCAACGCTGCGGCCAACGTCACCACCGGCCAGGTGTACTCCTCGGTGATCGCCAAGGAGCGCCGGGGCGACTACCTCGGCGACACCGTCCAAGTGATTCCGCACATCACCGATGAGATCAAGTCCCGGATCGTGGCCATGGCGTCCCCCGAGGTGGACGTGGTCATCACCGAGGTGGGTGGGACCGTGGGCGACATCGAGTCGCAGCCGTTCCTGGAAGCTGTGCGACAACTGCGACAGGACCTCGGCCGCGAGAACGTGTTCTACCTGCACGTGTCGCTGCTGCCTTACATCGGGCCGTCCGGGGAGCTCAAGACCAAGCCCACCCAGCACTCGGTCGCGGCGCTGCGCTCGATCGGTGTCCAGCCCGATGCGATCGTGCTGCGCTCGGATCGGGCAGTTCCAGAGGACATCAAGCGCAAGATCTCGCGCTTCACCGACGTGGACCTGGACGGCGTGGTGGCGGCGCCCGATGCGGCCAGCATCTACGACATCCCCAAGGTGCTGCACGACGAGGGGTTGGACGCGTTCGTCGTCCGTCGGCTCAACCTGCCTTTCCGGGACGTGCAGTGGGACACCTGGAACGACCTGTTGCGCCGCGTGCACGCGCCGACCTCGGAGATCACCCTCGCCATCGTCGGCAAGTACATCGACCTGCCCGACGCCTACCTGTCGGTGACCGAGGCTCTGCGTGCGGGCGGCTTCGCCAATGACTGCCGGGTCAATCTGCGCTGGGTGCCCTCGGACGACTGCGCGACGCCCGCTGGTGCCGCCGCTGCGCTGTCCGACGTGGATGCGATCTGCGTGCCCGGCGGCTTCGGCGTGCGCGGCATCGATGGCAAGGTCGGCGCGCTGCGCTACGGCCGAGAACAGGGCATCCCGACGCTCGGCCTGTGCCTGGGTCTGCAGTGCATGGTGATCGAGTACGCCCGGAACGTGCTCGGCTGGGATGACGCGAACTCGGCCGAGTTCGACGCCGACACCTCGCACCCAGTGATCGCGACGATGGCCGACCAGCACGACGTCGTCGCCGGTGAGCGGGACATGGGCGGCACGATGCGCCTGGGCCTCTACCCGGCGCACTTGGTTGAGGGGACTGTGGTCCGCGAGGCCTACGGCGAGGCCGAGGTGGACGAGCGGCATCGCCACCGCTACGAGGTCAACAACGCCTACCGAGACGATCTGACCGGGGCGGGGCTCGTGTTCTCGGGAACCTCGCCGGACGGTCGCCTGGTCGAGTTCGTCGAGTTGCCGCGGACCTCGCATCCGTTCTACGTCGCGACGCAGGCTCACCCGGAGTTCCGCAGCCGGCCTACGCTCCCGCACCCGCTGTTCGCGGGGCTCGTGGCCGCCGCGCTCGCCCGGCAGGAGTCGCTGCCGGTGGACCGCGAGGGCTCGCCGGCATGAGCGAGTGGCCCGGTGAGGTCGTAGACGCCGATGCCGAGGTTGCCATCATCGACAGCCACACCGTGTTCAACGGCGGCATCTGGGACGTGCGCAGCGACGTGATCGACTTCGCCGGGCAGCGCATCACCCGCGACCTCATGGTGCACCCGGGCGCGGTGGGCATCATCGCGCTCGACGACGACGACCGCGTGCTGCTGATCCGGCAGTACCGCCACCCCGTGGGCCGGTACCTGTTCGAGCCGCCGGCCGGGCTGCTGGACAAGGACGGGGAGCATCCCCTCGCGGCGGCCGAGCGCGAGCTGGCCGAAGAGGCCGGGTACAGCGCCCGCGAGTGGCACGTATTGGTGGATTTCGCGAACACCCCGGGCGGCTCGTCGGAGGCGCTGCGGTGCTACCTGGCGCGGGGTCTGGAGCGATTGCCTGGGGGCCGCATCCACACCGGCGAAGCCGAGGAGATCGACCTGCCACGGGCATGGGTGCCGCTGGACCGTGCCCGTGACCTGGTGCTGGCCGGCGACTTGCAGAACCCGACCACAGTGATGGGCGTTCTGGCCGCGTGGGCGAGCCGGGCCGACGGCTGGAAGTCGCTGCGTCCGGCAGACACCCCGTGGCCGCTGCGGGACTATGTAGTTCGCACGGGGCGCACGCCCTGACGTCGTTCGCGGGGCGACTGCCCCGAGGCTGGAGGGCATCATGCGCGTCGGGGTTCCCAGGGAGCTCAAGAACAACGAGTACCGTGTCGCGATCACGCAGGCGGGCGTCACCGAACTCGTCGCCCAGGGGCACGAGGTGTTCGTCGAGCGGGGCGCGGGCGAGGGCTCGTCGATACCGGACGAGGACTACACCGCCGTCGGCGCCACGATCCTGCCCACGGCCGACGAGGTCTGGGGCACCGGCGACCTGATCCTGAAGGTCAAGGAGCCGGTGGCCGAGGAGTACCACCGGATGCGCCGGGACCAGGTGCTGTTCACGTACCTGCACCTGGCCGCCTCGCGGGAATGCACCGACGCCCTCGCGGCGTCCGGCATCACGGCGATCGCGTACGAGACCGTCGAGCTGCCCGATGGCTCGCTGCCGCTGCTGGCGCCGATGTCAGAGGTTGCCGGCCGACTCGCGCCACAGGTCGGCTCGCACGCTCTCATGCGCGCATACGGCGGGCGCGGGGTGCTGCTCGGGGGGGTCTCGGGGGTGCATGCGGGCAAGGTCGTGGTGCTCGGCGCCGGGGTGTCGGGGAGCAATGCCGCTGCCATCGCGCTGGGCATGCAGGCCGAGGTGCTCGTGCTGGACCGCAACATCGCCCGGCTGCGCCATCTGGATGCGATCTACCAGGGCCACCTGCAGACGGTCGCCAGCAACACCTTCGAAGTCACCCGCTGCCTGCTCGACGCAGACATGGTGATCGGCGCGGTGCTGGTGCCAGGGGCGAAGGCCCCGACGCTAGTGAGCAACGAGTTGGTGGCGCAGATGAAGCCCGGTTCCGTGCTGGTCGACATCTCGGTCGACCAGGGCGGGTGCTTCGAGGACACCCGCCCCACAACCCACGCCGAACCGACGTACGAAGTCCACAACTCGCTGTTCTACTGCGTGGCCAACATGCCCGGCGCCGTGCCCCACACGAGCACCTGGGCGCTGACCAACGTCACGCTGCCCTACGCGCTGGCGCTGGCGGACCTGGGCTGGCAGGGGGCGTGCCGGGCGGACCATGCGCTGGCCCTCGGCGTGAACGTCCACGCGGGGCAGATCGTCTATCGGGCCGTCGCTGACGCGTTCGACCTGCCCGCTGCAAGCCTGGCCGAGGTGCTCAGCTGACGTCGTCCGGCGGGCTGCACCAGGCCGTGGACGCCTATCTGGCCCACATCGAGGTCGAGCGCGGCCTGAGCGCCCACACAGTCGCGGGCTATCGGCGCGACCTGGACCGGTATCTGGCGTTCTGCGCGGCCGGCGGCGTCGTGCGCACCGCCGAGGTGACCCCCACGCTGGTGGAGGACTACATCGGCTGGCTGCGCCGGCCCGACGGCCCTGGCTTGGCCGCGACCTCGGCCGCGCGGGCACTAGCGGCGGTGCGGGCTCTGCACGCCTTCGCCGGCCAGGAGGACGAGTCGTTGACAGATCCCGCGGCTGGCATCGCGCCGCCGGCGACGGCGCGCAGGCTGCCCAAGGCCCTGCCCTACGGCGACATCGAGGCCATCCTGGCGGCGGCCGGCACGGGGGATGGCCCGCTGGTGCTGCGCGACGTCGCGCTGCTGGAACTGCTCTACGGGACGGGCGCGCGGATCTCCGAGGCAGTCGGGCTCGACGTCGACGATCTGCCGGAGCGGGAGCCCGTGGTGAGGGGAGCCCCGGTCGACCCCTTCGCCCCGGGGGACCCGGAGGTGCTGCTCCTGCGGGGCAAGGGTGGCAAGGAGCGCATCGTTCCCTTCGGCCGTGCGGCCCGGTCTGCGCTGGACGCCTATCTGGTGCGGGGCCGCCCAGTGCTGGCCGGCAAGGGCGCGTTCTCGCCCGCGCTGTTCCTCAACTCCCGTGGCGGCCGGCTGTCCCGGCAGAGTGGCTACATGGTGCTGCAGCGCGCGGCGGAGCGGGCGGGTATCGCAGCCAAGGTGTCCCCGCACACCTTGCGACACTCCTTCGCCACCCACCTGCTCGAGGGGGGCGCGGATGTGCGTGTGGTGCAGGAGTTGTTGGGCCACGCGTCGGTCGCCACCACGCAGATCTACACCCTCGTGACACCTCAGCGGCTGCTCGAGGAGTACGCGACCTCGCACCCCCGGGCGCGTCGCAGCGCGGTCTGAGGAGGGCTCGCGGCTAGGTTCGGCTGGTGACTGTTGCGGCCCCCGTGCTCCCTGCTCCGGCACCTGCCGAGCCGGAGCGGTTCCGGGTCGCGCTGGCCGAGTTCAGCGGCCCGTTCGACCTACTGCTCAACCTGATCGCCAAGCACAAGCTGGAAGTCACCGAGCTGGCGCTGCACCAAGTCACCGATGACTATGTGGCCTACATCCGCTCCCAGGGCCCCGAGTGGGACCTGGACGAGACCACCGAGTTCCTGGTGGTGGCCGCAACGCTGCTGGACCTCAAGGCCGCTCGGCTGCTGCCCAACGGCGAGGTCGAGGACGACCAGGACCTCGAGCTGCTCGAGGCGCGCGACCTGCTGTTCGCGCGCCTGCTGCAGTACCGGGCCTTCAAGGCCGTGTCGTCGGAGTTCGCCCAGATGTTCGCCGGTGCGGCCCGGCGCTACCCCAGGGTGGTCGCGCTCGAGCCGGCGTTCGCCCAGCTGCTGCCCGACGTCGTGTTCGGCCTCGGCCCGCGAGGGTTCGCCGAGATGGCCGGGATCGCGCTGGCTCCGCGCGCGGAGCCAGAGGTGTCCGTCTCCCACGTCCACGCGCCGCCGGTGAGCGTCCGGGAGCAGGCGATGCTGATGATCGCCGAGCTGCGATCGCGCGGCCAGGCGACCTTCCGGTCGCTCGTGGCCGGCGCGGAGTCGTCGATGGTGGTGATCGCCCGCTTCCTGGCCATGCTCGAGCTGTATCGCGAGGGCGTGGTGGCGTTCGAGCAGGCGGCTGGGTTGGCGGAGCTGCACGTCCGCTGGACCGGCGGGGCCGAGGCCGACGTTGACGTGGCGGAATTCGACGAGCAGGAGGGCGAAGGCTCATGACTGACCAGCCGGATGTGATCGACCTTACGGTGATCGATCTGACCGAAGCCTTCCAGCCGCCGCCTGTCGTGGAGGAGCGTCCGGAGGTTCATGACGAACGTCCCGAGGGCTTCCAGGAGACCGCAGACGCGCCTGAGCACCCGGCGCCCGCCGAGGCCGAGCCGCCCAGTCTCGGTGCGCCCACCCTCGGCGCGGCTCTGGAGGCGCTGCTGATCGTCGCCGACGAGCCGATCGCGCTCGAGGCTCTCGCCGCCACCACGGGCCGTCCGGTGGACGACGTCGCCGAGGTGCTCGTCACGCTCGCCGACGAGTACACCCGCGCTGGCCGCGGCTTCGAGCTG
>JBIRBF010000093.1:0-10122 GCA_044326505.1 Candidatus Nanopelagicales bacterium | reverse complement strand
TGATCTGGAGCCTGCGCGCCACCCGCCACCTGCCCCGCGCGCACACCGACCACGCCGACCACGCCGACCACGCCACGCCACCCACCGAGGACGCCGCGGTCGCCGAGCACACCACGCCGGCCGGGGACACCGACGGTGCGGTCGCCGACAAGGCCCCGGTCAGGCCCGAGAGCTAGCGGCCTTGGACCACCTGTTGGTAGACCTCAGCCGTCCGACGCGCGGTCTCGGCCCAGGTGAAGCGCTCCGCGCGCTGCCGACCGGCGCGAATCCCCTCCCGCCGGCGCTCGTCGTCGCCCAACAACTCGGCCAGCTCGTGGGCCAGCGCGCCGGAGTCGCCGGCGGGGAAATACGTCGCCGCGTCGCCGCCGACCTCGACCAGGGCGGGAGTGTGCGCCAGCACCGCGGGCGTGCCCGCGGCCATGGCCTCGACCACGGGAAGGCCGAAGCCTTCGTAGCGCGAGGGGAACACGAAGGCCGTCGCGTGTGCGTAGGCGCCTGGCATGTCGGCATCGGGCAGCGTGCGCTGGGACGTCCGCGCACTCACACCGCGGCTCGCCAGCAGCGCCGCCTCTTCGCCGGTGAAGGGCCCGCCGCCGACGCACACCAGATCGACCTGCGGGTAGTCCGGTCCCACCTGCGCCATGGCGTGCACCAGGGTCGTGAAGTCCTTGTAGCCCCCGCGGCGGCCGACGAAGAGCACGTACTGCTCCGGTAGACCTGCCGGCCGTGGACCGCCGGCGGCGAACTCCGGCCCGACTCCGAGGTGCACCACGTGCATGGGGGCGGAGGGCGTGCCGTAGAACTGGACCAGGTCGGCTTCCGCGGATGCGCTGATCAGGATGATCGCATCGGCGGCGGCGAGGTAGTCCCGCTTGGCCATGTGCGGATCGCGGCCGAAGCGACCGCGCTCGCCGAGGAGCTCGGGGATGAGGTCGTAGATGGTGATGACTTTGGGGAGTCCGGGGAAGTCCCGCAGGAAGCGCGGGTGGTAGAAGGTGTGGTGCACGAGGTCGATCCCAGTGCTGGGGCGTCGCCGGCGGGCCGCTGCGCGGAGCAGATCCGGGTAGGGCGCCAGCAGCGGGGCCACTTCGACCAGTTGATGCGCCGCCAGACCGTCGAGTGCGTGCTGATTCCACACTCGACGGAATGGCAGCCTCGGCTGGACGTCGAACCGACCGGTGTCGAACTGGGCGATGAGCTCCACGAAGTAGCGCGACACGCCACCGGCCTGCTGGAGCAGGAAGATCTGCTCGTCGAAGGCGACGTTCAGCATCACTCGGAGTCTGCAGTCGGTTCCGGCGCTCGGACGCTCAGGATCCCGCTCAGGTCCACGTCGGACGTGCGGGGGTCGCAGGGGCGGTCGAGCGAGGTGTCGAGGTGCTCGATGGGCATCGCATCGGGGAGGGAGTCGCGGCGCACCCACGATGCCTCGATCGTGTCGGGGAACCAGTAGGCGCCGAATTTCACGATGCGGGCGTAGTTGTTCGCGTGGACGTGCACGGGCAGGTGCGTCGCCCAGAGCTTGCGCAGGACCCGCACGATGCGAGCACCGGCCGTCGGGTCAGCCAACTTGTGGAGGTTGTGCAGCTCCATGGTGATCTGTGCGAACTGCTGCACGTCCGAGGCGTCGGCGGCGTCCAGGGCGGGCCACTCGTGGCCCTCGACGTCGATCTTGAGGAACGCGGCTCCGGTGCGCCTGGGTGCTGCTAGGTCCACGAGGGCGCTCAACGGTTGGTAGTCCCCGTCGGGACTGGCGCTGATGCCGACGCGGTGGAAGGTTCCGCCCGGCACCGGGGCGGGCAGTTTGGCCACCGTCGGGTCGAACATGTCCACCTGCGCGCCTCGGCGGGCCACATCCTGGTCCCACGACACGTCGCCGCCGACTCCGATCGACACCGCCCAACCCACATCCGGCTGCGACCACATGACGTAGCCGCCGTCGCTCTCGCCACCGATCCGCATCAAGCGGCCCGCCTCGGACGTCCACGGGCGGAGCAGCTCGACGGCCTCGCGCAGTCGCCGATCGGCGTCGGTGCGGGGCTCACGGTCGAAGGCGATCATGTCGCTGGCCATGTCGTTGAGTTGCGACTTGAGGTCGACGTAGGCGCCGGCGGTCACGGAGAGGATGTCCAGGTAGGGCTGAACGGCGTGCTTGAAGCGAATCCGCAGCGGTGTTGTGGAGGCCATCCCACCAGGGTTTCAGATGATCCCTCGGAAGCGGTGATGCGGGCCACCGCGTCGCGCGATTCGGTCGACCGGCTGGCCGCGGCGATGACGGCTGCTAGGCCTCCTGGGTCTGAGCCACGATCAGCGGCAGCGCCTCGGCAAGGGCCGTATCCCACCCGCGCATGGGCGCCAAACCAACCTCGGCCCACTTGTCGTGCCCCAGCACGCTGTAGGCGGGCCGCGGCGCTGGCCGGGGGAACTTGTCGGTGGTCGTCGGCTCCACTCGCTGCGGGTCGTGACCGGCCAGGGTGAAGATCTCGCGGGTGAAGTCGAACCACGTGGTGTCCCCTGAGGCGGTCCCGTGGTAGATCCCGGCGGGGGCATCGGCCTCGACCAGCAGGCGGATCTGCTCGGCCAAGTCGCGACTCCAGGTGGGCTGCCCCCGCTGGTCATCCACCACGCTGAGGGTGTCGTGCGACTGCTCGAGGCGCAGCATGGTCTTGACGAAGTTGGATCCGTTGACGGCGTAGAGCCAGGCCGTGCGGACCACGTAGCCCGAGTCCGGCAGCGCCGTCAGCACCGCGTGTTCGCCAGCTGCCTTGGTGCGGCCGTAGGCGGATGCCGGCGCGATCGGGGCGTCCTCGGCGTAGGGCTCGGTCGCGGTGCCGTCGAAGACGTAGTCGGTGCTCACCTGCACGAGTCGCGAACCGGGGCGCGCGGCGACCGCCGCCGCCAGCACCGCCGGGCCGTGCCCGTTGATGCGCAGGGCGGTGGCCTCGTCGCCCTCTGCGGCGTCTACGGCGGTGTACGCGGCCGCGTTGACCACTACGTCGGGGGCGTGCTCGGCCATCGCCGCAGCCACCGAGGCCTCGTCGGTGATGTCGATGTCGGGCAGATCCAGCCCCACGGCTGCGTGTCCCGCGGCCGGCAGGGCCTGCATCAGATCTCGGCCGAGCTGTCCGTTGCAGCCGACCACCAGCCAATTCGCCATAGTGGTCCCTACCTCGCAGACGGGGTGGCGGCCTTGAGCGGACGCCACCAGTCCTCATTGTTCTGGTACCAGGCAATGGTGTCGGCCAGCCCGTCGGCGAACGGCACCTGCGGGGTGTACCCGAGCTCGTCGGAGATCTTGGTGATGTCCACCGAGTAGCGCAGGTCGTGGCCCTTGCGGTCGGCAACGCGCTTGATCATCTCGGGCCCGGCGCCCATGGCGTCCAGGATGAGGTCGGTCAGCTCGACGTTGGTCAGCTCGGTGCCGCCGCCGATGTTGTAGACCTCGCCGGCGCGCCCGCCGGCGAGCACCAGTTGGATGCCGTTGCAGTGGTCGTCCACGTGCAGCCAGTCGCGCACGTTGGTGCCCGAGCCGTACAGCGGCACCGGCAGACCGTCCATCAAGTTGGTCACGAACAGCGGGATGACCTTCTCCGGGAACTGGTAGGACCCGTAGTTGTTGGAGCACCGGGTGATCCGCACGTCCATGCCGAAGGTGCGCGCGTACGAGCGGGCGATCAGGTCCGAGCCGGCCTTAGACGCCGAGTAAGGCGAGTTCGGCTGCAACGGCCAGTCCTCCGGCCAGGAGCCGGACTCGATGGAGCCGTAGACCTCGTCGGTGGACACGTGCACGAACCGATCAACGTCGGCGTTGAGGGCCGCCTGCAGCAGCTGCTGGGTCCCGAGCACGTTGGTGAGCACGAAGTCGGCTGCGCCGGTGATGGACCGATCCACGTGCGACTCGGCGGCGAAGTGCACGACCGCGTCGTGGCCTCCCATCAGCTCGGCGAGCAGCCCGGGGTCGCAGATGTCGCCCTCGACGAAGTTGTATCGGGGGCTGTCGGCCACTGGCGCGAGGTTCTCGATGTTGCCCGCGTAGGTCAGCTTGTCCAGCACCGTGACCTCGGCGTCGGCGAACGCGGGGTACGTGCCCTCGAGCATCCTGCGGACGAAGTTGGAGCCGATGAAACCGGCGGCGCCGGTCACGAGAATGCGCACGGATGTCCCTTCGATGGCTGAGCGCGAAGCCCGCGGTGGTGCGGCGGGCAGTGACGACATCGTAATGGCCGACCCGCCGCTGGCCGGTCGGCGCGCTGCGGACCGTTAGGCTGGGCAGGTGAAGGGAATCGTCCTCGCAGGAGGTACCGGCTCGCGCCTCTGGCCCATTACCCGCGGTGTTTCCAAGCAGTTGCTGCCGGTTTTCGACAAGCCGATGATCCATTACCCCGTGAGCACTTTGATGGCCGCCGGGCTGCGCGACATCCTCGTGATCACCACGGAGGAGGACCAGCCCGGGTTCCGCCGGCTGCTGGGCGACGGCTCGGAGCTCGGGGTGAATTTCGAGTACGTCGTGCAGCCCCGGCCGGAGGGCCTGGCGCAGGCGTTCATCCTGGGTCGGGACTTCCTCGACGGCGATGCCGCCGCCCTCGTGCTCGGCGACAACATCTTCCATGGGGTGGGCCTGGGGACCCGCCTTGAGGAACTGACCGATCCTGACGGCGGGCATGTGTTCGCGTACCGCGTCGCCAACCCGCGAGAGTACGGCGTGGTCGAGTTCGGCCCCGACGGCACAGTGCTGTCGCTGGTCGAGAAGCCCGCAGAGCCGCGCAGCAACTACGCCGTACCCGGCCTGTATTTCTACTCCGCCGACGTGGTGGAGGTGTCCGCCGGCGTGCGACCGAGCGCTCGCGGGGAGCTCGAGATCACGGCCGTGAACGAGGAGTACCTCCGGCAGGGCCGACTCAAGGTCACCGTGCTCCCGCGCGGCACCGCCTGGCTGGACACGGGATCGTTCGAGTCGCTGCACGACGCGGGCGAGTACGTCCGCGTGCTCGAGCAGCGCCAGGGGACCGGTGTCGGCTGCCTCGAGGAAGTCGCCTGGCGTCGCGGCTGGATCGACGACGACCAGCTGCTCGCTTTGGCCGAGCCGTTGCGCAAGAGCGGCTACGGCGAGTACCTGGCTGGACTGCTCAAGGAACGCGCCGATCTGGCAGGAGCCCAGTGAGCACAATCACCCGCAACTCCCGCGGCACGCCGTGGACCTACCGGCAGCTGATCTGGAGCTTCGCCCAGCGGGACCTCAAGTCCCGCTTCCGCGGCACCTTCTTGGGCTGGATCTGGTCGCTGGTGCTGCCGCTGGCCACTCTGCTCATCTACGCCGCGGTGTTCTCGGTGATCATCCGGGTCGAACCGCCGCCCCTCGGGGACGGCAGCCCGGGCATCTACGCGGTGTGGCTGCTGGTGGGCATGGTCGCGTACAACTTCTTCGCGACCGGGGTCAACATGATGATCCCCTCGCTGCTCGGGTCGGGCACGCTGCTTCAGAAGATCTACCTGCCCAGCTACGTGCCGGTGATCGGCACCGCGATCGCCATCAGCACCCAGGTGCTCATCGAGTTCGCGATCCTGCTGGTGGTGCTCATAGTCATCGGCAACGTCGGCGTCACCTGGGTGCTGTTCCCGCTGTTGTTCGTGATGTTCTTCGTCTTCGTCGTCGCCCTGGCGATGACGCTGTCGATCCTCAACGTCTATGCCCGCGACCTGCAACAGATCGTCGGCGTGATCGTGCAGCTGCTGTTCTTCCTCTCGCCGGTGATCTACCCGGTGGAGCAGATCCCGGAGGAGTGGAAGGGCATCCCGGTGCGGGCCATCATGTCCGCCAATCCGATCGCTGAGTTCATCTCTGCGTTCCGCAACGTGCTGTACGACCTCACGTGGCCCGACCTGGGTCAGTTCGCGGCGATGGCGGGCTGGACGGCGGCGATGGTCCTGCTGGCTTGGTGGGTGTATCTGCGGAAGGGCCAGGACATAGGCGAGGCCATATGAGCCGGCCGAGCCCGGCCGACGACATCGCCGCCATGCCCCGCCTGCCGGAGGCCGAGGTCGCGATCAGGGCGCAGGAGCTGTCCAAGCGTTTCCTGCTCAACCACGAGCGCCGGATGGCGCTCAAGGAGCGCTTCGTGCGCGGCAAGTCCCCGGAGTCCGAGGAGTTCTGGGCGCTGCGCGACGCCACGTTCGACGTTCCCAAGGGCTCGATGTTCGGGATCATCGGGCACAACGGCTCCGGCAAGTCCACGGCACTCAAGGTCATCGCCGGCATCTACCGACCGACGTCGGGTTCCGTGCGCGTCACGGGCAAGCTCTCCGCGCTGCTCGAGCTCGGCGCCGGCTTCCACCCCGAACTCACCGGGCGCGAGAACATCGTGCTGAACGCCTCGATCCTGGGCATGACCAAGCAGCAGATAGCCGAGTCGATGGAAGACATCATCGAGTTCGCCGGTCTCGGCCGCTTCATCGATTCGCCGATCAAGACCTACTCCTCGGGTATGTACGTGCGACTTGGCTTCGCGGTGGCCGTGAAGGTCAATCCGGAGATCCTGGTGATCGACGAGGTCATCGCAGTCGGCGATGAGGACTTCCAGCGCAAGTGCTTCGACTACATCCACGAGTTGCGCCAGCGCGGCTCGACCATCGTCATCGTCACGCACTCCATGGGGATCGTGACCGATCGGTGCGACTACGCCATGTGGCTCGACCACGGCGAGGTACAGGCGATCGGCGATGCGCGCAGTGTGGTGGACGCCTACATGCACAAGGTCAACTCCGACGAGGCCGAGCGGGGAGGCCAGGAGGCTGCCGAGGGGGCCGAAGGCGCCGAGGTGGTGGTGCGGCGCGGTTCCGGCGACGTCCGGATCGTAGGCGTGGAGTTATTCGGCCCGACCGGTGAATCGTCGGCGTTCCTGATCAACGGCAAGCCCGGGACTATGCGCCTGCACTTCGAGGCCAAGGAGGCCACTAAGAACGTGATCTTCGGTTTCGGCTTCTTCACCGAAGCTGCCGTCAACGTCGCCGGACCGAACTCGCGGCTGCAGGGGGCTGTAGAAGTGAAGCAGGGCACCGGCTACGCCGATTTCTCCATGCCCGAGGTGCTGCTGGCGTCGGGAACGTATGCGACGTCGGCGGCGATCATGGCCCAGGGCTCGTTCCTGGACTACCTGGACCGCTTCTTCGAGGTTCGGGTGCGGCCCGGATCCTCCGACGAGCCTGGGCTGATAACGATGCCGGGCCAGTGGGGCGGCTCGTCCCCGCGGCCCGAGCCGACTGGCGCGGCTCCCGTCGAAGGCTGGAACGCGCCGGAACTGAATACCGGGGGGAAGCCTGGGCCGACCGCGCAGTTGGCCCCGCCATTGCCCAAGTCGAAGCCAAAGTCGACGTCGACATCCCCGTGACAAGCCAGAGGTGAGCCAAGTGAGCGACAACGCACCCGATTCGGACAACGCACCCGACTCGGACAACGCACCGCATTCGCTCGACCTGCCGGCGGGCCTGCTGGCCGATGTGCTGGCGGCGCTGCTGCTCGACGTGCCCGAGCGTGCGATGGAACTGCTGGATGCAGCCGCCCTGGACGACGGTTTGCGTGCACGGCTGCGGAGCGCGGTGCAGGACGCAGCCACCCCCGCAGGACGCGCCGAAGCGCTGGGCGACCAACTGCGCGCGCGCGGACGCTGGCTCGATCCCGACGTGATCGAGTGCTACCGGGCGGCGTTCTACATCGGGGACGACTGGGAGGCGCAGCTCGACAACCCGCTGTTCGCGCGGTTCGCCGCGAAGCGCGCGGGGCTGCCCTTCGACAAGTGGCCGCACTACTTCGACATCTACCGGCGCACGCTCGCGCCCTACGTCGGCACGCCGTCCCGGGTGCTCGAGATCGGCGTGTTCCACGGTGGCGGCCTGGACCAGCTCCGCGCTCTGCTCGGCCCGCAGGCGGTCCTCGTCGGAATGGACGTCGATCCGTCCGCCGAAGCCGCATGCGCGGGTCGATTCGACGTCGCAGTGGGGGACCAGAGCGACCCCGAGTTCCTGACGTCGGTGGTGGAGCGCTTCGGCCCCTTCGACGTGATCATCGACGACGGCGGCCATACGATGGCGCAGCAGATCACTTCGGTCGAGTGCCTGTTCCCGACCCTCAACGACGGTGGCGTGTACCTGGTGGAGGACACGCACACCTCGTACTGGGAGCCCTTCCAAGATGCCGATCAGACCTTCATGGAATGGGCGAAGGCGCGACTCGACGACATCAACGGCTATCACTTCTCGACTGACGCCGAGCTCGGCGTCTGGACCACGTCCGTCACGGGCATCCACGTGTACGACTCGGTCGTCGTGCTGGACAAGGGCAGGCACCAACCACCCTTCTGCGAGGTGGCCGGGTCGGGCTCCTTCGTCTATGCCGACCGCATCTCCGAGTCCGCCCTGCTGTCCTACCGGGCCTCCCTCGACACGCGAACGATGCAACTACGCCAGGCACAGGACTTCGCGGCGGCCGCGCTGACCGACCGGCAGGAGGCTGTTGACTTCGGGCTCGCAGCCGACGACTTGCGCACCCGCTTGTCCGACGAGGTGGAGAAGCTGCGCGCCGAACTTGCCGCCGAACGGGAGCGAGCCGCCGAGGAGCGCGCGCAGCTCACTGCCGAGGCCCGCCTGGCCGAAGCCGAGCGCCAGCGCGCACTCGTGGCCCAAGAGATCGCCACGAAGCAGTTGGCCGACGCGCAGTCGTCGGTCAGCTTCCGCGTGGGCGAGAAGGTCCGGCGGCTTCGGCGCTAGTCGCCGATGTCAGTCGTTCGGCCCATGGCCCGACGACGAATGTCCACAATCGCTGGTTGAGCGGGTGACTTGAGCATCCAGGGGGAACCCATACTGCGTCCTATCGCATAGTGGCGACAAAGGGTACCTCTGAAGGGGCGCAAGCTCATGCATTCAATGCGCGGCATGTCATCGGAGTTTCCGGTCGATCCACGCGGCGTTCGGCCGAGGCACGGCTGGTGGCGGATGCTCGCCGTCGTGGCGATCGCCTCGCTCGGACTCCTCGGTCTCGGGCTGCAACCCGCGGCCGCGACCGTCGCCACGGCGCCCGTGGCGCCCGTGATCACCGGGTCCACTGTCACGCGGACCACGATCGGCATCGAGTTCACCCAAGCCACCCCGCCCGGCCAGGCCGCGATCACCAAGTACGAGTATTCGATGGATGCCGGCGCGCACTGGGCCGATGCCCTGCGCACGGACTCCCCTGTGGGCATCGTGGGCTTGACGCCGGGCACCGACTACACCCTCATCCTCCGGGCGCAGTCGGATGCTGGACCCGGGGGTGCCTCAGCGCCGCTGCCCTTCCACACCCAACCCATCTCTGTCCCCTACGCCCCGACCCAGGTGTTCGCGATCGCCAACCCTGATCGCATCCTTGTGGCCTTCGACAAGTCCGACAATGGCGGCTCGCCCTTCACCGGGCACGAGTTCTCCGTCGACGCGGGTCCCTGGAAGCCCGTCACGCCCTTCAGCGAGACCAACTCACGGCTGCTCTTCGAGCTCAACCCGTTGCCCGCGACCGGCGCCCACAACGTAGCGGTGCGCTCGCTCAACACCCTGGGCGCTAGCCAGCCCGGTGGACCCACGAACTTCACTGCGACCGGTCCGACCAACCTTGTCGCGACGCCGCACGATCGCGCGGCAGCCATCGGCTTCACCGCCCCCCCGGATGCCGGGCAACCGGTACGCAACTACGAGTACTCAGTGGACGGTGGTGCGTACATCGCCCACGTGCCGCCCGTGACCTCAAGCCCGCTGGAGGTGCCGGACCTCGACAACGGCGTGCCGGCCGAGGTGCGCATCAGGGCCGTGTACGACAGCGGGCCGGGCGTACCGTCGCAGCCCGTTACCGTCACGCCCGCAGCCATCCCCGCCGGGGATCCCGGTGGGGTACCGAAGAAGCCGGTGTTGGTGCGGGTGATCCCCGATGACGGGTCCGCAACGGTGGTGTTCAAGACTCCGACCGCCGCCGAGGCGGTGACCAACTACGACGTGACCGTCGATGGGGTGGAAGGCAGCCCGCTCACGCCGCCCTCGGCTGGTACCCCCATCGGCGCAACCGGTGAGAGTTACATCCAGTTGCAGGGACTCACCAACGACACC
>JBIRBF010000259.1:0-1872 GCA_044326505.1 Candidatus Nanopelagicales bacterium | reverse complement strand
GGTCAGGCACTCGGTGCAGGTGTGTACGTCCTCGGCCGGGAACGACGGGCAATCCATGAAGAACAGGTCACCCGACGGGTAGCAGCCGAGCCCGCCCGGTGCGTTGACCAGCCCGGACACGGTGACCTTGGCCGGCGTCTCGGTGAAGTCGTGGTCAGCCGGGGTGCAGTCGCCGCCCTTGCCGATGGCCATGCGCATCCGGAACGAGTAGCCGTGCGAAGAGGTCACCTCGGTCACGAGGCCGGTGGCGCGCCACTTGGTCTTGCTGACCTGGGCGACGCAGATGTCGCCGGCCACGTAGGCGCCCACACCGTCGCTGGCGCCGCCGTTCTTCAACTCGACCGAGCAAGTTCCGCCATTGCACAGGTCCACCACGATCTCCCACGCCGGCAGGTCCAGCGTCATGGCCGGGACGGTGGCGGTCATCTTCTTCTCGCACAGCAGGCAGACCACGACCGGACCGGCCGGGTCCATCGGGCACGAGGCCCCCGCGCCGCCCTCGCCGGCCATGCCTGCCGCGGCGCCGCCGACCCCACCCTGACCCGCACCCCCGGCGAGCTGGCCACCCGCGCCGGCCACCCCGGCAGCGCCCGCCCCACCGGCCCCGGCCACCACGCCACCGGCCCCGGCACCTGCGCCACCCTGACCAGCCCCACCCGAGGCTACCCCGCCTGACCCGCCGCCACCGGCCACAGCGGCCCCGCCCGCGCCCGCAACGGCTGGCGCCGGGCTCTCCCCGGGGTCGGAGCACGCGAGCAGAGCCAGGGGCAACAGGAGCCAGGGACGCATGGGGACAGGGTAGCCCCCGGGATACCCGCTGCAACTGAACACCCGCGCAGTAACACCTACACCCGAGACCCATGGCCATCACCTCGATTCGATTCACCCCGGAGACGCCGGGCCCCGGGCAGAGGGTGACGTGCATCCACGTCGGCACCACCACCGGCAATGAGGTGCGGTACTACCTGCTGTCCGCGCCTCCCTCGTCCGCGCTGGTCACGATGGCGACCTACGCCGACCTGGACAAGACCCTGGCCGACACGCGCATCGCCCTCGACGGCAGCGGCCACGGGGTCTTTACGCCGGACGTGCCGGGCGATTACGCCGTGGTGGCCCGGGACATCACGACGTACAGGTTCCAGCCGCACTACCAGGGCGACGTGCCGGACGGCACCGACCCGATGGCGGCCGACAACGAAGAGGCAAGCTTTACGGTCCTCGGCGTGGTGACGCCGGCCGCTGCCGACCAGCCCTCGTCCAGCGGCGTGACCCTGGCCGTCTGGCAGCAGGTGACCCGGACGATTGGCTTCGGGCCGGACACCGCAAGCCTACAGATCAAGGCGGCCAACGCCTTCGTGTCGGACCCGGACTTTATCACCGACGCGACGCTGCTGAAGAACGGCAGCACCTCGCCGGCCAAGCTCGCCGTCTACGATCCGCAGGTTCTACAGGTCCTCGACCTCATCCGGACCACGGGCAACTCGAGCAACCTGCCGACAAGCCAGGATCTGCTGGCGTACCTCGTGGACGGGTTCAACGAGCACATCGCGCTCCAGTCGCACAAGGTCCACACCGCGGCCGACGTGACCAACACCCTGACCAGCACGGCCAGCGTGACCGGCACGGCGCCGAGCATCAAGACGCGCCTCGACGACATCGTTGCCAAGTACAACGCGCACCGCATCCTGACCGCTGGCTCGGTCCACGCCGCAGCCGACGTGACCAACGTGATGACGGCCATGGCGTGTACCGATACCGACACGGCCATCGCCTACTTCGAGCACGTCTACGAGGTGCTGCTGTCCCACGCGACGGACACCGCGCCGCACGACACCAGCACGCCGAACGAGGTGGTGGACGGCTACTTCGGGT
>JBIRBF010000247.1:0-2409 GCA_044326505.1 Candidatus Nanopelagicales bacterium | reverse complement strand
CTGCGGCTGCGGCTGCTGCCTATCAACCGTTGGACGCTGACCTGACCGCCATCGCGGCGCTGACGTCCCCGGCCACGACGATCACGGGGGCGGTGCCGAAGTCGACGGTGACGACGGCGGGTGACCTGATCTACGGGACGGGCAACGCGGCGGTGTCCCGGTTGGGGATCGGTACGGCCGGGCAGGCTTTGGCCGCTGGGGCATCGGCCCCTGGGTGGGTGGACCCCCTGATTCGCACCCGGTCGACGTACTGGCATGAGAACTTCGTGCTCAACACGCCATCAGGAACAGCGTGGCCGACCATCAATCGTGCCTACTTCGCCCCGTGGTGGCTGCCGTCGGGCACGGTCTTGACCGCCATCGCGATGAACGTCACGGGCGCCGGAACCGCCGGGAACGTGGTTCGCCTTGCGGTGTACAGCAATTCGTCGTTCCGCCCGGCGACGGTCCTGGCACAAGGGACGGTCGCCGGTGACTCCACCGGCGTCAAGACGTTGACGTTCGCGTCGCCGATCACCGTGACCGGTGGGTGGTTCTGGGTCGCGGGCTGCCCGCAGGGGGCGACGAGCCCCGGTTCCACATGGCTCTCGAGCATCCAGAACGTCGGGCAGAAGATCCTTCCCACGGAGGAGAACGCCGCTGCGTGGACGGCGAACTACGTCGGCACCCCCGGCGCGACGTGGTACCAGACCTTGTCTGGTGACTTCACTGATTCCCCGTCGTTGACGGTTGAGGCTCAGGCCCGGTGCCCGTATCTGGCGCTGAGGGTCCAATGATCCGCAACGAGAGGTTTGACGCTGACGGCCGGTGCGTTGAAGCGGAAATCGTCGACCTGGCCGCCGGGACGGTCACCTACGAGGTCGACGGCAAGGTGGTCGAGTCTCGGCAGTTGACCCCCGAGGAGGCGGCCCTCCCGCTCACGGCACCACCGTCTGACGCCGAACGGCTCGCAGCCCTCGAAGCGACCAACGCCGCCCTGCTCGCTGCGCTCGCCAAAGCCACCACGGTCGCCCAGATCCGGGCCGCTGCGACCGCCGCACAGTGACCGCCACCTGGGCTGACCCCACCGCCACATGGGCCGACCCCGGCTACTCGTGGACCGGGGCCACCATCGTCATCCCCGACATCAACGCCACCAGCACCCACACCGCCACCAGCCGCACCACATCCACCGTGACCCTCGCCGGTGCCGCCACCAGCACGCCCACCGTCGCATGAAGGTCGCCGTCCACCCCTGTGACCGCGGCGGATGCGGCCACTACCGGCTCCTCTTCCCCGTGGATGTGCTCCAGGCCGAGGGCCACGACATCGTGGTGGCCGACGGGTTCGACGCCTACCACGACACCGTCACCGGTCGCATCATCCGCCCCGTCATCGACGCCGACGTGGTCGTCCTGCAACGCCCCCTCGTGCAGGCGGTCGTGGAGGCCATCCCCCGCATCCAGTCGCTGGGCATCGCCGTGGTGGTGGAGGTCGACGACGACTTCCACGCCCTCCCGAAGGGCCACGGGGCCCGCAAGGGCACCAGCGTGGAGAACGACCCCACCTACAACCGCCTCTGGCTCCGCCGTGCGTGCGAGCAGGCCGACCTCGTCACCGTCACCACGCCGGCCCTCGCTGAGCGGTACGGCAAGCACGGCCGGGTGGTGGTCCTGCCGAACCTCGTGCCCGCCTCCTACCTCGACGTCCCCACCCACGCGCCCCGCACCGAGGCGCCCACGGTGGGGTGGACGGGCAGCGTGGTCACCCACATCGGTGACCTCGAGGTGATGGGTGGGGTGGTGCCCGGTGTGCTCGAGGAGACGGGCGCCCGGTTCGTGTCGTGGGGTGTGGGGCTCACCGAGGAGGCGTTGGGCGTGAAGGGCCGGGTGCGCCCGTGGGCCGACCTCCGTGGCGCGTACCCCCGCCAGGTGGCGGACCTCGACGTGGGCCTTGTCCCGTTGGCCGACAACGCCTTCAACCGGGCCAAGTCGTGGCTCAAGGGGATGGAGTACGCCGCCCTCGGTGTCCCGTTCATCGCCTCAGGCGTGGTGGAGTACCAGCGCCTGGCGGTTGAGATCGGTGCCGGGTCGCTCGCCTTCCGCCCAGAGCACTGGCGCTCGTTGCTGACTGACTACCTCACCGACCCGGACCGGCGGGCCGAGCTGAGCGCCACGAACCGCGAGGCCGTCGCCGCCCACACCTACGAGAACCACGCCGACCGGTGGCTCGACGCCTGGCGTCAGGCCGCCGACAACCGCACCCAACGAAAGGCCGCATGATGTCGACCGCCCTCCGCAAGATCAAGCGCCGTCACAACCCCGCCGAGACCCGCGCCCAGCAGGCCGCCAAGGTCGTGAACGCCACCAGCGCCGACCAGCTCCACCGCAAGCTCGTGAACGACGCCTGCACCGGCCACGCCACCGACGT
>JBIRBF010000191.1:0-5080 GCA_044326505.1 Candidatus Nanopelagicales bacterium | reverse complement strand
GGTGCCATCCTGGCCGAGCTCACGCGATTCATCGAGCGCAACCGGGTGGGCGACCCCGCCGAGCAGATCCACGTGATCTGGTACTGCGTGCGGGCCGGCGATCGTCGTATCCAGCCCGCCGAGGAGGAGTTCATCCGCCGGGTAGCCAAACTCGGCATCCCGATCGTGCTGGTGATGACGCAGACGCCGCTGACGCCCGAAGGCAAGGTGCACCCCGACGCCCAGGCACTCGCCCGCGAGATCAACGCGTTGCACCTGCCGGTGCGGGGCAGGCTGTTCCACGTCAATGCGGCGGCCGATCCGTTCGCCGACGTGCCGTCGCACGGGCTGGAGGACTTGCTTCAGGAGACCTCGGCGCTCGCACCCGAGGGCGTGCGAAACGCCCTCGCCGCTGCCCAGCAGGTCAACCAGAAGTTCAAGCGACAGGCCGCGGATCGTGTGATCGAGCAGTCCGCCGATCGAATCCGCGCCCGCTGGCGGCAGAAGTCGATGACCGAGGAATGGGTGGCCATGTTCGCCACAGTCGCGGCGATCTACGAGATCCCCGAGACCCAGAGCCGCCAGGTGCTCGCGAGCACCCCGACAGTGATGCGCATGCGCAAGCTCATCTCGTGGCAGCGCAACGGGCTGCTGCTGCTGCCGCTTTCGCCTGCGGTGTCGGTCGTCGCGCTCGTGGCCAACGGAGTGAACACGCTCGGCGAGAAGTCCAAGCAGCGCAAGGCGACAGCAGGTAGGCAACCCCTGCCGCCGGCCGCTGCTGCCGCCTCCGCGCTCGAGGCCAGCGCGGCCGGAGGATCCGAGGACTCCGAGGAAGCGCCGGCGCGGCGAGGACCGGCCGCCCTGGCGGAGAAGTTCGATGCTTGGCGCCGGCAGCGGGCCGGGCTGAGCTCGGACCACCCCGACCAGGACGAGCCGGAGGTCGAGATCATCGTCGAGGAGGACGGTGCTCCGGTCCGCCGCACCAGCGTCGGAGCAGGGGTAGCCGCGGGGCGCGTGACGCGGGCCCTCGGGGAGTCGTGGCTGGACACCTGTGAGCAGTACTGGCGGTCCTCCTACCCCCAGCCGCCGCGGATCGACGATCCACAGCGCATGGCCGAGGCGTTCGGCGACAACCTGCAGTCCCGGCTGCCCAAACTCGTACGCCTGGTCGATGATCGACTGACCAAGCGCCAGGCCAAGAAGAACAACGCCTAGCCGGCTGCCATCCCGGCGAAGCCCAGCCACAGCAGCACGATCGCGAACGCACCCATCCCGGCGACCTGTCGCCAGGGCCGCGTCCGCTCCGGAGACGGGGTCGAGAGCAACATGACCGCAACGCTCGCGAGGTAGCAGCCGAACACCAGGAAAGTCGCCGCCTCAGCGCGGATCCCCCAGTGCAGGACCGCGGCCAGAATCGCCACGATTCCCCAGGCGAGGTTGGCCAACCCGACCTCGATCTGGAAGTTGTTGCGTCCCGGCGTCGTCCAGCCCATCCGCGCGGCGTCCGATTTGTGCATGATCGAATGCCGAACGAAGGACAGCAGCCCGGCCGCACCCACGGCCAGCAGCGCGGCCCAGGTAAGCGACGGCGGATCGGACTGGAGTGTGGCGAATCCGATGAAGGCGCCGACGCCCCCGACGAGGTACGTCGCGTACATCAGAATCGCTGCGGGTCGCGGGCTCACCTGCGGATGTGGCTGATCGTCGGTCACGAGTGCGCCTCCGTGGTCGTCTCCTGTGGCGAATCTAGCCGTTCCGCCGACGGCCCGGGGGCATGGTGCCCGGCCGGCTGGCTGGCAGTCTCAACCCGTACGCCGAGCCGACCGAGGCCGGCAGCGATGAGCAGCAGCAGGCCGACGACCGCGAGCGGCATCGCGAGTGCCGCCGACGAGCCGCCAGCAGCAGCGCCCAGCGGTGCGCCGGAGCCGCGCATCGCCACCCCCTCGACGACCAGGCCCACAACGGCCAGGCCCACAAGCAGCCCACCGGCGAATCCGGGCCGACGCAGGCCGGCAACCGCCAGCGGGACGAGCAGCACGAAGCCCACAACTCCCAACACGGGACCCGTGCTGTTCTGGAAGTTGCGCCACTGATCGGCCCACAGCAATTCCGAGAGGGTCAGCAGCGCGGCCAGGCCGGCGCAGACCCCGAGCACGATCGGACCGGCGCGCGGCATCCGCCAGGCGATCACCACCAGTACCACGAGCGGTACCAGCCATGCCGCCACGAGCAGCGCGCCGTGCACACCGCCAGGGTCGCTCAGCGCCTCTCCTGCAAGGAACATCCCGACCAGGACCGCGACCAGCGCCGCGGTGACCAGAGCCACCCACCGGGCGAAGCGGGACCGGCGCCGTGGATCGTGTCGGGCCAGGCAGTAGCCGCCGATCACCAACAGCGGCAGCAGTACCGCGATAACCATCGGTCCCAGCATGTCAACCACCCCCTCGGGGCTTCTGCCGGCGCACTGCGCCCGCCCCTCCAGCGTAGGTCTCCCGGTGACCCGTCCGGTGGGGTCCAAGGACCCTCTTCACTCGCGCGCCGGATTGCCGCGAGCGGCGGTAGCGTGAGTCTTCGACGCGCGTACATCATTTGCGAAGGGAGGTCGGATGACCCACGCGGAACACGGTGTCTCGCTCTACCTGGAGCTCCCGACGATCTTCCTGGCGGCACTGTTCGGTGCGGCGTTCTTCAGCGCCCGAGGCATGTCGGCGGTCGGCGTGCTGGGGATCGGGCTGGTCTTCGGCCTCGGCGGCGGAATCTGGCGCGACGTCATCTTGAACATCGAGCCGGCCGCTTTCGACTACTGGTACTTCGTCCCGGTCGCGCTGGGCGGGGCGCTCGTCGGGGGCCTGCTGCGCACGCGGTACACGAGCGAGACCACCACCCGGTGGCTGCGAAACCTGGTTACAGCGCTGCTCCTGCTCATCGGCCTGGAGAAGGCGAACACGTACGGGAACCCGGCGATTTCGATCGTGCTGATCGGGATCATCACCGCGGTAGGAGGGACGCTGACCGTGGGCCTCCTCACCCATGTGGACATGTTCGGCCACGCAGGGGGCGCCTACCTGGCCCTCTGCCTGCTGACGGCATCGCTGGTGTTCCTGGCTATCGGGTACTTCCATTACGTCGTAGCGGCGGAGATCGTCGCTGGGATCGTCTTCATACTGCTGCGCGACCTCGGTGCCCGGCGTGGATGGTCGGTGCCGCACCTGCCGGGCGAGTACGTACCCGCGCCCTGACCTCCAGCGCCTCGTCCCGGCGCCACGGGGCGGACGGGATGCTCAGAGGCTCGAGTCGGCGCAGAGCGCTTCCATCGCCATGCGTCCTCCGGTCACTCAGCGTCCATCAACCACGCTGGCTCAGTGAGCGTCGGCCACGTCGTAGCCGGCTTCGTCGATGGCAGCCCTCAGCGCCGACTCGTCGAGCTCCACGCCCGTGACCGACACCGTTCCCGCGGTCAGGTCCACATCGACGCCTGACACACCCTCGACCCCGTTCACCTCACTGGTGATGGCGTCGACGCAGTGCTGGCAGGACATTCCCGCGACGTTGAAGACGGCAGTGCTCATGGTGTTCTCCAATTCCCTGGTGATTACTCAGTGTAATGGACTTCGGCGTTCGAGGTGCCTCGAGGGATGGATCTTTCCGCACCAGGATCATCCCTGGCGCCCGCGGAAGCGGCGCAGCCGGAGGCTGTTCGTCACCACGAAGACCGATGAGAAGGCCATCGCGGCGCCCGCGATCAGGGGACTCAAGCGTCCGGACATGGCCAGCGGAATGGCGGCGACGTTGTAGGCGAACGCCCAGAACAAGTTGCCCTTGATCGTTGAGAGCGTCCGCCGGGACAGCGCCACCGCGTCCGCGGCGGCGCGCAGGTCGCCGGACACGATGGTCAGGTCGCTGGCCTCGATGGCGACATCGGTGCCGGTTCCCATGGCGATGCCGAGGTCGGACTGCGCCAGCGCGGCAGCATCGTTGACGCCGTCACCCACCATCGCGACCACGCGGCCCTCGGACTGCAGCCGCCGGACGACGTCGAGTTTCTCCCCTGGCAGGACCTCAGCGATCACCTCGTCGATCCCGACTGCGGCGGCGACCGCCCCCGCAGCCTGCGCGTTGTCACCGGTGAGCAGCACGGGGGTCAGGCCGAGGCCGCGAAGTTCGGCGACGGCGGTGGCGCTGGTCGGCTTCACAGTGTCGCCGACAACGACCAGGCCCCGCACGCGAGCATCCCAGGCCACGGTGACGACCGTGCGCCCCGCTGCTTCCGCCGCCTGTGCGGCCTGTTCGAGGTCGGCCGGTGTCTGCACCTGCAGATCGGCGGCCAGCCAGCTGCGCCGTCCGACCGCCACCGCGCGGCCCTCGACGACACCTGTGACGCCTCGGCCCGGGACAGCCACGAAATCAGTCACCGCGGGCAGTCCCGTACCTTGGCCCGCCCCCTGAGCCGCACCCTGCGCCGCAGCTGCGGCGGCGACGGCAGCTGCGATCGGGTGCTCCGAGGCTGACTCAATCGCGCCAGCGACGCGCAGCAGCTCGGTCGACTCCGTCGGAGTGTGGGCACTCCCGTCGTCGACGACCACGTCCAGGACCGACATCTTCCCCGTGGTCACGGTCCCGGTCTTGTCCAGCACGACCGTGTCCACCCGCCGGGTGGACTCCAGGATCTGCGGACCCTTGATCAGGATGCCCAGCTGGGCGGCCCTCCCGGTGCCGACGAGCAGGGCAGTCGGCGTCGCCAGGCCGAGCGCGCAGGGGCAGGCGATGATCAGAACCGCCACAGCCGCTGTGAAGGCGAACTCGGCACCTGCCCCGGCGATCAGCCAAACGACCAAGGTCAGCAGCGCGAGGGCCAGCACCACCGGCACGAACACCGCCGCAACCCGATCGGCCAGCCGCTGGACCGGGGCCTTGCCGGACTGGGCGTCCGCCACCATCCGGGCCATCTGCGCCAGCTGCGTTTCGCCGCCGACCCGGGTGACCTCGACCACCAGCCGGCCGCCGGAGTTCACGCACGCGCCTACGACCTCGTCGCCGACCCCCACCTCCACCGGCACCGACTCCCCCGTGAGCATCGAGGTGTCGACCGCCGACGCGCCCT
>JBIRBF010000106.1:0-9374 GCA_044326505.1 Candidatus Nanopelagicales bacterium | reverse complement strand
GTCGTGCTGGACACCGGAGTCATCGCCGAGGCGGCAAAGCAGGCGCTGGTGGACAAGGGCTTGACGGGGCTGGCCGACAAGCAGATCCCGGCCGGCGCGGATCAGAACATCGTACTGCTGCAGTCCAACGAGCTCGCCCAGGCGAAGCTCATCTATCAGCTGAGCATTCCGCTGGCTCGCTACTTGCTGCCGGTCCTGGCCATTCTGCTCGTCGCGGCCGTGCTCATCAGCGGGCGCCGTGCGCGGGTGGTGTTCGGCATCGGCATCGCGGCGATCCTGGGCATGCTGCTGCTGGGCGTCGGCCTTGCGATCGGAAAGGAAGCTCTGAACTCGGCCGCGCCCTCAACGATGGCCCAGGGCGTGCTGAACGCGTTCTGGACGACCCTCACGCGCTATCTCTCCACCGCCGTCACCGCGTATCTGGCTGTCGGCATCATCATCGCCCTGCTGGGCTGGTTCGGCGGACGCAGCCGCCCGGCGACATCGGCCCGCGGCGCCGTCAGCAGGGGGCTGCGGCAATCCGGCGCACGGGTCAGCGCGAGTTGGCTGCAGGGCATCGCCGCACCTTTGCGCTCCCACTGGCGCGCCGCATTCATCGCGATTGGCGTGATCATGACGGCCCTGCTCCTCATCAACGGCGGCGTCTCGGCCGCTGTGGTGTGGTGGTACGCGGCCATCGCCGTGGCTTTGTGCGCGATCGTGTACTTCCTCACCGGGGTGGGGGCCCGCACACAGGACTAGCTCCGCTCGGCCCACCAGCGGCGCAACTCCGCCTCGGCCGCCTCGGGGCCAATCGGGCCGCGCTCGAGCCTGACCTCGAGCAGGTGTCGGTACGCCTCGCCGACCTGCGGTCCCGGCTGCAGGCCGAGGATCCCCATGATCTGGTCGCCGTCGAGTTCGGGCCGAAGCGCGTCGAGTTCCTCCTGCTCGGCCAGCCGGTCGATGCGCTGCTCCAGGCTGTCGTAGGACGCCTGCAGCGCCGCCGCCTTGCGCCGGTTGCGGGTGGTGCAGTCCGCCCGCGTCAGCTTGTGTAGGCGTGGGAGCAAGTGGCCGGCGTCGCGAACGTAGCGCCGGACCGCCGAATCGGTCCACACCCCGCCGCCGTAGCCGTGGAAACGCAGGTGCAGATCCACCAGCTTGGACACGTCCTCGGTCACGTCCTTGGGGAATCGCAGGGCCTGCATCCGCTTCCGCGTCATCTTGGCGCCGACGACCTCGTGGTGATGGAACGAGACGCCGCCGTCGGTGGTGAAGCGCCGAGTCCGCGGTTTTCCGATGTCGTGCAGCAGCGCCGCGAAGCGCAGCGTGAAGTCGGCCTCGGAGGTGGGTTCGTGCGTACCCTCCAACTCGATCGCCTGAGCGAGCACCGTGAGCGAGTGCTCGTACACATCCTTGTGCCGATGGTGCTCGTCGATTTCCAGCGACAGCGCTGGAAGCTCGGGCAGGATCTGGTCGGCGAGGCCGGTTTCCACCAACACCCGGAGTCCACGCACGGGATCGGGCGCAAGCACGAGCTTGACGAGCTCGTCGCGGATGCGCTCGGCCGACACGATGGCCAACCGCGGCGCCATGGCGGTCATGGCCGCCTCGGTGTCCGGGTGGATGCGAAAGCCCAGTTGGGCGACGAACCGCGCGGCTCGCAGCATCCGCAGCGGGTCGTCGCCGAACGAGTCTTCCGGCCTGCCGGGCGTGCGGATCAGCCCAGCAGCCAAGTCCGACATCCCGCCGAAGGGATCGACTAGCGCTCCCGCGGGCAGGGACAGCGCCATCGAGTTGATCGTGAAGTCCCGGCGTCGAAGGTCCTCGCCGAGTTCGTCGCCAAAGGCCACCGCGGGTTTCCGCGATTCCGGATCGTATGACTCAGCTCGGTAGGTGGTCACCTCCACCTGATGCCCGGCCAGAATCCCACCCACCGTGCCGAACCGAATGCCCGTGTCCCAGAGCGCCTCGCAGTGCGGTGCCAGCAGGGCACGGATGCGCTCGGGTCGGGCATCGGTGGCGAGGTCGAGATCGCTGCCGGGCCGACCCATCGCGGCGTCCCGCACACATCCCCCGACGACTGCCAACTCGTAACCCGAGGAAGCGAAATCGCTGATCAGAGGCCACAAGGCGGTCACGGCCCCGGTCAGTCCGGGGCGAACGCGCGCCACCGCCGCAGCGGTGCCATCGTGGAGCAACACGAGCGCAACCCTACCGACGAGCGGCAGACGCGCCGCGCCGCCAACCTCAACGAGTCCGACCGGTGGGATTCGGCGCGACGGCTAGACTCCTCGCCATGCCCCATTCCCGCCCCGGCCGATCGGCGCAGCCGACGGTCGAGGAGACGAGCGCAGGCGGGCTGCTCATAGATTTCGACCGGGATCCGCTGTCCGCGGTGATCATCGGGCGGTACGACCGCCGCGGCCGGATGGTGTGGTCGCTGCCGAAAGGACACATCGAGGAGGGTGAGACCCGCGAGGAGACCGCGGTCCGCGAGATCACCGAGGAGACCGGAATCGAGGGCCAGGTGCTCTGCGAGCTCGGCACCATCGATTTCACCTTCGTCGCCGAGGGCCGCCGCATCCACAAGACCGTGCACCACTTCCTGCTCGAACGCACAGGCGGCGAAGTCAGCACCGAGGACATCGAGGTGGCGGACGTGGCCTGGGTCGCCCTGGCCGACGTCAGCGACCGCCTCACCTACGCCGATGAGCGCCGCCTGATGGCTCGGGTCCCACAACTGCTGGCCGACATCCCCTAGGCGGTGGGTTCGATCCGCGTTCGACCAATGTCTCGGGCGACCGCTGCCCTCGTCCTCGCAGTCGCCGTAGTGCTCGCCCTCTGGGGATCAGCAGGCCCAGCGCAGGGTGTCGGGTCGACAGCCGATGAGGTGCCCAAAGCCCCCATCCAGGTCACTGTGGCGGCTCTGACTCCCACGGTGCCCACCCCGGGAGCGACGCTGGTCGTCAGCGGCACGCTCACCAACGTGTCGACTACCTCCCTGCGCGATGTCGGCGTGCGCCTGCGAGTGGGGTCCGCGCCGGTGCTCAGCCGGGCGGAACTGACAGCGTCCACCGCGGATCCAGCGTCGGTGGAGGGGCCAACGCTCGCGCAACGCCCAGGTTTCGTCACGCTCGCACCCAACGCATCGACCACGTTCGAGCTGTCGGTGCCGCTCACCACGAGCACCCTGCCGACGGCGGGAGTTCTCGCGCTCCAGGTGGAGTCGGTGGACGGCGCCGGCGCCATGTTGGGCGCCGTGGGCACGAGCATCCTCTGGTACCCGGTCGCCGGCACTGCGCCCGCGCCGGTACCGCTCACCATGCTGTGGCCGCTGGTCGGATCCCCCGCACGTGACGCCGACGGCGTGGTGCTCGGTGACGAGGTGGCTGCCGAGTTCGCCGCCGGCGGGCGGCTCACCACCTTGTTGGCAGCAGGCTCGGCCGCCGCCGGCGACCTGTCGTGGAGCATCGACCCGCAGACCCTCGAGATGGCAGGGGTGTTGACCGCCCCGCACAAAGTGCTCGCGGACGGCCAACCGGTCGACGAACCTGGGAGCCCGGCGGCTGGGAGCTGGCTCGCACAGGTGCGGCAGACGATGGCCCTGCCAGGTGTCGATGCTTCCGCCAGCGGCTACGCCGATCCCGATTCCACCGCCGAAGCGGCCAGCGGTCTTGAGCGCGACCTGGTGCGGGCCACCACTACGGCGGCCGAGCAAGTCGAGGCCCTGCTGGGGCGCAAGGTCCGCGACGGGTTGTCGTGGCCGCCGGCGGGGCTGGTGGACGATCGCACGCTCGGCCTGCTGCGCAGCGCCGGCGTCAGCGCGGTCGTGCTGCAACAGGCGGCCATCGAGTCCCCCGCGGCCATCGCGCCCGGCGGCGGCCTCGTGCGGCTGGGCACCGACTCCGGACCCATCACGGCGATCGTGAGCGACGACGATATGTCGGCCAGCCTGCGCCTGCTGGGCGCGGGACCGCAGTGGGAGACGCTCGGGCGGCAGAACTTCCTCACCTTGGTAGCTCTGGCAGCCCAGGACGGACAGGACCTGGTCGTCGCACCACCGCCCGAGTGGGCCCCCTCGGGCGAGGCCCTGCAGGCGCTGTTGGCGGGGCTCAAGTCCATCCGGCTGACCGCACCCAGATCGCTGGCGGCCCTGCTCGTCGGCGCCGACACTGCCGCGGCCGGACAGCTCGATCCTGCAGCCGCGACCAACGCCACCGACACGGCTAGGGCGCAGGCCCAGCAGATGGCCGGCGTCGCACAGATCAACCAGACCATCGACGCAGTCGGGACCATCACGGAGTCGCCCGACCCAGCGGTCGTCCCGGTGCGCGAAGCCGCCCTGCGCTGCGCCTCCGCCCAATGGCGCAACCAGCCCGGACTAGGCGCACTGCTGCTCGAGCGCACCACGGCCCAGGCCCAGGCACTGCACGACCGAGTTCGCATCAGCAGTCAGGGGCCGGTGGCCTTTCCCGGCGCCGAGGGCCGGGTGCCCGTCACCGTCTCGAACGACCTGAGCGTGCCCGTCACCGTGAGCGTCGCGCTGATCGCCGACCAGGACTACCGGCTGGAGGATCAGCCGCCCCAGCCGGTGCGGATCCCTGCAGGTCAACGCCTGAGCCTCGAGGTTCCCGTGCGGGTGGTCGGATCCGAACCGCTCACTGTGACGGCCAGCCTGTTGGGGCCCGACGGAACCGAGTACGGCGCGGGAGAAGTCTTCGAGCTGCGCACGACGGCCTACACTCGGGTCGCGGGCTGGGTGGTCGGCGGCGCGCTCGCGCTCCTCGTGATGCTCGTGGTGTTCAACGTCGTCCGACGCATCAGGACGTCTCGGAAGGAGTCTGCCGGTGGCACCGGAGCGACCTGAGCCCGAGGGCGTCCAGCACCCCGACTCGGCACCTGCGGACCCCCTGCCGGACCCTCTGCCGGACACCAAGACTCGGACCGACGGCCAGCTCGCCTTCCAAGCTCCAACCGAAGGGCCCGGTGAGGCCCTCGACGAGGCCTCGATGGGCGAAGGCAGTTCGGCCGTCATGCGCAGCAGCGCAATCATGGCTGTGGGAACGATCGTCTCTCGCCTCACCGGGGTGGGCCGGGACATCGCCATCGTGGCCGCCATCGGCTTCGGCACCTTGGCCGACGCCTACACGCTGGGCAACACGCTGCCCAACACCATCTACCTCTTGCTGGTAGGCGGAACCTTGAGCGCGGTGTTCGTCCCGCAGCTGGTCCGGCACCTCAAGTCCGACGCCGACGGCGGCGACGCCTACGCCAACCGGCTGCTCACGCTGACCTCGCTGGTGCTGCTCGCGATCGCCGTCGCATCGGTGCTGCTGGCTCCTTGGATCGTGTCGCTGTACGTGCCCGACGACTATCCGCAAGCCAACTACGAGCTTGCGGTCGCCTTCGCACGGCTCTGCTTGCCGCAGATCTTCTTCTATGGCATCTACACAATGCAGTCGCAGGTGCTCAACTCCCGCGGTCACTTCGGCATGCCCATGTTCGCCCCGATCGCCAACAACATCCTCGTCATCGGGATGGCGCTGGCGTTCCTGGCAGTTGCGGGCACCTCGGCCTCCGTGGAGTCGATCACGCCCGGACAGGTGGCGCTGCTCGGCATCGGAACCACCCTGGGCGTGGTCGTCCAGTCGCTGATCCTGCTGCCCGTCCTCCGGCGGGTGAACTTCCGGATCAGGCCCAGATTCGACTTCCGCGGCTCGGGCCTGGGAAAGACCGCCAAGCTGGCCGGCTGGACGGTCGCCCTCGTGCTCGCCAACCAGGTGGCGCTGCTCATCACCGCCCGCTTGGCCACGCAGGCCAACGTCCTGGCCAGCGAACAGGGCACCACGCCCGAAGGACTCATGACCTTCGACAAGGCCTACCTGGTGTTCATGCTCCCGGTGTCGGTGATCACTATCTCGATCGTCACGTCGCTCTTGCCGCGCATGAGCGAGCAGGCCGCCGACGGCGACCTCCGAGCCGTGTCCGACCAACTTGTGAGCGGCGCGCGCTTAATCTCGGCGTTGATCATCCCGTGCGGGGTGATCCTCGTGGTCGAGGGTCCGCTCATCACCCAACTGGTCTTCGGCTACGGCGCCGGCGCGGGCGAGGCGGCCATCTACACCGGTCTGGTGGTCTCGGCCTTCTCCATCGGCCTGCTCCCGTTCTCGCTGTTCTACCTGCTGATCCGGGGGTGGTACTCGCTCGAGGACACCCGCACGCCCTTCTACGTCACAGTCGTGTTCAATGCGCTGCTCATCGTGTTCATGCTGGCGTTCTTCGAACTGGCCCCGGTCGGGGGCAAGGTGGTCAGTCTGGCACTGGCGGAGTCGCTGGCCTACTGGATCTCGCTGGTGGTGGCGTGGTTCTGGTTGCGCCGCAAACTCATCCACATGCATACCTGGGGAACCATCTGGGCGCTGGCCCGCATGTTCCTCGCAGGCATAGTCGCCGTGCCTCTCGCCTGGCTGGCGACGTTCGCCCTGCGATCCCTTTTCGGTGCGGTGACCGGGGTGTCGCGGGACCTCGGGATGAATGGAAATTCCTTCCTGGCAGCCCTGGCACTGGTGTTCGCCAGCGTGGTCGCCTTGGCCGTATATGCCATTGCCTGCCGCCTGCTGCGGGTTCCCGACGTGGACACAGTGCTGCGGATGGCATGGGCGAAGGTGCCGTTCCCCTCACGACGGCGAAGCTCAGCCGATTAAACTAGGGACCATGCCTTCCCGCGTCCCGCTGTTCGCCCCCGGCGATCTGATCGGCGGACGCTACCGGCTCGAGGACGATGTCGTGCTCACACCGACCGCCCAAACCTGGCGGGGCACCGACGAACGACTGGGCCGTCGGGTGACCATCCGCATCATCACCGCAGACTCCCCCGGGGCGAGTCTGCTCCCCGCCGCCGCGGCTCGTGCGGGCCGTGTGGACAGCCGATACGTACTCCCAGTGCTGGATATCGTCGGTGACCAGTGCGTCCTCGCCATGGTCACCGATTGGACCGACTGGCCGGCGCTCAGCTACGTGGCCCACGAGCCGATGTCCGCAATGCAGGCCGTCGAGACGACCATGGCCATTGGTCAGGCGCTGATCGCCCTCGCCGAGGAGGGCGTGCACCATGGGCGGCTCCATCCCGACACCGTGCATCTGGACGGCCACGGTCAGGTAAAGCTGCGCGGGGCCGAGGTCGATTCGGCTCTGCACGGCGTCTCGATGAGTCCAGCCGCGGCTGCCCGAGCGGACGCGGCCGCACTGGTGGGTTTGCTCTACCTGTGCCTCACCGGAACCTGGCCGGCGGAACTGGCCGACCCGGGACGGCGCGGCCTGATACCGACCGTGCCGGCGCCGAACCGGCTGGTGGCGGACATTCCGGGAAACCTGAACGACCTGACGCTGCGGGCGATGGATGAAGCCGCCCGCGGGACAGCCGAAGTCCGCAGCCTGATGGCCGCCCTCGCCGTTGCGCTGGACGACATGACTACCCGACAGCGCGAAGCCGCAACGCCCCAGCGGCCGCGCCGATGGCGCAATGTCGGCCGCATAGCAGTCGCAGTGGGGGTCGCTGCAATCATCGCCGGGCTGACGATGACCGGCATCACGCAGGCGGCGCAGGAACGGACCGCGGTAGGTGCCGATCAAACACCGATGCGCACCGACGACGGCACTCTGGTCGCCCCCTCCCTCTCGACCGCTGCGGTCGGACCCGCGGAGAAGGAACAACCGATCATCGCCATGTCCACCCTCGACCCCGACGGCGACGGCAGCGAGTACCCATCGCTGCTCGGGAACATCGTCGACGGCGATGCCGGCACCGCCTGGATGAGCAAGGGCTACTACACGGCCGACATCGGTGGGAAGCGCGGCGTTGGAGTCGTATTAGACCTGGGCGCCGTGCATGAGATCACAAGCGTAGACCTGCAGCTGACCGGCACAGCAACCGACTTCGCGCTGCTCGTCGGAGACAACGCGGACGCCGCGCTCGAGACCTTCCGACCCGTCTCGCAGACCCGCGGTGCAGGCCAGTCGGTCCTCGTCCGGCTGCCTCGCCCGACGAAGACCCGAGCGCTGGTCGTCTGGTTCACCAAACTGAGCAACACCGCGAACTCCGTCGGTGACTCCGGTTACCGCGCCGGCATCCGGGCCGCAACTGTCTACGGCACCGACGGCTCCCAGCAGTGACCGAGGGCGTCGAGCTGCCGATCGACGGCGGTGCGGAGGGCGTTCCCGAGGATGCGACCGACAAGGAGCTGATTGCCGCGCACGTCTCGGGCGATCGCAAGGCCTTCGAGCGGATCTTCCTGCGACATCGCGACCGGCTGTGGGCGGTGGCGCTCCGCACGACCGGCGATCCCGAGGAAGCAGCCGATTCCCTGCAGGACGCGATGATCTCGGCATTCCGCTCGGCCGGCTCGTACCGTGGGGAGGCAGCCGTCACCACGTGGCTGCATCGGATCGTGGTGAACGCCTGCCTTGACCGGATGCGCCGACGCCGGGCCCGCGCCACCGTCGCCCTGCCCGGCGAGGGCACAGCCGGGCAGGCGGATACGCTGGCTGATCCGAGTGACCCGATCGGGAACCTGGAACTGTCCATCGAACTCGAACGAGCGCTGGCCGAATTGCCGCCCGAACAGCGCGAACCCATTGTGCTCGTTGATGTTCACGGCTACCGGGTGGCCGAGGCTGCCCAGATCCTTTCCGTTCCGACGGGCACGATCAAGAGCCGGTGCGCCCGGGGCCGCGCGCGCCTCGCAACCGCCCTGAGCGGGCTCCGGCCGGCCGTGCGGAATGGGAACCCCGATTCGCAACGCTCCGTCTCACCGGGGACAGCCGAGCGCCCACGAGGGGGTGACAGCCAACAATGACCGCCGACACGCCCGACGACGCCCAGAATGCATGGCTGGACGCTGCCCTGGCCGACCTCGACCCGCCGCACATCCCGATCGACGTGTCCCATCGGATAGTGGCGGCTCTCCAGCACGAGTCGGCCCTCCGCCGTGAGACGCCCGTGTCGTCTGCCGCGACCCCAACCGAGACCGCTGCCCAGCCCCAAGCTGCGGGCGATCCGTCGACCGTGGCACCGCTGGCGCCACGGCGACGACGCTGGATCTGGGCTGCGGCAGGCATCGCCGCCGCCGGACTGGTCGCTACAGCGGTCATCGTCGATCGCGCCGACGCCCCGGTGCCGGCAACCGTCGCCGGCGGTCAATGGGCCGGTCTGCAGACGATCCCGGTCAGCACGGGCACCGAATACACGGATCAGAACATCGACACCCTCGTCCCGACGTACCTGCGCTCGCGCGCCCTTCCTGCCGCACAGGCGGCCACCGTCGCGCGGACGTTCGCCGCGTCGGAGTCGAGCCTCTCGGCGTGCCTGAACGAGCTGGGCTACGCGCCGGACGACT
>JBIRBF010000120.1:0-8590 GCA_044326505.1 Candidatus Nanopelagicales bacterium | reverse complement strand
GGGCGATCAACCGCGGGCGATCAACTGGGAGCGATCGACCAGCGGCCGTCGATCGCGGCGGTGCCGGCGTAGGACTGATCGTTCGAACGCACCGTGACGCGGACCTGCTTGTCGCGTTGGTCGAAGATGTGCGACCTGTCGCTGATCATCGTGGTGACGAGGTAGTTCCCGTTGAGCAGGGGAACCGCGGGGATGTCGAACTCGACCACGCCCTCGCCGCGCGGCAGGGGCTGGGACAGTTCGTGCATGGAGTTGCGGCCTGCAACCTGCACACCTGCCTCGGTGTAGAACAGAAAGCCGAACACCGCGCGCGACAGGTCCACAGCGGCCCGGTAGTGCAGGCGGATCTTGGCTGGCCGGCCGGCGAGCAGAACCCCTTCAGCCGTCCCTTCCGTATCCACGAACTCGACCCGCTGCACCCGGATCTCGCCACTTCCGGTGGCCCGCCCGTCGCCCGGCACCACGTTGGTGGTGTCGACCCTGCTGGCGATCTCCTCAGAGTTGACCGAGTCGAGGTACTGCTGCACCGTGTCCCGCGCCGGGCCGAGGGCCTGGACCTGGCCGTGGCTGAGCCAGACGGCGTTGTCGCACATGTCCTCGATCTGACTCATGGCGTGTGACACGACCACGATGGTGCAGCCGTCCTGCCGCAGCTTGTACAGGTAGTCGGTGCACTTGCGCTGGAACTGCTCGTCGCCAACGGCGATGATCTCGTCCACCACCAGGATCTCGGGATCCATCTTCACGGCGATGGCGAATCCGAGCCGCAGGAACATGCCCGAGGAGTAGACCTTCACCGGTGACTCGACGAACTCGCCGATACCGGAGAAGTCGATGATCTCCTCCATGGCGTCATCGATGCGCTTGCGGGACAAGCCCAGGATCGCCCCGTTGAGTCGAATGTTCTCCCGACCCGTGAGCTCGGGATGGAAGCCGGCCCCGAGTTCGAGCAGCGCTGACACCCGGCCATGCACCTCGACCAAGCCGCTCGTCGGGCGGTACACCCCGGTGAGCACTTTCAGTGCCGTGGACTTGCCCGACCCGTTGTGGCCGATGATGCCGAAGGTTGTCCCGCGCTCGACCTCGAACGAGGCATCGCGCAGCGCCCAGAACTCCGGCGCGACGGGAGACTTGCCCCGCACGGCCCGCTCCTTGAGCGAGTTGCGCTTTTCCATGTGTCGCGAGAACTTCTTCGACACGTTCTGGGCACGGATGGCGATTTCGCCCATCGCTAGGAATCCTCCAAGAAACGCGCGGCGTGCGCGCCGGATGGCGTGCCTGTCCCCGCAATGCCCCTATCCTCTCAGCAGGGTTGCACCAGCAGCGCCAGCTGCACGCGAGGGTCGCGAAGTCGCGTAGGTTTGGGGCCAGGAAATTCCCCTGAGGGGCATGGAGGGAGTGGGCCATCGTGAGCAGCGCTGAGTCCTCCCTTGACGGTGTGCGCACAGTGGTCGTCAGCACCGAGCAGCCCGGCGCCCGGATGGCCGGTCCGGCGATTCGGGCAGTGCACCTGGCTCGCGCACTGCAGGCGGCCGGAGCGGATGTCCGCCTCGCCACCCCCGAGCTTCCCGATGTCGACCTCGGGGTCGAGGCGACCGCCTTCGGGTCCTTCTCTGCGGATGCGTTCCGCCGACTCAGCCGCGGCACCGACGTCATCGTCAGCCAGCCCCTGCGGGTGGACGTCGCGCGCGGCCTGCATGGCGGCGGCGCCCGGGTCATCTACGACCTGTACGTGCCGAGCTTCGTCGAGTACCCCGCCGCGCACGGCGGCGAGGAGCGCCCACCCGCGGTCCGCGACGCACTGATCGCCCGCAATCAAATGGAATACGCAACTGCCGTCGCCTGCGGGGACGCTTTCATCTGCGCCTCGGAGCGGCAGCGCGACCACTGGCTCGGCGCACTGGGCCAGTGCGGGCGCATCTACCCCATCGACGACCTACCCGGCGCGGGCGTCGGCCCGCCGGTGGCCATCGTGCCGTTCGGCCTGCCCGATGCGGCACCGACAGCTTCGGCTGAACCGGCGGTGCGAGGCGTGCTGGTGCCGTCCGACTCGGTGATCCTGCTCTGGACCGGCGGTCTGTGGAACTGGTTCGACCCGGTCACGCTGCTGCGCGGCCTGCGGGCCGCCGCGGACGCCGACCCCCGCATCCGGCTCGTGGTCATGGGTGCCGGACACGCCTCCGACGACTGGTCCGAGCATCGAGCCGCGGCGGCCGCGATGGCCACCGCCGATGACTTGGGCCTGATCGCCGACGGGCACCTGGTCGTCGCCGGACGTTGGGTGCCGTTCGAGGAGCGGGCTGCCTTCTTGACCGACGCCGACATAGGCGTGTGCTCGTACTACGCCTCGGACGAGACGCGGCTGAGCTTCCGCACGCGGTACCTGGACCATCTGTGGGCCGGCCTGCCCACGCTGTCCACTGCGGGCGGTTCGCTGACCGATCAGATGGTGGCCGCCGGCGCTGCGGTTGCGGTGCCTCCCGGGGATGTTCCTGGGTGGACGTCTGCCCTGCTCGCGCTCGCCGCCGACGCCGATCGGCGCGCAACGATGTCCAGCGCCGCCCGCGGACTGGCGGAGTCCTTCCGCTGGTCGGTCGTCAGCGAGCCACTGGTCGATCTGATAGCGGGCCTCGATGATGTGCCACCAGGCCAAGCGCCGGGGGCACTCACCACCGCGCGCTACTTCGCCCTCGCGGCCCGCAACCGCCTCGACGCCGTAAGGTCCCGACGATGACCGACGCAGCCGAGCAGCCCCTGGAGGGGGCGTCCACGGCCGGGTCCGGAAGCCCGCTCGTCACGGCGATGATGCTCGTGCGCGATCGCGCCGAGCTCATGTCGGAGGCCATCGAGTCGATCCTGACTCAGACCGAGTCCGACTTCGAGTTGATCATCGTGGACGACAACTCCAGCGACGATTCCCTGGGCGTCGCCCAGGCGTTCGCCGCGCAGGACACCCGGGTGCGGGTCTTCGCCAACGGTCGGCCACTGGGGATTCCGCGGTCCCGGAACCGCGCCCTAGGCCTGGCGCGCGGGCGCTTCCTGGCCATCTGCGACTCCGACGACGTGTCCGAGCCCGATCGCTTCGCACGCCAGAGCGCAATGCTGCTCGCCGAACCGGAACTCGGCGGGGTGGGCGGCGCCATCCGCTGCTTCACGGACGATCCCGCCGGCGGCGCGGTGCCGACCTGGCACTGGGGCCTGCGCGACGGGCGCCCGGAATTCGCGTTCCCCGCAGCCATGTTCCGCGTCAAGGCCTTGCGAACTGTGGGCGGGTTCGATCCCGGGTTCCGCGTCGCCGAGGACCTCGACCTGGCGTATCGCCTGGTCAGCGCGGGATACGAGCTAAGGCGCGATGACGCGGTGGCGGTCAACTACCGGCTGCACCCGGGCAACGTCACGGCGTCGCACGCCCGCAGCCGACAGATGGCCACGCTGCGGGCGCAGTTGCGAGGCCTGCGGCTCATGAACGGCCGCTGGAGCGCGAGGGGCTACGCCGTGATCGGGCAGTCCGTCCTGCGACTTGCCCGACCTCCCCGCTAGGCCAGCATCGCGCTGCGCAGCAGTGGCGCGACGTACTCCCCGTACACCGGCGCCACGTGTATGGCGTCGGCATAGATCGGGTGGGCCGCGATGAAGGAGGGGCACACCCCCTCGTAGCAGAACCACTGCTCCACCCCGACATGCCGCACGTCGCGGCCGTCTGCCTGCGCCTTCGCGGCTACGGCCTGGTTCATCTGCGTAACCTGACGGTACTCCTGGGTCACCATGGTCTCGCAGTCGTCAGGCACCGAAGACGGCGTCTGGCAGGCAGCGATGGATTTGCCCTCGGGCGGGCTGTCCAGCAGCACGAGACGCGGGGTGAGCGCGGCCAACCTGTCGACGTTGCGCCCGATCGCGGCCTGCCATTCCGCGGAGGGCGGGTCGCCCTGGGAGTACCCCGGAACCATGCGGTATTCCAGCCACAAGGTGCTCGCGATGACCAGGTCGGGCTTGGTGTCGCGAATGAAGTCCATCGACTCGGCCACGTAGGGAGGGCACGCGGTGTGGTCCACCTTGTCGGACATGAATTCGTACACCGGCGCATCGGCCAACGGGCAGCCCGGCATCTGCCGCATCACGACGTTGTAACCAGCTTGGGACAGCGCGGCCCGCACACCGGTGGACCAGGCGTGCGCCTGGGAATCGCCGATGAGGACGGCGGTCTTGGTCGCGCCCTGGGTCGGATACGTGCACACACTGGAGCGAGCGGGCCCGTCGGTGCATTCCGGACCCGAGACCACGGTGCGCAGGTCCTCCCAGCCGTCCTCCTCGTTCAGCACCGGCCACGTCGTGGCGTTGACCGCATCGAGCAGCGACGACTTGAGCACGGTCGCGGGATCGATTGTCAGCCCCGCCAGCGCGCCGGTACCGTTCGATTCGAGGGTGGCAGCCTTCACCGGCGGCGTCGGGATGAGGCGCGGGTAGAGCCCGACGGCAGCGACCAGGAGCAGCGCCACGGCTGCCGAGGTGAGCACCGTCCAACGGCCGACATGCCCGACGACCGACCAGGCCGATCGGCGCGGTGGAAGGTCGGCAGGGCCCCCCGAGCGTTTGGACAGCCAGCGCGAGCGGCGGATCGGTTCCTCGATCAGATAGAACGACGCCACCGACAGCCCCATGGCCGCGCCCAGGGCTGCGGCCATGGAGGCGGGTGTGCGATCGACGAGGGTGAACCAGAAGACGAAGACCGGGAAGTGCCAGAGGTATAGCGAGTACGAGATCTTGCCGACGAACTGGAAGGGCGCGCTGGCGAGCAGTCGAGCCGACAGGCCGGTCGCGCCGTGGCCCACGACCAGGGCCACACCGGTGGCAAGCACGGGAACAGCTGCCCAGGGGCCGGGAAAGGACGTTGCCGAAGTGATCCACCAGGCCGACCACACGATCGCCAACAGCGACGCCCCCAGCAGCAGTGCCCGCAGTCGGGGCAGCAGTCGCACTCCGCCGGCGAGGGCCACCGCGAGCAAGGCCCCGACAGCCAGCTCCCACGCTCGGGTGAGGGTCGAGAAGTAAGCAACCGTGGGCGCCGTGGCGGATTGCCAGACCGCCCAGCCGAACGAACCCGCCACCACCAGGGCCAGCGCCCAGATGAGCGGCCGGCGCCAGCGATCGGACGCCTCACCGTGGCGAGCCCTGCCCCGGCGGGCTGCGACCCGCGCCCGCCAGGCGCCGAATGACGTCAGCCCGATCAGCAGCACCGGCCATACGAGGTAGAACTGCTCCTCAACCGAGAGCGACCAGTACTGCTGCACCGGCGAGACTGCATCCGTTGCATGGAAGTAATCCGTCCCCTGCTGCGCCAGGTGCCAGTTCTCCAGCGACACGAGCGCCCAGAAGGCATCCACCACCGTGGCATCGGCTCGCTTCTGGGTGAACAGGGCGAAAGCGACGGCCACCGTGGCGAGCAGCACCACGACTGCCATCGGGAAGATCCGCCGCATGCGCCGCGCGTAGAACTCGCGCAGCGACACCGAGCCGGTGCGCTCCCGCTCGCGGACGAGCAGGCCGGTGATCAGGAAGCCGGAGATGACGAAGAAAACGTCGACGCCGATGAAACCGCCGGTGGGCCACCCCGTCAGGTGAGTGGCGACGACGAGGCCGACGGCCACGGCCCGCAGCCCTTGGATATGACTCAGGAAACCCGCCCCCGAGCGCTGCCGCCCAGGCTCCTCCGGCTCCTCAAGGGCAGCACTGTTCGCCAGTGTGCCCAGGATCGCCATGGGCCCATTTTGCCTTACGCGCAAGCGGGGCGTCAGGAGAGGGGGAAATCCAGTTCCGCCGGCGGGCCGCCAGTGTCATGCTGGGTCCACGCCCCGCGTCGGGGAGCGCATAAACAGCATGCCGGCCCCCCAGGAGGCTCGATGAGCGCCCACAGCCTTCCCAAGACGCCGGGGCTCCGTCAGAAGGTCGAGGACTTCACGGCCGATGTGGAGCTGCAGGTCAATTTCGGCGACGTGCACGCGACTGTGGCGGGTTCGACTCTCTTCGAGAAGATGATGTTCCGCTGAGCGGGCCGTCGACGGGCGGGTCTGACGAGCCTTCGGCCCCGACTCGCAGCGCGCTCGCTCTCCGGCTCCGCCTCCCGCGCCTGACCTGGCTGGAGCAGCGCGCGCAGCGCCTGGACCTGCAACTGATGTCGGCCTGGTTCAGCGCGGGTTCCGCGCTGTTCATGGCAGGCGCGATCATGAGCATGATCGGCCGCGGGCCGGCCGACGCCACGTTCGCCATCGGCGCGGTGTTCTTCACCACCGCAGCCTTCATCCAGTGGCGGGCCGCCGTGAGCCATCTGCCGCGCTGGCGGGCGAGTCACCCGAGCAAGCATCGGGCCTGGTCGAGTCCGGACTGGCTGGCCGCGGTCGTGCAGCTGGTCGGGACGCTGGAGTTCAACGTCATGACGATCCGAGGGATGTCAATCGCCGTGACGAACACGCAGGCGTACGACCACGGTGTGTGGCGCCCGGACGTGCTGGGCTCGGCGCTGTTCCTCATCTCGAGCCTGATCGCGCTGCACCCCATGAACCGGGGGCTGCGTCACGCGCTCGTGCGCGGGCGATCAGCGGCCATCGTGTCGTTGAACCTCGCGGGCTCGGCGTTCTTCGGCATCTCGGCCATCGCCGCGCTGGGGATGGGTGGCGGCGTGGCGAACAACGCGCTCAACAATCTGGGAACCCTTCTGGGCGGCGCGTGCTTCCTGGTGGCCTCGGCGATGCTCTGGCCCCCACCGAAAGCAGGCGCCGTTGCCGGTCAGCCCGACAGCCCCGCCGCGTAGGCGGTGTAGAAAGCCTCCAGCCGGGCGCGGATCCGAACCGCCAGGTACTCCGCCGCGGCGGGCGAGGCGAGCGCGGCGGCAACAACCGGCGCGAGCAGTTCGGCGGCCTTCGCAGCCGGCAGCCCGGCCCTTACGAGCATGGCCGCGACCGGCTGATCGCCGTAGCCGGCCAAGAGGTCCGCCACCATCGCGCGCACCGCGTCCTCCGCGACATCGGTGCTCCGAACCTCCAGGGCCGCGGAGAGCACCGCGAGCGTCAACGGCTCGAGCTGCTGCGGCGGCACCAGAGCCGCGAGGTCGGACAGCGTTTGCCCGGCATTGGTCTGCCACACCTCCTCGGCCACCGTTGCGAGCACCTCCGGTGTCATCACGCGCGTGAGGTAGGCCTGGCTGTCTTTGATGGTGTCGGCGACGCTGGCAGCCACGAAGGCGGTGAGCTGCCGATCGATCCCCTGCTCCAGATTGGGCGCGGCCGCGTTCACCGCGTTCTGGCCGAAGCGCATCAGAGCAGCAGCTCCCGGGACCTTCTTGGCGACCGGGTTCTCCGTCTGCACGTAGTTCTTGATCCCTTGGTAGAGGACGTGCGACATCAAGCTGGCGTAGACCTCGCTGGTGGTGACCTGGGCGATCACCTCGGTCCGCACACCCGTGAGGCCGATGCCCGCCGCGGCGACCGAGCCGAACTGTTCGTGGGACACCATCTCGGCAAGCTGCGCGTCGGACCCCTCTGCGAAGTCCCTGGCAGCGAGCACCGCGGCGACGCAGTACTCCGCGAGCGCCTCCGAATCGAACTCGAGCCGGCAGAGGACTTCGACGGCCGCGTCGCCGACGGCCTCGGAATCGAGGAGCTCGGCAAGGGGGACGTCGTCGAGCCAGCGATAGGCCGCCGCGACTTCCTCCGCGACCGTGTCACCGAGCGCCTCGCCCTGCCAGCGTGCGAGTTCGAATCGGACGTGGGCGTCCAGCATGTCCTCGAGGTCTGCCATGCGGCGATCCTCTCAGCCGCTGGCAGCGCCCTCCACAGTCGCCTGCCCCTCCTCGGCGGGAATCTCGCCCAGCCTCGACAGCGCCACCGACCCAGCGATCGCCACGAGCATGCCTACGAGCGCCACGACCTCAAAGCCGGGCCGGATCCGGTCGCCCAGCCAGATGAGGCCGATGGCGGACGGAATGATGGTCTCGGCCACCACCATGGCGGCGGTCGTCTGCGTCACCGAGCCCCGCTGCAGCGCAGTCGCGAGCGCCAGGATCGAGACCACGCCGGCCACGACGATGCCGTACGCCGAGGGGTCCGTGAGCACCCCCGTGAAGGTCAGCGGCTGATCCAAGGCCCGCGTCCCGACGCCGACCATGCCGAAGCCGAAGCCGGCAAGCGCGCCCAGCGCAGTGACGCTCCAGCGGCCCTTCATGCGCGCAGCCAGGAACGTGAGCAGGATCAGCACGAGGGAAGCGGCCAGCGGCAACCAGTGCTCCCAGGCCTCCAACTTCGACTTCTGGTCCTCCCCCGCGGACAAGCCCACTGCAACCAGGCCGAGCGTGACCGCCGCCACCCCGGCCCACTCCCCGCGCGACAGCGGGAGCTTCAGCCACACCGCCGCTGCCACCGCCGTGACCGCAAGGGCGCCGGCGGTGAACGCCTCGACGACGAACAGCGGGAGCGTCTGGAGCGCGACCACGGTGAGGGCGAACCCGCCCGCGTCGAGGCCGAGGCCTACCAGGTACGGCCCCGACCGCAACAGCCGCACAAGCAGTCCGGGATCGAGCCCAGCGTGCTCCTCGGTGTTG
>JBIRBF010000241.1:0-2725 GCA_044326505.1 Candidatus Nanopelagicales bacterium | reverse complement strand
CTCGAGGTCAAGCGGGCGATCTTCACCGAACTCGACAAGATCGCCAAGCCCGACGCAGTGCTGGCGACCAACACGTCGGCCATCCCGATCACGACCATCGCCGCGGTGACCTCGCGGCCGGAGTCCGTGGTGGGGACTCACTTCTTCTCGCCGGTACCGCTCATGCGGCTGTGCGAGCTGGTGCGCGGCTACAAGACTGCGGATGCCACGCTGGCCCGGGCACGGGAGTTTGCCGAGAACCTGGGCAAGACGGTGATCGTCGTGGAGCGTGACGTGGCCGGATTCGTCACCACCCGCCTCATCTCGGCCCTGGCCATGGAGGCCGCTGCGCTGGTGGAGTCCGGCGTGGCGAGCGCCGAGGACGTGGACATCGCCTGTCAGCTGGGCTTCGGGCACGCCATGGGCCCGCTGCGCACGGCCGACCTGACGGGGGTGGACATCCTGACCAACGCCAGCAGCAACATCTACGCCGACACCCAGGACGAGAAGTTCGCCCCGCCGGAGCTGCTTCGCCGGATGGTCGCCGCCGGTGACCTCGGCCGCAAGACCGGTCGCGGCTTCTACACCTACGAGTAGTACCCCCGGATTGCCGGACCTCCGTCAGCCACGAGTCAGCCCGCGCGACCCAACAGCGCGGCGAAGGGAACCCAGATGAGCGAGCGCAGCAAGGACCGTCCCTGGCTGATGCGGACGTATGCCGGACACTCGTCGGCTACTAAGTCCAACGAGCTCTACCGCCGCAACCTGGCCAAGGGCCAGACGGGCCTGTCGGTGGCGTTCGATCTGCCGACGCAGACCGGCTACGACCCCGATAGCCCCCTGGCGCGCGGCGAGGTCGGCAAAGTCGGCGTGCCCGTGGCGCACATCGGTGACATGCGGGCGCTGTTCCACGACATCCCGCTTGGCGAGATGAACACCTCCATGACCATCAACGCCACGGCGATGTGGCTGTTGGCCCTGTACCAGACAGTCGCCGAGGAGCAGGGCGCTGCGCCTGCTCAGCTGGGTGGCACGACGCAGAACGACATCATCAAGGAGTACCTGTCGCGGGGCACGTACGTGTTCCCGCCGGGACCGTCACTGCGGTTGATCACCGACATGATCACCTACACGGTGACGAACATCCCGAAGTGGAACCCGATCAACATCTGCAGCTACCACCTGCAGGAGGCCGGGGCCACCCCGGTGCAGGAGATCGCCTACTCGATGTCCACCGCGATCGCGGTGCTCGACGCCGTGCGCGATTCCGGGCAGGTGCCGCCGGAGAAGTTCGGCGACGTGGTTGCGCGGATCTCGTTCTTCGTCAACGCCGGTGTGCGGTTCGTCGAGGAGATGTGCAAGATGCGCGCCTTCGTGCAGCTCTGGGACGAGGTCACCGCCGAGCGCTACGGCGTCACCGACTCCAAGCAGCGACGCTTCCGCTACGGCGTCCAGGTCAACTCCCTTGGCCTGACCGAGGCGCAGCCGGAGAACAACGTCCAGCGCATCGTCCTCGAGATGCTGGCGGTGACCCTCAGCAAAGACGCCCGCGCGCGGGCCATCCAGCTCCCGGCGTGGAACGAGGCGTTGGGCTTGCCCCGGCCGTGGGACCAGCAGTGGTCGCTGCGCATCCAGCAGGTGCTGGCCTACGAGTCCGACTTGCTCGAGTACGACGACATCTTCGCCGGCTCCACCGTGGTGGAGTCGAAAGTCGCCGAGTTGGTGTCGGCGGCGCGCGAGGAGATCGACCGCGTGCAGGCCATGGGCGGGGCAGTGGCGGCCGTGGAGACCGGCTACATGAAGCAGCAGCTGGTGTCCTCGCATGCCGAGCGGCGGGCGCGCATCGAGGCCGGCCAGGACACGGTGGTGGGCCTGAACAAGTTCACCACCACCGAGGAGAACCCACTCACCGCCGACCTGGACGCCGCCATCCAGACAGTGGACCCGGCCGTCGAGGCCCAGGCGATCGCTGACCTGCAGGCATGGCGCGCTGCGCGCGACGAGGACGCAGCGCAGGCGGCGCTGGACGTGCTGCGCACCACCGCGGCTGGCACGGAGAACCTGATGGCCGCCACGCTGGAGTGCGCCCGGGTGGGCGTCACCACCGGCGAATGGTCGCAGGCGCTGCGCGACGTCTTCGGCGAGTACCGCGCCCCGACCGGCGTGGCAGGGGTGACCGGGGTCGCTGAGCCGGGCGAGTCGCTGCTGCGCGTGCGGGAGGCCGTGCGCGCCACGGGCGCCGAACTCGGCACTCACGTGCGCTTCCTGGTTGGCAAGCCGGGGTTGGACGGGCACTCCAACGGTGCCGAGCAGATTGCCGTGCGTGCCCGGGACGCGGGCTTCGAGGTGGTCTACCAGGGCATTCGGCTCACCCCGGCGCAGATCGTGGCCGCCGCGGTCGAGGAGGACGCTCACGTGGTGGGGCTGTCGATCCTGTCCGGGTCGCACATGGAGCTCGTGCCAGAGGTCGTCGCGGGGCTGGCCGAGGCGGGTCTGACCGATGTGCCCGTGGTCGTCGGCGGCATCATCCCGGAGGCGGACGCGGAGGCGCTGCGCGCCCAAGGGGTGGCTGCCGTGTTCACCCCCAAGGACTACGACGCCAACGCGATCATGCTCGACGTGCTGGACTCGGTGCGGGTGGCCCACGGGCTCGCTCCCGTGGCGTAGTTCGTCATGATCATTGAGGTGGAGCGGCGCCGGGGGGGGGCCGACGCCACCCTGTTAAATGGGTAGGGTGGGCCCGGGG
>JBIRBF010000048.1:0-15196 GCA_044326505.1 Candidatus Nanopelagicales bacterium | reverse complement strand
CGTCGCGCCGGCGGTGTGTGCTTCCGGCGCACCTGCCGGGTCTGTCCTCTACGGCGTCAACGTCAAGGCTGTCTGCGACGCGGCCGTCGCGGGGGCGTCGACTTACGAGGCCGCCGCCGCAGTGCGCTTCGGGTTCAGCGTCCTCGGTACCGGGTACAGCCAGGACTACACGCTGCGCCGAACGACGCAGTTCGACTGCTCGAGCTTCGTGGGTCGCGCCTTCGTCGCTGGGGGCGGCACCATTCGCACGTCCGGCGGTTCGCTTGTCCCGTTCTTCCCGTACTTCGGTTGGACCGGGGCCTACGTGACGGGCGGCAATGGCTACGGCTACAGCGGTACGAACCTGGCCAGGCTCGGCACGAAGGCGGAACTCAAGCCGGGCGACATCATGATTCAGTTCAACGGCGCCGACCCAGCGAACTCCCTGGGTAACGACGGCCACGCCATGATGTACCTGGGCAACGGCTTGGCGATTCAGGCCGGTACCGCGCCCGACGGCCAGTCCAAGGTCAGCGTCGTGCGGCACGTCAACTCCTTCAGCAACGAGTGGTACTTCCGCTACACCAGTCTCAACGGCCCAAAGCCGCCCGTGACGCCGCCACCGGTGACGCCTCCGCCCGTGACGCCGCCGCCCGTCCAGACCAAGGCACCTCTGGCCGCCGGCACCGTGCTGAAACTGAACGCCTATGCCAGCAACGCAACCGTGATGGGCGATCTGACTGCGACCAAAGCCACGGCGGGCGGCTTCGCCACGGTGTACCCGTGCAACGAGGGTCGGCCGAAGAGCAGCAACTTGAACTACGTTCCTGGCCGTTCGCTGTCCAACTTCGTATTCGCGCGATCCGACTCCGCCGGGTACTTCTGCATCTACGTCTCGGCGCCGGTGCACATTGTCTGGGACAAGGTCCTCACTACGCAGGTGATGGCGATTCACAATGCCACGCGGCGACTGGACACCCGGCTCGCGCAATACGGCGGGACGCCGGTCGCGGCGAACTCGGTGCGGAAGATCAACACCGGAACGGCGCAGAAGACCGCGGTGGGGACACTCACGGTGGCCTCCCCGGCCGCGCGCGGCCGGCTCACTGCCTTCGCCTGCGACCAGCCGGTTCCGAACGCCACCTCCCTCAGCTTCCAGGGCGGACACTCCCGCGCGGGCACCGTCGCGATCCAGTCCGACGCCCAGGGCAACATCTGCGTCTTCGCGACGGCGACCACGCACCTGGTCTGGGACCAGGTATCCGAGACCAAGACCGTGCCCAGCGCCACCCCGACGCGGCTCTACGACTCACGCTTCGCGTGGCTCGGCGGGACGGGCCCGGTGAGTGCCACCACGACCGCCCGAGTGCAGACCCACGGCGCCAACCGGACCGCGTTCGGCACGCTCACCGTGACGGGTTCGTGGCTGGGAGGTAACGCCACGGTGTTCTCCTGCGCCGACGGCAAGCCCCTTGCCGCGAGCATCAGCTTCCTGCCGGGCGAGACGATGTCGAACTTCGTCGTCGCCAAGACCGGGGCTGACGGCAATATCTGCGTCTCGTCCTCAACGCCGGTGCATGTGATCTGGGACCAGGTCTCGACCTCGACCTGGTACCGGGCCGACAACCCCGTCCGCACGCTCGACACGCGCGAGTAGCCCGTCATCGGACTAGGCTGACCGGCGGTAACCAGCGGTTGGCCCGCGCAGTAGGCGGTCCGGCGAGGAGGAGACGTGGCGGTGTCGAGCAAGGACGGGCACGACCAGCACGGCGATGGCGCGCGGATCTCGCAGATGACCGACCACCCGTCGGAACTGCTGGCGACCGCTGCCGACCTGGCCGAGCAGCGCATTCGCGACTTCGAGGACCCCCGCCAGGAGTGGCGTCGACTGGTGAGCGAGTTGGTCGGCACCTTCTTCCTGGTTCTGGTCGCAGCCGGGGCGCCGATGGTGGCCCACGTGTACCCGGGAACTGTCACTCTGGCAGCCGCCGTGATCGCGCCTGGCGCCATGGTGATGGCGATGATCATGTTCATGGGCAAGGTGTCGGGTGCGCACTTCAATCCCGGCGTGTCCATGGCGTTCGCCCTGCGGGGGGACTTTCCTTGGATCCGGCTTCCCGGCTATGTGGCGGCACAGTTGATCGGCGCGCTCGGTGCGGCTGTCTTCCTGCAACTGATCACCGGTACCTCGTCGCGGTTCGGCGGGTCCTATCCGGGCGCCGGCACGCCCGCGTGGGCCGCCTTCCTGACCGAGCTCATCTGCACCTTCGGCCTGCTGAGCGTGATCCTCGGCACGTCGTCCGGGGCGCAGAACATCGGCATCATGGCGGCAATCGGGGTTGGTTCGTACATCGCCCTTGCCGGTCTCTGGGCGGCCCCGCTCTCGGGTGCCTCAATGAACACGATCCGCACATTGGGGCCCAACTTGGTCGGCGGTGACTTGGGGCCGATCTGGGTCTATATCGCCGGTCCACTGATCGGCGCCGCGCTCGCGGTGGGTATGGCGTTTGTCCTGCGCGGCTCGGGCGGAGGGGTGCGCGGTTCGCTGGCCGCGCAGGGGATGCTCGACCCCAACATCAGGAAGCCGCACAAGGCCTGAGTGGAGCGCCTGCCATGATCCGCCGCGACCGCATCGGGCTCGGATTGCGCGCGGCCTCGCTGGTCGCGCTGCTGGCGTTCGTCACCCTGGGCATCATGCACAAGCCGGGCATCACCGGCGTGGCCTGCCTGACAGGGCTCCTGCTCGTTCTCGCGGATTTCCCCGGGGATGGGATCCACCGGGCCAAAGCCTATGCCGCAACCGGTCTCGCCGGCGTCGTGGCGCTGGCGGCCGGCCATCTGGCGGCGCACGCGCCGATGGTCATCTTCGCTGTGATCATCGGTCTGCTCGCGGCCGGGCTATTCGTGCTGCGAGGGTTCGGCGGCGCAGTCGCGGCGGGCACGTCCGCCGTCATGTCTGACCTGCTCGTGGGGGCCTCCCTCGGCCTGCACCGCAGTTCGTTCTGGCAGGCCGTGGCCGGTGCGGTGCTGGGCATGGCGGTGGCGGCGGGCGGCGCCCTGCTCGTCGCCTCGCCGCCGCGGCGAACCGCGCTGCAGACGGCGACGGTGGAGGCGCTCGGCCGTTGCGTGGCGGCGCTGGCCGGCACGAACGGCCCCAGCGATGCAGCCATCGGCAAGGACTCCGAGCAACTCATCACCGCCTTCATGAACAGCCCGGACCGCACGGCGAGCCCCTCGCGCGCGGCGGTCGCCAGCTCCGCGGTCGTCACCTCTACTGCCCGGCTCATGGAGTTCATCGCCGATCATGGCCCGTCGCAGGTGCCGCTGCATGAGTCGGTGGTCGCCTGTCTGAGCGCCGCCAAGGACGTGGTGGATCACCCCCGCGACCCGGGCGCCGCCGAGGTCTTGGAGCATCGCGCCCGGCAGTTGCAGGGCGATCTCGACGCCCGCGTCGGGCCCCGCCAGGGCGAGCGCGGGTATCGCGGCGATGCGATCGTGCTCACAGTCCTGCAGATCGCCGACTACGCCGCCGCTGCCCGGGGCTCGCATGTGCCGGGGAGTTCGATTCGCACCACGTTCGACTCCGAGATGTGGTCGCAGCTGCGCACGCGCCTGCGCCCAGACGCACCGCTGATGAACAACGCCCTGGCGGCTTTCGTGCTCTTCGGCTCGCTCTCGCTGCTCGTTTCGATCATTCACGTTCCGCACCCGCAGTGGCTGTTGATGGGCGCGATGAGCTCGTTCTACCCGTACGCCCGCAGGTCCGCCTTCGTATTCGGAAACGTCCTGCTGGGAACGCTCATCGGCTTGGCGGTCGTCGTCGCCCTCGATGCCGCCATGGGCGGTTCGTGGCGGGTGGAGGCCGCCTGGGGCGGTTGGCGCACCGTTGTGTGGTGGCTGGTCCTTTTCATCGCAACCTTCGTTGCAGCGTCCGCGCCCAAGAGCGGAGCTGCGGCGTTGGCGGGACAGGCGGCGTTCACCACCCTGTCGCTTTCCTTGCTGGCCATCGCCGACGCCCAGCATTTCCACGCCTCCATCGCTGAGGAGCGCGCCCTCGACGTCATCGTCGGCGGTGTCGGGGCGATGGTGACGGCGTTCATCATCGCGCCACGCCATATGCGCCCGCGGCTCGCTGCCGCGCTGGCGGACTTGTGTCAGAGCAGCGCCGACGTCGTCCGCGAGGGTGCGGCGGGATGGATCGCGAACGGTTCGCGCCTGCCTCCCGCCGCCGTCCAGCAGACGCGTGCCGAGGGCCTGCGCGCCCTGGATGCTCTCGAGGTGATCCGCGGCACGCGGATGGTCGAGCCCGCGTTGCTGCTCAACTGGGCCCAGGGGCTGCGCCACACGTCCACCATCGCGGTCATCGCGCAGGCGGCCAGCCTGGCCCCGCCGCCCGACAACCTCAATCGACAGGAGTTGACCGATCGCACCGCCACCCTCGCCCGGGACCTGGTTACACGTGCGGACCAATTGCGCTCAGGGGATGCGCTGAGCCCGCCGTCGCCCTTGGCGGCGGAGTCGCAGGACACCAGTTGGGACGCCGCGCTATCGACCATCCGCGAAATCTTGGCCGTCCAGGGCAACGAGCTGGCCAGACTCAACGCTTCGCACCGGGCGGTCGCCCCGCACCGCGAGAGCAGCCCCGCCGCTAGTTGATCAGATTGATCGCGCGGCTCAGCGTGACCAGCACGGTCAACAGCGAGATGCTCGACTGAAGGGTGAACAGGAACTTGACCCGATGCGTCAGCGGCATCGTGTCAGTCGGGCTGAACGCGATGATGTTGGTATAGGCCGTGAACAGGTAGTCCGGAAGCTGCGGGCGCCAGTGCCAGCCGGAAGCCTGCTGCGGGAACTGGAAGTCGTTGGCCACGCCGGAGGACGGTCGCCGGGCGCGATCCTGCGGGCCGCCGCCATCGATCTGCCAGTAGACCAGGGCGAAACTGAGCACGTTGATGATGAGCACCCCGAAACCGGCGAATAGCAGCTGCTCGCCAGACTCCGACACGTCCGAGAGCATCGACCTCAGCAGCAGGATGGCATTGGTGGCGCTGGCCCCGATGAGCAGGATCATGTAGGCCATTACCGACACCCGGATGGTGTCGCCGTCGCCGGTCATACGCAGCAGGACGAGGACGCCGGGTGCGCCGAGCAGTTCGATGGATGGAATCAACCAGCGCGGGCCGATGGTGACGATGTCGGGCAGCAGCATCTGGATTGCGGCGATGGCGAGCACGACAAGTGCCGGCTGCCAGGCGCTGCGCCAGGGGTCGTCGTCGGGCCCGCCGTTGGTTGGCTGCCCGGCGGCTGTGTCGTCCGCGTCGGCCATGATCAGAGAGCCCCGAACAGCCTGTCCCCGGCATCGCCGAGGCCGGGGTAGATGAAGTTCCGCTCATCCAGGCCGGGATCGGCGGCCCCGACGACGACCCGCAGATCGAGCGCCAGGTCCGAGACGCCCCGCTCAAGTGCAGTCAGCCCCTCCGGGGCGCAGATGAGCGCCACGACGCTCACCCGCCGGCAACCCAGGGCCGCCAGGCGTCGCAGCACCTCCACCAGGGTGCCGCCGGTGGCGAGCATGGGTTCCAGCACGACCACGTGCTGGCCGTCGAGGCTCTCGGGCAGGGCGTCTAAGTACCAGTGCGGCTCCGCGGTGGACTCGTCGCGGCGGAGGCCGACGAAGGCCACCGGGGCGGCCGGGAGCATTCTCCGCGCGGCCGGAAGCAGTCCGAGGCCCGCGCGCAGCACTGGCACGAGAACGGGCTGCTCGGCGAGCGTGCGGCCCGCTGCCGGCCCCAGCGGGGTGGACACCTCGGCAGCAGCGGTCCGCAGGTCCGCAGTCGCCGCAGCGATCAGCAGGATCGCGGCACGGTCCACCGCTGCGGCGAAACGCTCGCCGTCGGTGCTGCGGCCGCGGACCACTGCCATGGTGTCGGCGAGGAGTGGGTGATCGACAACTTCGGTCTGCACGCGCACATCCTGGCAGCGCAAAGCGCCCGGCGCTCCCTGTTTGCCTGCGGGGAGCTATCGGCCCGAGGCCGCTGCGATCAGGGCCGCGTGCGGCTCCATGCTGGTTGACCTGCTGCGCCCAGACCTGCACGCGAGTACATTCACACGCACGGATCCGGCACGGAGGTGGACATGGCAACGCAGAGCGCACCCTCGGCGAGGCTTGGCTCGCCGCTGATCGCCTCAGCACGTGCCCGCAGCGCCGCGTGGAGCAGTCGGCGCGCGACCGCACGGCGGGACGCCGAGTCCGATGTCACAGAGGTCCACGGACTGGCCGTGGCCGCCGCTCCGATCCTGCGGCCCGCCCACCGGCGGGACCCGGCGAACCACCAGTGGCGCCGGTTCGTGGCCCTGGGGGACTCCTTCACCGAGGGAATGAACGACTTTCGGGAGGACGGCAGCCTGGTGGGCTGGGCCGATCGCCTGGCCCGGGCACTGGCGGCGGAATCGCCCGATCTGCTCTATGCGAACCTCGCGGTTCGTGGCAACCGAGTGGCCGACGTCGTCGATCGGCAAGTGGACCAGGCGCTGGCGCTGCAGCCCGACCTGGTCACCCTGGCCATCGGAATCAACGACATGCTCCGGCCGAAGTGGGATGCCGAGGCCTGCGTCACCGGAGTCGAAATCGCGGTCACGGAGCTGCGCCGTGCCGGGGTGGACGTGATCCTCACCAGCTTCGGCGATCCGCGGCCGCGCTCTCGGACGCTGGGCGCGATCGCCAGGCGCGTGGCGGCATACGGCCAGCAACTGCGGCGGATCGCGGGGGAGCAGCAGACGTTCCTGGTGGACTACTGGGGCGTGCCGAGTTTCAACGATGAGCGGTGCTGGTCCTCGGATCGGCTCCACCTATCCCCGGTCGGTCATGACACGGCAGCGCGTGCCGCGCTCGAGGTGCTCGGGCGCGGCGACGGATCGTGGCGCGGCCCGCTTCCGACAGAGGGTGCCGCGCCCACCTACGGCTTCGTTGCTCGCAGGGCGCGCGACGCTGCGTGGTTCACCCGGGACGTGGCACCCTGGGCGACGAGGAAGGTTGTGCGCAGCAAGGAGGAGCGCTCCTGTCGGCGCCCCGACTACGTGCGCATGGGGCAACAGAGCACGACCTCGGAGGTACTGGGCGGCGCTGTCAGCGCGGGAGTCGGCACCTGAGGCGCGGACGCTCCGGCACGCCTCGCCGCGAGGGGCTCCTACGCTGTGTCATCCTGTGCCGGTGGCCAGGCGACCCCGGCCGGACCCTGCAATCGAGGAGCAGATCCTGTGAGCCAGCCGAGCGATCCTGACCAGGAGGGCGCGGGAACTCCCGTCGATCCGAAACCTACGGGCGACGCTGCCGCGCCTGACCCCGCCGGCGGCGCGGCTGCCGGGTCGGCGCAGGGTGAGGCCATGCCGTCGGCGGCCAAGGCCCAGCTCGACAAGAAGAAGACGATCATCGGTGCCCTGGTGACGCTGATCGTGCTCGGGCTGGTCTTCTGGGCTCTGGCCAAGAGGTTCGGATCGTTCACGGAGGCCTGGGGGACCATCCAGCAGATGGCCCCGATCGCCATCGCCTCACTCGCCCTCGTCGCGGTCGTCAACATCATCGTCTACGCGTACCCCTACATGGTCGCCATCCCGGGCCTCAAGTACAAACCGGCCTTCATGGTTCGGCAGACCTCGTGGATGATCGCGGCGCTGGTTCCCGCGGGCGGCGCATTCGCCGTCGCACTGCAGTACGTGATGCTCGCCTCCTACCGGATTGCCCCGGCCGCGGCCACGAGCGGTATCGCGATCACCAGCGTGTGGTCGTTCTTCATGACCTTCCTGCTGCCCGTGCTCGGCGTGCTGGCGATCGCGGCCGGCGGTGAGCTGCAGTCAGCCTGGATCTGGGCGGGTGTGATCGGCGCGGTCGCCCTGATCGCAATGGTCATCGTGTTCTGGCTCATCCTGCGCAGTGAGAAGAGCGCCGAGAAGGTCGGCAACCTTGGCCAGAAGCTGGCCGACCCGATCATGCACAAGCTGCACAAGCCCATGGACCTCACCAAGTCGATCATGTCGTTCCGAGGTCAGGTAGTCGATGTCGTCAAGGCCAAGTGGGCTTTGTTGACCATCACCAACCTGGCGGTGTCGTTCATGCAGTTCATGATCCTGTTCGTGGCCGTCCGCGGCGTTGCGGGCGACGCGTCCAAGGAGCTGAGCTTCGCGGAGATCTTCGCCGCCTTCGCCATCTCACGGTTGGGGACGCTCATCCCGCTCACGCCTGGCGGCCTGGGCACCGTGGCCGGTGTGCTCGGCGGCATGCTCGCGGCGTTCGGCCTGGCCGAGCAGTACATCCTGGCCGCCGTAGTCGTGTGGCAGGTCGTGCAGTTGTTGCCGCAGGCGATCACGGGCATCGTGACGCTGCTCGTGTGGCGGGTGCAGCAGCATCGGGCCGAGAGCGGCGGCGGGAAGGCGCAGCCGGCAGCCGCGTAGCCCGGCGGTTGGGCGCTGATCGGCCGTTATCCACAATCAACCTGCGCACCCTGGCAGCGGGGCGCGGGGCGGCCGACAGTTGTCGCCATGACACCACAACTCCCCACACCGGGCGGTCAGTCGGATTCCCCCGCAGTGCGCATCAGTGGCCCGAGCGGACTCGTCGCCGCGGTGCCCTACCTGGTCGGCTTCGTGCCGGCGGACAGCATCGTGCTCGTCCTTCTCACCCCGCCGCCGCGCACTGTGGCGCTGTCCCTGCGCCTCGACCGCGATCTGGGGGCCGTCGACGCGGACCGCGAGTCGGCAATCGAGCTGCTCGGCGAGGCGCTCGGCCGGGCGATGGGGTTTGGTACCGACCTCGATCAGGCGCATGTGGTGGTCTTCGGCGAGGACGCATCTTCGCTCCCCGATGCAGCGCTCGTCGCCGGACTCTCGGCGATGCTGGCGCGACGTGGCCTGGCGGTGGGCGAGGTGATCAGCACCGACAGGGACCGGCGATGGTGCTACTCCCCTCAGCACGACGGACCTTGCCCCGACCTCGGGCACCGGCTGGAGCGCTCCGAGATGCTGGCCGCGCAGGCGGGGCTCGTGGGTGCGGGAGTGGGCTACCTGGGCAGCCGTACCGAGTTGGAGGACAGCATCAGGCCGGATCGCCGCCGGCGCATCCGCAGGGACGCCCTCAACAGGGCCAAGGCCGAGCAGTGTGCCCGCGAGCGGTCCGGCGACGGCTCCGGTTGGCGACGCTGCCACGAGAATGCGATGTGGGCCGCGTTCGGGGAGGACGTCGACCTCGACGCCCTCCAGGCGCGGGGGGCGGGTTGGGCCGTGTCGTTGGCGGACAGCCGCGTGCGCGAGCCCCTGCTCTACCGGATCCTCGTGGACCTTTCGCCCGGGCGCCGCCAGCAGTTGCTCGCCGGGGCGCGCGCCTGGCTATGCGGATTGACCAGGATCGTCTCTGGGTCCGACTGCGGCCCGGTGGCCGCGACGCTGGCTGCGGTGGCCTGGCAGCAGGGCGACGGCGCCTTCGCCCGCATCGCGGCGCTCCGGGCACTCGAGGCGCAATCGGACAACACCCTGGGCGAGCTCATCCTCGCCGCCTGCAGCTCGGGGATGCCGCCGCGCGAGTGGATCCGGGTGCTGGAGAACTTCGGCCTGCACGAGCTGCGCAGCCCCGGCGGGGCGGAGCCGGCTAGTTCTGAGCCGTCGAGCCCCTGGTCCGCTTCGGCATGAGTCGGCGGGTCCCCGGAGCCGAGCCGGCGGCCACGGCCTCGGACGTCTCCGCCACCCAGATGTCCATGAGCTGCCACTGGTAGCCGAGCCAATCGGTCAGATCGGCGGTCGCTCGAGGGACGGCCTCCGCGCCGAATGCCGTCCACGACATGACCAGCGTGTTGTCGACCGGAACTGCAGCCCAGATGTCCGCGACCGAGTCGAGCTCGTCCAGGCCGGTGTGGGCCACCACCACCACATCGGCCTGGGGACATGCCGTGAGGGCGGCCTGCAACCCCGTCACCCGAGGGGCCAGCAGTCGTTCGAGATCGTTGGCGCGCTGGGCGGCCGCCGTGTGGCCGGTCTGGGCCAGCTTCGCGATAACCCGCTCCCGCCGGGCGTCGGTGAAGTTGCCGCCCTCAGGGAAGATCAACAGGGCATCGCCCGCCCCCATGCCGCCGGCGGCGGCGCTGATGCGGGCCGTCACGTGTGCAGTGGGCTCGTCGGCGCAGACGAACACGTTCGGCGTGCGCGTGAGCAGCACGTCGATCAGCGGGTCCCACAGCAGCGCTGCCTTCAGCACGACGCGGGGACGCCGATGCATCCCCGTGAGGATCTCGTTGACCAGGAGGAAGGAGTCGCCGGGTCCGGCGTGGCGGCTGATGACCACGACGGGGGCGTCGCCGGACCGGTAGGCCATCGGCGGGTCCTCCATCACCCGGAGCCGGAAGAGGTGCTCAGCCGCGGACAGCAGCACGGCCAGGCATCCGCCCAGCAGCCGATAGGTCGACCGCTGCCAGCGGTGAGCAGCCATCCTGGTGCCGAACAGGGCGGCCACCCACTGGGCAAGGGCGATGAGCAAACCGGCCGCCTCCACCGCGATGTAGACGTACCCGAAGCAGAACAACCGCAGCGGCCGCGCCACGGCACGGATACCGAGTTCGATGATCGCCATCGCCACCAGCCAGAAGGGCAGCAGGATGGCCGTGAGGAGCGTCAGCAGCAGCCACAGGAGCGGCGTGAGCACGAGGCGGCGCAACCACCGCGGCGGCGGGTTCACGTCCCGACCACCGGATCGTCCGCGGGAGTTGCGCGCGGATCGACGCCGCCGGCGTCGGCCAGCTCCAGGTACTGCGCGGCGGCGTCGCGCGAGGCCTGCAGCCTGCCGCGCAGCCGACTTGTGTCACGGAAGTCGTAGGTGCGCCAGCTCGTCGGTTCGGGCACGCCGCCGCCGGTGGGCAGCACATACACGTCGATGAATTCGCGGGTCTTCGTCAGGGCCGCATGGAATCGCGCCCTGCGAGCCACCTCGAACGCGACCTGGGCGACCTGCCAGGGCCGGTGGGGGACTTTCAGGCTCTGCTCGATGCGACCGACCTGCAGCACGAATGCCCTGGTCGCCCCCAGTTTGCGCGCCCGGTCCAGGGGAATCGAGTTGACGATCCCGCCGTCGATGAAGTGCTCACCGCCGATCTGCTTGGGCGGAAAGACACCCGGCAGCGCCGAGGAGGCCATGACGGCTGGCACCAGGTCGCCGGACGAGAACCAGACCTCCGCGCTCCGCTCGATACTCGCCGCGCAGCACCAGAACGGCACCGCCAGATCCTCGAACCGCTCCGGCAGATGGGCCCGCAGGGTCGCCTCCAGCTGCTCGGTCGGGTACATCGCTACACCGGCCGAGCGTGTGAACGCCTCGAAGCGCTTGCGCATGGAGGCCGCGAAGGGCCCCGTCGAGCCAAGATCCGACCAGATCTCGGCCATGCTGGCCACAGTTGCGCCGGAGGGCTCCTTGGCGAGCATGGCGCCGTTGATCGCCCCGATCGATGTGCCGATCACTAGGTCGGGGACGATGCCGCGGTCGATCAGTGCGGCCAGCATCCCCACCTCGGCCGCGCCTAGGAGCCCGCCGCCGCCGAGCACGAACGCCGTGACCTCATCCTCGCGTGCGCGCAACTGACCTTGCGCACGGCTGCTGCGCGGCTGGGACTCGAGGGGATCGGCCTGCGGCGGTGCCATGGCGCCATCATTGCGCGGCGCTCGACTGCGCGCTCCCCGCGCGCCTCCTTCACAGTCGATGCGGCGTGCTCACTCGCCGCGTCGCGCACGGCCGGAACGGGTGCTTTGGCTCTAGGCTGCGGTCATGGGTGCAATCGTCATTGGATTCGTCGATACGCCGCAGGGTCACGCCGCGCTGCGCGCAGGTGTGGAAGAAGCCATGCTCCGGTCCGAGCAGGTGGTCGTGGTGCATTCGAGCAAGGGCGGAATCGCCCTCGACGGTTCGGAAGCCGTATCGATCAAAGAGGCGCTGCAGACAGTTCAGCAGGACCTGCAGGCCGAGCACGTGCCGTTCCAGATCCGCAACCTCGTGCGCGGCAACGACGTTGCCGAGGATCTCGCGTCGGTGGCAGACGAGTATGGGTCGGACATGATCGTTATCGGCCTGCGGCATCGCACGGCCGTGGGCAAGTTCCTGCTCGGCAGCGACGCCCAGCAGATCATCCAGGGTGCACCCTGTCCTGTGCTGTGCGTGAGGCCGCCGTCTGCCTGAGCCTCGAACCGGCGGAGGCATCGCACCACCGTGGTGGCGCTCCCGGGCGACTATCGGCACGCTGCTGATCCTCGGCTCCGCGCTGGGCTTTGCGGTCATGCCCGTGTTCGCCAAACTCGAGTACCGCGCGGGGGTCGAGCCGCTCGGGCTGCTGTCATGGCGATTCGTCATCGCCGCGGTCGCGCTCTGGGCGGTCGTCGGCGTGCGCAGTCGCGTGGCATCGGTCGCGTTGCCGCCCCCACGTAGGGTGCTGGGGACGATGGCGCTGGGTGGCCTCCTGCTCGCCGGCGAGGTCGTCCTCTACTTCTTCGGACTGCGACTGATCGGCGCCGGCTTGGCCGAGGTCCTCCTCTTCCTCTTCCCGGCCTGGGTGGTGCTGCTCACCGCGGTCCGAAGCCGGGTCCGACCATCGACGCTCATCGTGGCCTGCACCCTCGCTGCCGTCGCAGGCGCCGGTTTATGCGTCGGTGGGGCGGTTGGAGCCGGCGGGGCCGCTGGGCGCTCGGCGCTGCTGGCCGGGGCCGGGCTTGCCATCGGAGCCTCGGTGTCGTACGCGTTCTACGTCGTCCTCGCCGATGCCCGCGTCGCCTCCGACGGACCTCTCGCCACCACAACTCTGGTGATCACGGGAGGGGCGATCTCGCTCACAGCGGCTGCGTTCATCACCGGCTCGACAGCCCCGCACACCACCGAGCAGGTGGCGTTGGCTGTCGGTATCGCGCTGGTGTCCACAGTCGCAGCGTTCGGGCTCCTCAGCGCGGGCCTGGCACTGCTGCCCGTCAGCCATGCGGCCGTGATCGCGACTTCCGAGCCGGTGATGGCGGTCATCCTGGGAGCAGTTCTGCTGGGCGAGCGGGTGGGGCTGTGGCAGGCCATCGGGATCGGCCTGGTCGTGCTGGCCATCGGAACGATCCTCTGGCGCGACGCCCAAGCGTTGTGACGAGGCTGACACCCCACGGCGCTGAAGTTTGGCGCGCCGAGTCCCGATCATCGGAATAGCCGAGCGTGTGCGAAGGTTAGTGCTTGCACGCTCTCTTGACAGCGGGCTAGCCTGCTGCGCCCATTTGCGACGCTCGCCGTGAACGGCGGGAAAGGTGCTAAGTGTTCGGTATCAAACTCGGACGTTCGACCGACAAGGCACGCGATCACCGCGAAGGGCCCGCGGACGATCCCGCTGCGGTCGAACCCGGTGGCTCGGCCTCCCAGAACGGCACCTCGACGACTCAGGTGCACACCAACCACACCGCAGCGACGGAGGCGGCACCTGTGACCGATACGCACAAGAGCTCAACTGCTCCCGAGGGCGAAGCTGCGCCAGCCACCAAGGCTTCTGCGGCCAGGAAGTCCACGGCTCGGAAGTCCACGCCCAAGGTGTCCGCCAAGAAGGCTGGTGCCACGGCAACCGCAGCGAAGTCGCCAGCAGCGAAGCCCGCTGCAAAGCAGCCGGCGGCCAAGAGGGCCTCGACCGCCAAGAAGGCCGCGCCAGCCAAGAAGGCCGCGCCCGCCAACAAGGCCGCAGCTAAGAAGGCCGCGCCCGCCAACAAGGCCGCCGCCAAGAAGGCCGCGCCGGCCAAGAAGGCCCCCGTTAAGCGGGCCCCCGGCAAGAAAGCCAAGACCGAGAATGGAACCGCGGCTGTGGTCCTCCCGGAGGCAGTCGCCGTCGAGTCAGGTGCAGCGGTGGACGTCGTGGTCGAGGGCGAGGCGCTGGTGATCGTGGAGGAGACCGGTGAGCACATCGACCTCGCCGAGGCGCACGAGCTCGAGGAGGAACTCGAGCAGGAGCTGGACAAGGATCTCAAGGCCCTGACCCTGGTGGAGGAGCCTGCGGCCCCCCCGGCACCGGCGAAGCCCAAGCCCGCTCCCGTGGTCGTGAAGGCGCCGACCGAAGAAGTCGTGGTGCTGTCCGACACCGACGACACCGACGAGCCGGTGCAGCAGGTGCACCAGGCCGGCGCAACGGCTGACCCCGTCAAGGACTACCTGAAGCAGATCGGCAAGGTCGCGCTGCTCAACGCCGAGATGGAGGTCGAGCTCGCCAAGCGCATCGAGGCGGGTTTGTTCGCGGAGGAGAAGCTCGCCGCCGGCATCGAGGACGACGAGCTGCGGATGGACCTGGAGTGGATCTCCGCGGACGGCCAAGCGGCCAAGCGGCACCTGCTCGAGGCCAACTTGCGGCTCGTGGTGTCGTTGGCCAAGCGGTATACCGGCCGCGGGATGCTGTTCCTGGACCTGATCCAGGAGGGCAACCTGGGCCTCATCCGCGCGGTGGAGAAGTTCGACTACACCAAGGGCTACAAGTTCTCCACGTACGCCACCTGGTGGATCCGGCAGGCGATCACGCGCGCGATGGCCGACCAGGCCCGCACCATCCGTATCCCGGTGCACATGGTCGAGGTCATCAACAAGCTGGCGCGCGTGCAGCGTCAGATGACCCAGGACCTCGGTCGCGATGCCACTCCGGAGGAGCTCGCCAAGGAGCTCGACATGACCCCCGAGAAGGTCATCGAGGTGCAGAAGTACGGCCGTGAGCCGATTTCCCTGCACACCCCCCTGGGCGAGGACGGCGACAGCGAGTTCGGTGACCTGATCGAGGATTCCGAAGCCATCGTGCCGGCCGACGCGGTGTCGTTCACCCTGCTGCAGGAGCAGCTGCAGGGCGTCCTCGAGACGCTCAGCGACCGGGAGGCCGGCGTGGTCAAGATGCGCTTCGGCCTCACCGACGGTCAGCCGAAGACCCTGGACGAGATCGGGAAGGTCTATGGCGTGACCCGTGAGCGGATCCGTCAGATCGAGTCCAAGACGATGTCCAAGCTGCGTCACCCAAGCCGCTCGCAGGTGCTGCGCGACTACCTGGACTGACCTGCCACATTCGCCGGCGCACAAGCGCCAAACGACGAGGAGCCGCCGCCCAGGACCAGCAGGGCGGCGGCTCCTCGTCGTGTGGCGCGTGTTGCGCCGGCGAAATTGGGCGGTGAGGGGAGGGGGTGGCGGAGCACCAGCCGGCGGCGTGGG
>JBIRBF010000205.1:0-4506 GCA_044326505.1 Candidatus Nanopelagicales bacterium | reverse complement strand
GATGACCGTCAGCCCGGCCCCCGGCGAATTGGGCGCGCTGGCCGAAGAAGTCCTGGCCCAGCAGACCCGCAGCCTGTCGGGCAAGGTGCGGGAGTCCGACAGTCTGCTGCTCGACCGGCTGCTGCGCGGCATGGGCGACGGACCCGGGCGCCGCGAGCTGCTCAGCTACGTGTTCTTCGACAGCGAGTACTTCACCCAGCAACTCGAGCTCGGCGCTGCTGCTGCCCGAGCGGCCCTCGCCCGCGGCTGGGAGTTGTAGCCCGACGCCGTCCTCAGCCTGAGCCCCGGGTCAGACTGGTGATGGTCCGCAGCATGATCTTGATGTCCAGCCACATGGACCAGTTCTCGATGTAGAAGTTGTCGTATCTGGCGCGCTCCTTGATCGAGGTATCGCCCCGCAGCCCATTGACCTGTGCCCACCCCGTCAACCCACAGGGCACCCGGTGCCGACTGCCGTAGAACGGGTAGAGCTCGGCGAACTCGCGCACGAAGTGCGGCCGCTCGGGCCGCGGCCCCACCAGGGACATGTCACCCTTGAAGATGTTGAAGAGCTGCGGCAGCTCATCCAACGACGAACGACGCAGGAACTTCCCGAACCAGCTGACGCGGTCGTCGTGCTTGATGTTCCAGTTGGTCGCCGACTCCTCCTCGCTGGCGGGACGCAGGCTGCGGAATTTCATCACTTCGATGGTGCGGCCATCCAGGCCGATGCGCTCCTGTCGGAAGATCACGCCAGGCCCATCGACGAGTCGATCCACCAGCGCCAGCATGAGCAGCAGCGGCGACAACACCAGGATCGCGACGCCGGACACGAAGATGTCGACCACCCGCTTGAGTGCCCACACCGGCGATCGGAACGGCCCACGGCGCAGCCGCAGCATCGGAACGTCGCTGATGACCTCGTCGGTCGTCCGCACCGGGGTGAGCTCGTACAGTCGCGGGACGATCAGGATCGTGCTCGACAGCCGGTCTGCCTCGCGCATGAACTCGACCTGGTCCGGCAGCGACTCGAAGGCGTAGGCGACGATGACAATGCCCGGGCGGTACCGCCGGATGACCGATGCGAGTTCGCTCACCGGGCCCAACAGCGGCAGGTTGAGGTCGGCTCTGACCCCTGCCGGCGGCTTGTCGACGAAACCGACGGGTCGCAGCCCGAGGGCGCGGTTGCGCGACATCTCCCCGGCCAGCCGCAGGCTCAGGTCCCTGGTCCCGACGATGATCGTGTTCTTGCCGAAGACCCGTTTGCGGCGCAACCGGCGGATCAGCACGTACACCAGGCTCCGCTCGACCACCAGCAACCCGAGGATCAGCAGCAGCAGTACCGGAGTCACTTCACCCCAGGGGGCTCCGACGAGGAACGCAGCGAAGAAGGTCAGAGCTGCAGCCGCCAGGAATCGGATCGCCATGGCCGGAATGTCGTCGAGGATCGACAGTGTGAACCTGCTCCGGTATAGCAGGGCCTGCCCGAACAGCACGAGTAAGAGCACGACGAAGAGCACGGACCACCACCCGTGCCCGATGAAGAGCACGCCCATGGTCGCGGTGTCCACGACGATGAGTAGCAGGCTGCCGCCGCGCCGGCGAATCGCAGCGGCGAGGTTCATCACCCGCGACTGAGTGGGCGCAGTGGCCTGCGTCGGGCTCGCGGTGGACCTTCCCGAGGTTCCTGCGGGCAATGGCTCGGTGTCCTGCTGCTTCATGGCTTCACCACCTCGAGTTCGAGGGTGCGGTCCAGCGTGCCGTTCCACACCAGGGCGCCGTCGCGCGCCACCCAGCCGTCGCCCGGGTCCGCCTCAGCGGGGGCCCCAGCGAATCGGACCGTGACCTGCAGGGCCACCGGCTGCGCCATCGCCTGCGGGTCGGCCACCCCGGAATAACGCAGGCTCCCTTGCTTTGCGAACGTTCCCGCCGGCAATCCGTAGGTGACAGTTTGGGTCACCGACGAGCCCGGTGGCTGGAGACCGCCCTGCCACAGCACCTGGGCCCCCACTTCGTCGGGATAGGGACCGGTCTTGTCGGCAGCCACGATCGGCTCGGCCCCGCCGTAAGCAACGTTCGGCGCCGTCGCGGCGGAGGGTATCCGATGGGCGAGGCGCTGAAGCAGAATCAGCCCGAGGTATCCCTGACTCGATTCGGCGTCGCCCGTCACGTCCGCCGGCACCGCGTTCACCGTCGTGACGCGCCTGGTGATCTGGGCCGACCCGTCGGCCGCAATATCGACTGCCTGGTCAATCGAACGCTGCTGGAAGATGCTCACCTTCGTGCCGCCCGCCTGCATGAATTCGCCGATGACGTCGCCATCGCCGGTGGACAGCTGGCCCTGGGCACCGACGTCGCCGACCGCCCGCTGCAGCGTGGGATCGCTCATGTAGCCCTGCACATGACGGCCCGGGATTGCCGCCGTGATGCCGCGCAGGACGGCGGGCAGATTCGCCGGATCCGTGACCAGGGTCTGCATGGTCGACCGCAGGGAGTCGTTGAGCGCGCGGCGTGCCTCGTTGTTGCCCGGCACCTCCTCCGGGTACTGCCGGTAGGCGTCGATCAACACCTTGCGTTGGATGTTGTCCGCGGTCAGCTGGCCGTAGCCCGGGGAATCCACCGGGCCCGTCTCGGCCAGGATGCCCGCCAGCGCGGTGACATCCATGGTCACGACTCCGTCGATCGCGGGCTTGCCGATGGCGGCCCACGCTCGCTCGATGTCCTGGCCGGAGAACGGGAACTCCGGATGCAGGTTGGACGTTGCGAAGAAGTAGTAGTCACCCGGGTTGTACCAGGGCGGGCCGCCGACGTAGTCCCACGTCACGGGGGAGTCCCGGGGCACGATGCTCTCGTTGACGCTGCCGGTCAGGGGCACCGATGGGCGCCCCTGATCGAATTCGACCATCGCCACGTACAGCAGGGCCCCGCCGGAGCCATACATCTCGGCTTCGTTGAGCGCCGCGACGAGGTAGCGCTTGGGTCCGTCGGCACCCGTGGCCGTCGGCAGTGCCGGCGCGGCCGTGCGAGCGGCCCGGCCAAGGTCTACGAGGGGTTGGGCGACGCCGTCGAGGGCCCTCCCGGGTGCGCCGAGCGGACCGGGCAACACCTGCAGCACGGGCTCCCAGACCCGGACGACGTTGCCGGCGACGATCGCCGAGGCGCCCAGCCACCCAGCAGCCCGGCCGTACTGATTGGGGTTGCCGTCCACCGCCTGCGTCAGCGCCCACCCGCCGACCGCGCCGGTGATGACGACGACGGCGAGCGCGATCGAGGTGAGGCCCAAGGGGATCAGGATGAAGATCACCAAGAGCCAGCGCAGGACCCGTGCGATCAAGGCCTGTCACCCCCAAAGGGACGCGGCCGGGCGAAATTCACTCTTTCAGAGTAGCCGCACATCTAGCGTAACGATCCGCCTACGTTGCGCTCAACGGCCCAGGAAACCTGAGCTCAGGAGAACAGGCTGCCGATGTTGAAGTTGTTGTTCTGGGAGGTCTGCGCGGCCGTGGTGATGCGGATCATCTCCGACGGTTGCACCGCGACCCAACCGGGTGCGTTGAAGTAGTACTGCATCGCCTCCCCCGAGCCGCCCCGGATGGCCGATGCGAACGTCACGCTGGACACCACCTGCGGCACCAGGTTGCCCGACCAGGCAACGGTGGCGTCGGTGTCGGTGTAGGTCGGCGTCGAAGTGGACAAGATGATGGGCGTGCCGTCGGCGACGATGGCCACCCGGCCACGCCCGCTGATGATCGTCGACCAGATGCCGCCAGAGACGAAGCCGGCACCGGAGTTGACCTTGAGGTCGTAGGACAGCGTGTGCTCGAAGGCGAGCAGGCTCTTGCCGTTGACGCAGATCGAGTCGCCCTCCAGGTACACGATGGCGATGCTCTGCGCCGCGTCGGCGAGGAAGACCTCGGCCGCGCCCTTGATGGACATGAGCGGGGTGTTGTCCGACGACACCATCTTCTTGATCATTCCGGACATGCCCTGGGTGCCCGAGTGGTGGCCGAACTCCAACTTGTCGCCCTGGTAGGCCACCATGGCCCCCTTTGTGGCGTACAGCGGCTCATCGGGCGTCACGACGACGCGCAGCATCTTGGAGTGGAAGACCTCCCACGAACCGGTGGGCTCGTAGTTGGACTCCGCGAACAGATCTGACCTCATGCCGCCCCATGCTACGCACTCGCGGTCACCCTGGGAAGTCACGTATCTACTACCGGTAGTCGCTTGTCGGGCCTGGACGTGCGGCGGCGCACTAGGGTGACCGAACCCCCAACCCCGGCGAGGTTTCGACATGACTCACGAAAGCCCCCTGGACGGCAGTGCCGCCGGCACCGGGGAACGTCAGCAGCGGGCCCGCAGCAGGGCCCAGGAGCGTGCCGCTCGGCGGCGGGCGGCGACGGTGGAGCAGGGTCGGTTGGATGCGGCGGTGGCCGGTGAGGCGCCGTGGCAGCGGTGGGGGACGTACCTGTCGGAGCGGGCGTGGGGCACGGTGCGGGAGGACTACTCCGCCGACGGCGACGCCTG
>JBIRBF010000052.1:0-14799 GCA_044326505.1 Candidatus Nanopelagicales bacterium | reverse complement strand
TGAATCCGGCGGCGTCGAAGTCCCGCGGCGTGCCGACCTCGGCCAGCACGGCGAAGTCCTCCTCGCCGCCCACCGGAGCGGCCGCCGAGATGAGGTTGCTCGGCACCAGCGCGGCGGCGGCCAGCTCCGACTCGGCCGCGCGTGCGCGGGCCTCAGCTGCCTTCACCCGATCGGCCAGGTCAGCGGCCTCAGCCATGAGGCCTTGCAGGTCGGCGGCCGCCTGCGCGTCACCGCGCTTGGCCGCCCCCTGCAGCGGACCGATGCGCTTGCCCAGCGCCTTCTGCTCGGCCCGCAGGGCCTCGAACTCCACCAACCCCGCACGGTTGGCCGCATCCGCGGCGAGCACCGCATCGATGGCGGCTGGATCTTCGCCGCGCGCCTCTTGGCTGCTTCGGTAGCTGTCCGGGTCGGCGCGAAGGGCCTTCAGATCGATCACGGGGCAAGGCTAGCCAGCGGTGGCCGTGGACCGACGCGCAGTTGCCGTGCCGAGGGTCACAGGTACTGGCCGTGCCCATGCGTCGGCTCAGCCGCAGGACCGCGGCCGATGGCCTGTCGGCGCATCTGCTCGAGCTGGGCGCGGGCCGCCATCTGCTGGGCGAACAGCGCGGTCTGGATGCCGTGGAAGAGGCCCTCGAGCCAGCCGACGAGCTGCGCCTGAGCGATGCGCAATTCGGCCTCGGACGGGACGGACTCGTCGTCGAAGGGCAGCGATAGCCGTTCGAGCTCCTCGATCAGCTCCGGCGCCAGACCCTGTTCCAGCTCGACGATCGAACGCGAGTAGATCTCGCTCAGCCGACGCCGGGATGCCTCGTCCAGGTCGGCTCCCCGGACTTCCTCCAGGAGCTGTTTGATCATGGAACCGATTCGCATCACCTTCGCCGGCTGTTCCACCAGCCGAGCCAATTCGCCCTCGTCTGCAGCCTCGGCCTGATCGAGCCCGGCCATCGGGTCATCCGCCCCAGGCGACTCAGTGGCGCCGTCAGGGCCCACGATGATGATTTGCTGGTCGTCCGGCGAGAGCTCCATGGTGGGCAATCCTGCCAGGGCTGGGGCTGTCGTCAACCGGGGTGTGGATGACGGTCAGCCGTGCGAGTGGTCCCCGTCGTCCCCGGCCAAGCCCCGCAGCTTCTTGCCCATCTTGCTGGGGGCGATGGCGATGATCTCGTCGCCCTTCTGGAAGACCCGGATGTCGTTGTCGTCGAACCTGTGCAGCTGGCCTTCGCGCACTACCGCGAGGGCGATCTTGCCCGATCTGCGCAGGTCCGCTGGCGCGAGGCCGATCTCCTCTCGAGTCACCGGGTACTGCCGTACCTCGAGGCCCTCGTTGGGGTCGAGCAGGTCCTCCATGAACTCGCCCGCGTGTGGGTCCGTGCTGGCCAGCGCCAGCAGTCGCCCGGAGGACTCGGCGGTGGGGATGACGGTGTCGGCTCCGCTGGACTTGATGAGGGCCGAGTTGAACCCCTCTCGGGCGGCGGCGATGATGCGCGCCTTCGGACTCAGCCGGCGCACGGCCAGCGTGATCAGGACGGTCGCGTCGTCCTCATCGACCGCGACTATGACCTTCTTGGCCTTGTCGATGATCGCCTGCTCGAGCACGTCAGTCTTGCGGGCATCGCCCTCGACGGTGACGACGCCCTGCTCGCTGGCCTCCGCGGCTGCCGCCGGGCTGCCCGTGATGACGACGATCGAGCGACCGTCCTCCTCGGCGTCGAGCAGCGACCTGACCGCGGTCCGGCCCTTGACGCCGTACCCGATCACGACAGTGTGGTTCTTCACTTTTTTCTTCCAGTTCTGCTCGCGGATCGTGTCGGTTCCCCGGCGGGTGAGGATCTCGATGGTGGTGCCAACGAGCACGATCAGGAAGATCACTCGCAGCGGCGTGATGATCAGGATGTTGATCAGCCGGGCAGAGTCGCTGACCGGGGTGATGTCGCCGTAGCCGGTCGTGGACAGCGACACGGTCGCGTAGTAGAGCGCGTCAAGCGGCGAGATGATCTCGCCCGCAACATCGCGGTAGCCGTCGCGATCGAGGTACACCACCAGGGTCGTGATGATGATGCACGACGCTGCGATCGCCACTCGGTACGCAAGTTGCGCCCAGATCGATCTTCGGTGGGCGGGCAGGCTGAGGAGCCCACCCGAGGCTTCGGCCGCGGTCACGGGTCAAATCTAAGCGGATGCCTGGGCCGGAGGTGGCCCGCCACTCAACCTGCCCGCGTGTTGACTCGCTCGGACCTGCCGCGATGAACTTGACGCGGGCGTCAAATTGACACTAGCGTCAACTCATGCAGCCGGTCCTCCCCACGGCGGTGGCGCCGGACGACCCGGCGTTCGTCGCCAACGTCGACGCCATGGCCGCCGCTCTCGACCAGATCGATGAACTTCTGGAGCAGGTGGTCACTGGGGGTGGAACGTCCGATTCTGCCAAGGCGGCCCGGACGGTTGCGCGCCTGCGCAGTCGGGGCAAGCTGTTGCCGCGCGAGCGCATCGACCTCCTGCTCGACCCAGGCGCTGCATTCCTGGAGCTCAGCCCGCTGGCGGGTTGGGGCACCGACGACCCCCTCGGCGGCGGCCTCGTCACCGGAATCGGACAGGTAAGCGGCACCAGGTGCGTGATCGTCGCCAACGACCCCACTGTCAAGGGTGGCAGCCAGGGGCCGACCTCCGTGGCCAAGGGCCTGCGGGCGATGGACATCAGCCGCGAGAACCGACTGCCTCTCATCAACCTCACCGAGTCGGGTGGGGCCGACTTGCCCAAGCAGGCCGACATCTTCGTCCCCGGCGGGGCCAGCTTCCGCAACCTGACGCAGCTCAGCGCGCTGGGCATCCCCACCATCACCCTGGTGTTCGGCTCCAGCACCGCCGGTGGCGCCTACGTGCCGGGCATGAGCGACTACGTGGTGATGCAGCGCGATGCCGCCAAGGTGTTCCTGGGCGGTCCGCCACTGGTGAAGATGGCCATCGACGAGGACGCCGACGAGGAGACTCTGGGCGGCGCCGAGATGCATGCCCGAACCTCGGGGCTGGCCGACTACCTGGCGGAGGACGAGGCAGACGCGATCCGGATCGGACGCGAGATCGTCGGTCACCTGGGCTTCGGCGCACGCGTCGGGTCCGCCCCCTGTGAACCGCCGCGCTACGACCCGGCAGAGCTGCGCGGAATCGCCAGCGCGGATATCCGAGTGCCTTTCGAGGCGCGCGAGGTGATCGCCCGGGTGGTGGACGGCAGCCGGTTCGAGGAGTTCAAGCCGCTGTATGGAACGACCCTGGTGACGGGCTGGGCCGAGTTGGGCGGGCGACGCATCGGCATCCTGGCTAACAACGGCATCCTGTTCGGCGAGGAGGCGCAGAAGGGCGCGCACTTCATCCAGCTGTGCAGCCGCGCCGGCACGCCGCTGCTCTTCATGCAGAACATCACGGGCTTCATGGTGGGCACCAAGTACGAGCAGGGCGGCATCATCAAGGACGGCGCCAAGCTGATCAACGCGGTGTCCAACAGCGGCCTGCCGCATGTGACGCTCATGATGGGCGCGTCCTACGGCGCGGGTAACTACGGAATGTCCGGAAGGGCCTATGACCCGAGGTTCGTGTTCACCTGGCCCAATCATCGGATCGCCGTGATGGGTCCCAAGCAGCTGGCGGGCGTGCTCACGATCGTCGCCCGGCAGAAGGTCGGCGACGCGTTCGACGAAGCCGCCTTCGCGCCCATCCGGGACGCCTTCGAGTCGCAGGTCGAGTCCGAGTCCACGGCGCTGTTCGCCACCGGCCGGCTGTGGGACGACGGCATCATTGACCCGGCCGACACCCGTACCGTGCTCGCGCTCGCATTCAGTGCCTGCGCCGGGGCCGAACCCGATTCCCCTCGCGTCGCTGGTGAGCGCAGCGGCCGCCCCGACTCTGCGCCGTTCGGCGTCTTCCGGATGTGATGGCCTTGGGCGAATCGCGCACCACCCCACCCCCTCCCCGGCGGATCCGTCGGGTGCTGATCGCCAACCGAGGCGAGATCGCCCGCAGGATCGCCCGCACGGCACGCGAGCGTGGAATCACCTGCGTCGCCGTGTACAGCGATCCCGACCGCGATGCGGCCTTCGTGCACGAGGCCGACCTGGCGGTCTCGCTGGGCGGGCGGACGAGTGCGGAGAGCTATCTGGACGCTGTCAAGGTATTGGCTGCGGCCCGCCTTACCGGGTGCGATGCGGTGCACCCCGGCTATGGATTCCTGTCTGAGAACGCCGCCTTCGCCGCGGAAGCGCTGGCGGCTGGGCTGATCTGGATCGGGCCCCCACCGGCAGCGATCTCGGCCATGGCCGAGAAGGTGCCGGCCAAACGCCTGGTGGCTGCCGCCGGCGTTCCGCTCGTTCCCGGGGCAGAACTCGAGGACTCGACCGACCTGGCGGCAGCTGGCGCCGCCGTTGGCTACCCCCTGATGATCAAAGCCTCGTCGGGGGGAGGTGGCAAGGGCATGCGGGTGGTGGCGGATGAGGCCGAACTGGCCGAAGCCGTGGCGACTGCGCGACGCGAGGCGGGGGCCTCCTTCGGCGACGCCACCGTCTTCTTGGAGCGGTACTTGCCGGAGGCGCGGCACATCGAAGTGCAGGTCTTCGGCGACTCGCACGGTCGTGTCGTGCACCTGTTCGAGCGCGAATGCTCGATCCAGCGCCGCCATCAGAAGGTGATCGAGGAGGCGCCGGCGGCGTTCCTCCCGGCAGCAGTGCGCACCGGACTGCACGGCGCCGCGGTGGCCGCGGCTGAAGCGGTGGGGTACGTGGGCGCGGGCACGGTCGAGTTCCTGGTGGACGGCGAGGACTACTACTTCCTCGAGATGAACACTCGGCTGCAGGTCGAACACCCGGTCACTGAGGCAATCACCGGCTTGGACCTGGTTGGCTGGCAGTTCGATGTGGCCGAGGGCAAGCCTCTGCCCGACCCGCCGGCGGAGCCGAACGGGCACGCCATCGAGGCCCGCCTGTACGCCGAGGACGTGCGGCACGGCGACTTGCCCAGCACCGGGACCGTGACGGCCTTCGACTTCGATTCGAGTCTTCGGGTGGACTCAGGGGTCGAAGCGGGTAGCGAGGTCAGCCCTTTCTACGACCCCATGCTCGCGAAGGTCATCAGCCACGCGTCGGACCGAGACGTGGCTGCCGCCGTCCTGGCACGCGGCCTGCGCGCCGGTCGGATTCACGGCGTGGTGACCAATCGCGACCTGCTGGTGGCCGTGTTGGAGTCGCAGGACTTCCTCGACCAGCCCGCGACGACCGCCTTCCTGGACCACCACGCGGAGTTCCGTTCAGCGCAACCCGACGTCGCGACGCTGGCGGCCCACGCCTTGGCGGCCGCGGCGGCAGTGCTCGAAACTGGTGCGGGCGGGTCCAGCGACCCCGTTTCGGTGGTGCCGACGTCGTATCGCAACGTCCAGCGTCCCGACGGCGTCGGTGTGCAGCTCGACGGCGAGAGCGCCGCCGCGCTTCATTCGAGCCTGGCGGGCGCTGAACCGGCCGGTGGCCTTGAAGGCTCGGTCCAGGTCCGCCGCCGGGTCGGGCGGTCCGGCGGCGTTCGATGGGGCTTTGCACTTCCCGCGGCCGCGGTTGGGCAGGGCTCGGACGCCGTGTCCTGGACCTCCGACGATGTGGTGTGCGCCCCCTCGACCAGCGGCGTGGACGGCGTGCGACTGCAGGCTGTGGTGACCGATGCCGATGGCCTCACCCGGCGCACAGTTGTGTCGATGTATGGCGGCGCCGGTGATGATTCCGCGGGCTTCGACGTCTATGTGGACGACCCCCTGGACCACACGACGTGGCGGATCCCGCCCCATGCGGGGGCACCGGCGGTGACGTCGGGCGGTGACGGCGCGGCCGTTCCGGTGCCAGGCACCGTGACAGCCGTGCTCGTCGAACCCGGGGACGTCGTGTCGAGCGGCCAGGCGCTGGTGCTGATCGAGGCGATGAAGATGGAGCACAAGATCGCCGCGACCGGCGACGGCATCGTCGCCGAAGTGCTCGTGTCGCCGGGGCAGAGCGTCGAGGCGCACCAGGTCGTGGTGCGAATGGCCGACCAGGAGGATCAGTGACCCCGTCGAATAGCGACAGCCGCGCAGCCTCGGGCACGAATCCGGCTCGCCGCCCCATCAGGATCGGCAACTGCTCAGGCTTCTACGGCGATCGGCTTGCCGCTGCGCGCGAGATGGTCGACGGCGGACCGCTGGACGTGCTCACTGGTGACTGGCTGGCCGAACTGACCATGACGATCCTGGCCCGATCGGCGATGAAGGGCGGGCCCGGGTACGCGCGGACCTTCGTCACGCAGATGGCTGACGTTCTGGCCGACTGCCGCGCGCGCGGCATCAAGGTGGTCAGCAACGCGGGTGGCCTCGATCCGGCAGCCTGTGCCGAGGCGGTCCGGGAGGTGGCTCCCGAAGGTACTCGGATCGCCGTCGTGACCGGGGACAACCTCACCGGCGCAATCGCGGACCTGCGCGCCGGCGGCGAGGACTTCGTGAACAACGACACCGGCGAGTCGTTCGACTCCGTCGCCTGGCCCGTGCTGACCGCCAATGCCTATGTGGGCGGCGAGCCCGTGGCCGCGGCGCTCGCGGCGGGGGCCGACGTGGTCATCACGGGTCGGATCACCGATGCGGCCCTCGTCGTCGGACCGGCCGCCTGGTGGCACGGCTGGGACTTCGGCGCAGCGGGCGACGCCGATCGGCTGGCCGGCGCGGTCGTCGCCGGACACGTGATCGAGTGCGGCGCGCAGGCGACCGGTGGCAACTACCCCTTCTTCACCGATGTGCCGGGCCTGGAGCACCCGGGGTTCCCCATCGCCGAAGTCGCCTCCGACGGTGCGAGCGTCATCACGAAGCACTGGGACACCGGCGGCATGGTGAGCGTCGGAACCGTGACGGCGCAGCTGCTCTACGAGATCGGTTCTCCGACGTACCTGACGCCCGACGTCACTGCGCTTTTCGACACTGTGCGGGCCGAGTTGGTCGGGTGCAATCGCGTGCGGCTCTCGGCGCCCCGTGGCGAGACCGCACCCCCGCGGCTGAAAGTCGCAATGACCCGTCTGGGGGGCTTTCGCAACACCCTGGAGCTGGTGCTCACCGGTCTGGACCTTGAACAGAAGGCCGACCTAGCCCTGCGTGCCGCAGCCGGCATCACCCTGGAGCAGGCCGATCAGTTGTCGCCGACCGAACTCGCCGGCGCGTCGCGCTGGTCGGTCGAGAGCCTGGTGGTCCAGTTGGTGCGGCGCGACGAGCCGGACCCGCGCACCATGGGGAGGGCACAGGCCCTGTTGCGGATCACGGCCAAGGACCCCGACGCGGCGAAGGTCGGCAAACCCTTGACCGCCCCGCTGATCGAGGCCGGTCTGAGCAGCTACCCCGGCTTCTACGCAACCTCGCCGCCGGGGCCGGGCACCCCGTTCGCGGTGCTGTGGCCCACGAGCGTTGCTCGCAGCTGCGTGACTGCGGTGGTTGATGTCGATGGCGCGGTGCTGCCCTTCCGGCCGAGCGAACCGCCGGATGTGGCCGAGCCAGTGCCGGTGACGCCGCCGGAGCATGACTTCGTGGAGTTCGACGGACCCACTGCGACGGTTCCGCTGGGGCTGCTCGTCGGCGCCCGCTCGGGCGACAAGGGCGGGTCGGCCAACATCGGCGTGTGGATTCCCGACCCCTCCGAGGCAGCCGCCGTCGTACTGGCCGACGGCGAGGCGTCGGCCTGGGCGCCCACCGTGGACGCCCAGCACGACACCGCCGCCGCCTGGGCCGCCGATGCGGCGATCGACGTCGAGGGCGCCGCCGTCTCATCGCGCGCCGACGCGGCGTACGACTGGTTGCGCAAGACGCTCACCACCGACCGGGTGGCCGACCTGCTCGCCGACGTCGTCGTCGATGGGGTGCAGGTTCACCGGTTGCCCCACCTTCGGGCCATCAACATCGTTCTGCCCGGTGCTCTGGGCCGTGGCGTGGCCGACTCGACCTCGCTGGATCCGCAGGCCAAGGGCCTGGCTGAGTATCTGCGAGCGAAGGTGCTCGATATCCCGGTGTCGATCCTCGACCCGGATGGGCTGCAGGCGTGGTCGGCGACGAGCTGAGTGGCGGGCCGGTCACCGACCGGGGTCGCCGCACTCGGGACCGGGTGGTCGCCGCCGCCCGGGAGGTCTTCGCGGAGCGCGGATTCGCCGACACTCGGATGTCGGACGTGGCTGAGCGCGCCGGGGTGGGCCACGGAACGGTCTACGTCTACTTCGACTCCAAGTCCGCGTTGATGACCGCGGTCGTCGATGAGCTCCTGGCCGAGATCGGCGAGTACTTGCGCGGCGGCGAGGCCGACGAGGCCGTGGGACGCATCGCTGAGGCCAACCTGCGCTACCTCGAGGTCTACACCCAGCACGCCCGGATGCTGCAGATCGTGGAGGAGGCAGCTATTGCCGAACTCGCACTTGCACGGGCGCTTTCGGAATTCCGGGCGGCCCATGTGGCCCGGGTCGAGGCCGGCATACGTCGCCTGCAGACCGAGGGCAGGGCGTCCGACGACGTGGATGCAGGCGTCGCCGCAATCGCCTTGTCGGCAATGGTCGAGGGCTACGCCCGCCATGCCCCGGGCTATGCCATCGACCTGGTCCACCCCACGTTGACCGCACTGTGGCTGCGCGGACTCGGACTTACCGAGGCCACTGACCTTTCCGCCGTTCTCGAGGAGGCGCCATGACCATCACTTTCACCCCGGAGCACGAGGCGTTCCGTGAAGTCGTGCGCGATTTCGTCGCCACCGAGATCAATCCTTACTGCGACGAGTGGGAGAACGCTGGCATCTTCCCCGCGCACGAGTTGTTCCCCAAGCTCGCTGCCATTGGCGCATTCGGCCTGGAGTACGCATCCGAGTACGGCGGACAGGGCGCCGACGCGACGTACACCCTGGTGCTCGGCGAGGAACTGGGCCGGGCAGACTGCGCGGGCGTCCCGCTCGCCGTCGCCGTGCAGGTGGGCATGGCCACGCCGGCGCTGTACCGCTTCGGCTCCGAAGAGCTCAAACAGCACTACCTGGTCCCGGCGATGACCGGCGAGCATGTGACCAGCATTGCCGTATCGGAGCCCGGCGCCGGTTCAGACGTGGCCGGCATCCGCACCAAGGCGGTGCGCGACGGCGACGACTGGGTGATCAACGGCCGGAAGATGTGGATCACCAGCGGCACCCAGGCCGACTGGCTGTGCTTGCTGGCGCGCACCTCCGACGAGGGGGGCTACGGCGGGATGTCGATGATCGTCGTGCCGACCGACACTCCGGGCTTCTCGGTCGGGCGCAAGATCGAGAAGCTCGGCAATCGCTCCTCGGACACCGCTGAGCTGGTGTTCGAGGACGTCCGCGTCCCCGTGTCGAACACCATCGGTGAGGTGGGCCGCGGATTTCAGCAGCAGATGGCCCAATTCCAGGACGAGCGGCTGCTCGGCGCTTACATGTCGATCTCATCGGCGCGCCACGCGCTCGACCGCACGAAGGAGTACCTGCGTCAGCGCGACGCATTCGGCAAGCCCCTGCTGGCCAACCAGTACCTGCAGTACCGGCTCGCCGAGCTCTACGCCGACGTCGACCTCGTGCAGACCTACTGCCGGGTGGCGGCGTTCCGGGCCGCCGCGGGCGAGGATGTGACCCGCGAAGCGACCATCGCCAAGCTGAAGTGCGGCCGCCTGCAGCGCGAGGTCGCCGACACCTGCGTGCAGTTCCACGGCGGCATGGGCTACGCCGAGGAGATGTGGCCGGCCCGCTACCTGCGCGACGCGCGGCTGACCTCCATCGGCGGCGGTGCCGACGAGGTCATGCTGCGCATCATCACGATGATGGAAGGGATGGGTCGCAAATGACCGACGCAGCAGCCGATGCCGACCGTTCGACGTCGAAGGCCGCCGAGCCGATTTGTTACGACGTTGCTGAGGGCGTGGCAACGATCACCATCGACAACCCGGACCGGCGCAACGTGCTGGACGCGACCTCGATCGCGGGCATGCGCGAGGCCCTGCGGCTGGCTGCGGCGGACGACGCGGTGCGCGTCGTGGTGCTCACCGGGACGGGCAACACGTTCTGCGCGGGCGCGGACCTGGCGGGTGCCACCGGCGGTGACGCCACGTCCTTCGCAGGTTCGGGGCCGCGCGCCCTGGCCGCCCTGCTTGAGGATCTGCTCGACCATCCCAAGCCCACGATTGCGCGGGTGCAGGGGCACGTCGCCGGGGGCGGCAACGGTCTGGTGGCGGCCTGCGATCTCGCCATCGCGGTGGAAGGGGCACGGTTCGCGTTCTCGGAGGTGAGGGTGGGGGTCGCGCCAGCGGTGATCTCCGTGGTGTGTCTCGCCCGGCTGCACCCGAGCGATGCCTATGAGTTGCTGCTCACCGGCGAGCGGGTGTCGGCAGAGCGGGTCAGGTCCGCCGGCATGCTCACTCGGGTCGTACCCGAGGACTCCCTGGATGCGGCGGTGGCCACGCTCGTCGGCCAGCTGGCCCTCGGTGGTCCGGGTGCGCTGGCGGCGACCAAGAAGCTGCTGCGTCAGGTCCCGACGATGGGCCGCTCGGATGCCTTCGCCTTCACCTCGGATCTATCGGCTGAGTTGTTCGCCTCGGACGAAGCGAGGGCCGGTATGACGGCCTTCCTGTCGCGCACCCGTCCTCCCTGGGCACCCGCCGAGCAGGGATCCTGAGGGCCAGTCCGCGGATGTCCCCAACTGCTCGCGCGAGGTGGCGCCGCTGGCGCACCACCTCCTAGGCTCGCAGTCATGGATACCGTCGCCACACCCGAGCAGCTGCGCCAGCGAGTGGCCGCCGGCATGCCGCAGACCACTGCCGACCTGGAGGCGCTCGTCCGTATCCCCGGGTGTGCCTTCCCCGGCTTCCCAAAGGAAGAGGTGCTGCGGGCCGCGGACGCCGTTGTGGCGCTGCTCCGCGACGCCGGCTGCCCGGACGCACGGCTGCTCGACCTCGGGCAGAACCCGCCGGCCGTCTACGGAGAGGTGCCGGGCCCGGAGGGATCGCCGACCGTCCTGCTGTACGCCCACTACGACGTGCAGCCGCCGGGGAACCTCGAGGCGTGGCACTCCGACCCGTTCGTACCGGTGATCCGCGACGGCCGCATGTACGGTCGCGGCGCAGCTGACGACAAGTCCGGAGTGGTGGTTCACGCAGCCGTGCTCCGCGCGTTCGCTGGACAGCCGCCATGCACGCTGCGCATCATCATCGAGGGCGACGAGGAGTTCGGCGGATCGTTCGAGGAGTATCCGGCCCAGCACCCCGAACTGTTCGCCGCGGATGCGATCGTGATCGCGGACAACGGCAACGTCCGGGTCGGCCAGCCCACGTTCACCACCACCCTGCGCGGCATGGCGAACGTCACCGTCAGCGTCGAGACCCTCGCCGGTCCGGTGCACTCGGGCGTGTTCGGCGGTCCCGCTCCGGATGCGCTGATGGCCTTGATCACCCTGCTGGCCACCTTGCGCGACGAGGACGGCGACACGGCCATCGCCGGTATCACCGGCTCGGAATGGGACGGTGTTGAGGTCCCCGAGGACACCTACCGGGCCGATGCGGGCGTCCTGGACGGTGTGCCGCTGGTCGGCACGGGCAGCATCGGATCGCGGATCTACTCCAAACCCGCGGTGAGCGTCATCGGTATCGACGCGCCGGCCGTCGAGGGCGCGATCAACGCGGTGGTGCCGAAGGCGCGCGCCGTCGTGTCGCTGCGCGTGCCCCCGGGCAGCGACGCCGCGAGCGCGCAGCAGCGCCTGATCGAGCACCTCGAGCAGCACGCACCATGGGGAATCGGGGTGTCGCTCGAGGCCGGTCCGATCGGTAACGGTTTCGTGGCACCCACCGAGGGGCCGGCGCTGGCTGCGATGAGCAGGGCGATGGTGGAAGCGTTTGGCGAGCAGCCGGTGAACACCGGGTCCGGCGGCAGCATCCCGTTGGTTTCGGTGCTCACCGAAGTCGCGCCACAGGCAGCGATCCTGCTGGTTGGGGCGCAGGACAGCACTGCGGCGATCCACGCGCCGAACGAGAGCGTGGACCTGGGTGAAGTGGAACTCACGGCGCTGACCGAGGCGCTCTTCATCAGCTACTTGGCCGAGGCCTGAGCGCGATGTCGGCCGCTGCGGCGCCGGTAGAGTTCACAGGATTCCCCGTCGAAGCGTTCGAGTTCTACGAGCAGCTTGCGGCGGATCCGACCAAGTTGTGGTGGGAAGCGCACAAGCGGGTCTACCGGCAGGCGGTGCGGGAGCCGCTGCAGGCGCTCGGCTACGCCCTGGCCGACGAGTTCGGTCCGGCGAAGCTCTTCCGCCCCTTCCGAGACGTGCGTTTCAGCAAGGACAAGACGCCCTACAAGGATCACCAGGGGATGTACGTGGCGGCCGGCGATGGCCTGGGCTGGTACGTCCAGGTGTCGGCCGCCGGCCTCATGATCGCCGGTGGTTGGTACCAGTCCACCGCCGACCAGGTCGCCAGGTATCGCGCTGCGCTGGCCGCCGACGATGCGGCCGCGCAGCTCGCCGAGCTGGTGGAAGCGCTTTCGCAGGAGGGGCTGCAGATCGACGGCGACCGGCTCAAATCCCGTCCCCGCGGCGTGCCCGCCGACCATCCCCACCTCGAGTGGCTCCGGTTTAGGACGATGTACGTCGAGCGCAGGTGGGAACCGGCGGCCTGGATGGGGACTCCCGTGGTTGTTGATCGTGTGCGAGGTGAGTGGGAGGCGATGCGTCCGCTGATGGACTGGCTCGCCGACGTCGTGGGTCCCGGCGAGGGGTCCGGCACCGGGGGGCAGGACGGACTATGACCGGCGTCCGCACGCTTGCTATCGACTGTGGCGGTTCGGGCATCAAGGGCGCCCTGCTCGACGAGAAGGGTGAGTTGATCTCGCCCCGGACGCGCGTCGCAGTGCAGTACCCCACCACCCCGACTGCCTTCCTCGGCGTCCTCGACGCCATCGCCGGGGAGTCCGGCACCTTCGACCGCGCCACCGTCGGTCTGCCGGGCATGATCCGCCACGGCGTCGTCATCACCACTCCGCACTACATCACCGACCGGGGTCCGCACACGCCGGTCAATCCAGCGCTGGCCGAGTTGTGGCGCCGCTTCCCGCTGCGCGAGGCGCTGGTGCAGCAGTGGGGTCGTCCCGTACGCGTGCTCAACGACGCCCAGGTGCACGGTGCGGCCGTGATCACCGGCAAGGGCTACGAGGTGATGTTCACCCTCGGCACCGGTCTGGGTTGCGCCGTCTTCGACGAAGGTGCCGTGGTGCCCAAGATCGAATTGTCGCGTGCCCCCGTCCGTAAGCACGCCATCTATGACACCTGGGTGGGCGCCGATGCCCGCCGCCGCGTCGGCCGGGCCAAGTGGGAGCGTCGCGTGCTGCGGACGATCGCCGGGCTGCGTCCGATGTTCGAGTGGGATCGGCTCTACCTCGGCGGCGGCGAGGCTCGCAAGATCACCTGCAAGCTTCCCGACGACGTCACCAGAGTGCCGAACATCGTCGGCATCCAGGGCGGCGCCCGCATCTGGGAACTCTCGGACTAGTTACCGCGTCAGGCTCCAGGACGGTCTGCACCCTCCGCTACGTGCGCCTCGGAAGCAAGCGCTATTTCACGATCGGTCGAACGGGACTCTCGGCGTGCTCGACGGCGCCGTGCAAGATCGTTACCCCGTGTCTCTGTTGGCTGACTCCGCGCTGTCCGTGGTCTACGCGGAGTGCGCCAAACACCCTCAGGCAAGCGCGACGCGCTAGCACTTTTCGCCGGAATTCCCCCAGTCTTGCCCATTTCTTTGCATAGCCGGTGAGGTACGTCACAAAACGACAAGCTCCTAGGTCTGGCGCAACCGGCATGGTAACTAGGACGGCTCTCACCCGAGCGTCGTCAACTAAGCCTCCTGGAGGAAATCGAGATGGCGATCGCCCGTCCCGCAGCGGTTGTACTCGCGTCGGCCGCCCTTGCAGCAGCCGTCGTGGGCTCCGCAGCGAGCGCGCAGGCGTCCAACTCGTCGACTCCGACCCAGCAGGTGGCTGCCCACGCGGCTCCCGCAGTCGAGGTTGTGAGCGGGTACTTCGCACCTGCCACCTTCCAGTCGAACCTCTACGCCGCGGCCGCCAAGCTCGAGTCGCAGCTGGCCTCGCGCAGCGCGACGACGGCAGTGCAGACAGCAAAGAACTGCCAGCCCGGTGCCACGGCAGCGACTGGCGTCGCTGCCTGGCAGACCGACCCCGCCGTATGGCAGGCCTTCGGTGGCGGCGCGTACGCCCCCACCGCCGAGGCCGCCCCGTCGTGGGCCCAGGACCAGGTGGCGCTGAACTACTACGCCGCCGCCGGCTGGGGCGCCTGGGCCTGCACCAAGTAGCTCGCCCAGCAAGGCCGCCCAGCCAATTCGCTCAGCTCGCCCACTCAGCCAGAGGTTCGCGCCGCGCGTTTGGTGAACACCTGCGCGAACCAACTCGCAGCAAGTTCGGCGACGTGCTCCATCGCTCCGGCTTCGGCAAACAGGTGCGTTGCCCCTGGCACCACGTCCAACGTGACCGGGCAGGTCATCAGCGAGGCCGCACGACGGTTGAGCGCCAACACGTAGTCATCCTGACCGCCGACGATCAACAGCACCGGCGCGCGCACCCGCCGCAGTGCCTCGCCGGCCAGGTCAGGCCGACCACCGCGGCTCACCACGCCCGCCGCGAGGCCCGGGTCGCTGGCGGCCGCCAGCAGGGCGGCACCACCGCCGGTACTCGCTCCGAAGTACCCCAGCGGCAATCGCTGCATGTGACCTTCACGGACTACCTGGTCGTG
>JBIRBF010000083.1:0-11315 GCA_044326505.1 Candidatus Nanopelagicales bacterium | reverse complement strand
CGCAACCCGTTGGCGCTGCCGCTGGGAGTGCCGACCCCCGGCAACCGGCGGCTGCGGGCGGCGGTGACCCGGCTCGACCTGCAGGTGGCCCAGGTGGTCGCCGCGCGGAGAGCCGACGTCAGGGCCGATCGCCGGCCCGACATGCTCGACGTCCTGCTCGCCGGCGATCTCTCGCCCAGGGAGGTCCGCGACCAGGTTGTGACGTTCATCGTCGCGGGCCACGAGACTGTCGCCAGCGCGCTCACCTGGTGCTGGTACTTGTTGGGAGAGCACCCCGCCGCGGCGGACGCGGTCGCAGCAGAGGCGACCGCGGGCCTCGACGTCGCGCACCTGCCATGGGCCACGGCCGTGTTCGACGAGGCTCTGCGGCTCTATCCGCCGGGCTGGCTGATCACCCGCCAGGCGCTGGCCGACGACGAGGTCTGCGGTCACCGCATCCCGGCAGGGGCGCTGGTGCTCATAAGCCCCTACCTGGTCCACCGCCACCTGGCTTCGGTCCCTGCCTCGTGGCGCGAATGGCCGGGCGGGGACGACCCCGAGGAGTTCGACCCGGCACGATTCCAGGCCCATCCGCCCTCGACGATCGCCGGCAGCTACATCCCGTTCGGCGCCGGCCCCCGGCTGTGCATCGGGCGCGAGATGGCTCGGGTGGAGGGCGCCGTGGTGCTAGCCGCTGTGGCCCGGGAATTCCGGCTGGAACCGGTGGCCGGCCGGCCGGTGGGCCGGAACCCCATGGTGATGCTTAAGCCCAGACCCGACCTACGTATGCGCCTGCGTCGGCGGGCGGCGGATGACACTGACGGCACGCGCCGGACTGAGTGGCCGTGGGAGGATGGTCCGCGTGCATGACGATGTCCCGCGCGGTTTGCGCATCGCTGCGTCGTACTCCTGGCGCCTGCTCGTCGTCGGCGCGCTCATTTATGCGGTCCTCGTGCTGCTCGTCCGTCTCGAGCTCGTGGCGATCGCAGTATTCATCGGTCTGGTCATCACGGCGCTGGTCGGCCCGCTGGTCCGACTGCTGCAGCGGGTCATGCCGCGCGGCCTCGCCGTGGCGTTGGGGCTTATCGGGTCGCTCATCGTGCTGGCCGCCGTGTTCACTTTCATCGGCGCCGAAGTGGCCAGCCAGGTTCCGACCCTGGGCGGGCAGTTCCGCGAGGGCATCGGCCAGATCGAGAACTGGCTGCAGGATGGTCCGCTGCACTGGGACGCCGCCCGGATCGAGCAACTCAGCCAGGAGCTGCGAACCTGGCTGGCGGACAACCAGAGCAACCTCGCGGAGCGGGCGATCGGCGGTGCCGGCCGGGTCGCCGAAGGCGTGACGGCGCTGTTCCTGGCCCTGTTCACCTCGATCTTCTTCCTCGCCGGCGGCGAGCGCATCTGGGGGTGGTTGCTATCCCTGGTGTCCAAGCGGCAGCGGCCCCGGGTGGACGGTGCCGGCCACGTCGCCTGGACCACCTTCGCCGGGTACACCCGAGGCATCGTGGTCGTCGCGGCCACCAACGCCGTCCTTGTGGCCATCGGCCTGACCGTCTTGCGCGTGCCACTGTCGGTGCCGCTGGCGCTGCTGGTCTTCTTCGGGTCGTTCATCCCGATCATCGGTGCGCCCATCGCGATGATCGTGGCTGCCGTCGTCGCCCTGGCCGCGCAGGGGCCGCTGGTGGCCCTGGGTGTGATCGTGCTGATCGCGTTGATCGGCCAGTTCGAGGGACATGTCCTGCAGCCGCTCGTGATGGCCAAGGCCGTGAGCATCCACCCCCTGGCGGTGGCGCTGAGCGTGGCCGCCGGCACCGTGCTGGCTGGCATCGTCGGAGCGGTGGTGGCCGTGCCGCTGGTATCGGTCGTGTACTCAGTGGGACGATTCTGGGTCCAGACGACGCCGCGGCAGCCGACGAAGCCCACCGTTGTCGTCGATCCGACCGGCACCGGCGCAGGGAGCTAGCCGCCTGGCGCGGTCGGCCATGATCATTGAGGTAGACGACCCCATGGGCCCGCCGTCTACATCACTCGTGGCGACATTTCATCAGCCGGCGTAACGGCGCAGCGCCTCGTCGTGCAGCGCTCCGTTGCTGGTCATCATTCCGGCCCCCACCAGGGCTCCGGTCGGCGACCACTCGAGCACGCCGCGGCCGTCCGTGCCCGATGTGCGGCCGCCGGCTGCGGCAACGATCGGCAGCAGAGCGGCGACGTCCCAAGGGGCCAGATCGGGTTCGACCGCCACGTCCACCGCGCCTTCCGCGACGAGGACGTGGGAGAGGAAGTCGCCGAAACCCCTGGTGCGCCACGACCCGGCAGCCATGCGGTCCAGGGCCCCCGGTGCCCAGCCGATCGGATCGGAGTAGGCCAGCGAGGCGTCCGACCAGGATGACACGCCGGAGGTGCGCAACCGGCGGATACGTCCGTCCACGTCGCTCGTGTGGGCCTGGCCGTCGGCCGCCCACCAGCGTCGGCCGAGTGCCGGGGCACTCACCACTCCGACGGTGGGCGCGCCGTCCTCCAGCAGGCCGATGAGGGTGGCCCATACCGGCACCCCGCGCAAGAAGTTGGCGGTGCCGTCGATCGGATCGATGACCCAGCACCGGCCCGTCGCGCTGCCGGGACCGCCGAACTCCTCGCCCAGCAGTGCATCGCCTGGGTGCTGCGCCGCCAGCATCGACCGCAGCGCGTGCTCGACCCCGTGGTCGGCCTCGGTGACCGGGGTGCGATCCGGTTTGGTGGCTACCCGAAGTTCGGCGTCGAGGTAGGCGCCGCGGGTGATCCGATCGGCCTCATCGGCGAGTGCGAGGGCGACCATCAGGTCCGGCGTGACGCCGGGGTCAGAAGTCATGCGCATCCGTTCGCTCGGCCGGCGCCCGCGGACTCGGCGGGCCTCACGCGTCACGCTAGTGGTTGCCGGGGTTGGCTCCCGGCCTGGCCTCAGTAGTCCGGTGCTTCGGCGCGCGAACGCAGGATGCGGCGCAGCGACTCGAGCCGCTCGACTGGAGCGTGGCCAGCAGTGCACCAGGCATCGAGCCCGCAGTCGGCCTCGTCGTGGGAGCACCCGCGCGGGCACTCGTCGATACCGCCGGCGAGATCGGCGAACGCACCCACCACGGTGTCGGGTTCGACGTGCGCCAGGCCGAAGCTGCGCACGCCGGGGGTGTCGACGATGCGACCGCCGGCAGGAAGGTCGAGCATGATCGCCGAAGTGGAGGTGTGCCGGCCGCGGCCGGTGACCTCGTTGACGTGTCCGATAGCCCGGTCAGCGTCAGGCACGAGGGCGTTGACCAGGGTCGATTTCCCGACCCCGGAATGGCCGACCAGAACTGTGGTGCGGTCCCGCAGCTGCGGTTCCAGCGAGGCTTCGGCCAGTCCCGGGCGGAGCAGCGCGGCGGGGACTTCGAGCGCTGAGTAGGACGCGAGGAAGTCGGCGGGATCGGCCAGGTCGGTCTTCGTGACGATCAGCAGCGGATCGATCCGGGCGTCGTAGGCGGCCACCAGGCATCGATCCACGAACCCCTGCCGGGGCGTCGGGTCTGCGGCGGCGAGCACGATGCCCAACTGGTCGGCATTGGCCACGAAGGGCCGCTCCGCGGTGGTGGCGTCGTCCGCCGAGCGCATGAGCACGCTGGTCCGCTCGGCTACTGCCACGATGCGGGCCAGGCTGCCCTCCCGCCCGGACGCGTCGCCGGAGAGCTTGACCCGATCGCCCACCACGATCCTCGTGCGGCCCAGGTCTCTGGCTCGCATGGCGCTTACCGCCAGAGTTGCAGTCGGCTCCGAGCCGACGGCCGTCTCGGTGCCGGCCGGCGCGATGACCTCGCACCGGAACCGGCCGCGGTCGACGGTGACCACCACGGCGTCGGCGGCGTCGGAGTGGCTCGGACGGGTCTTGGACCGGGGCCGGTTGCGCCCGCCCGGGCGGATCCGCACGTCGTCCTCGTCGTAGGAGTCTGTCGCGCGCCTGCGGGTCACGGCGGAACCATCACTGCGAGTCCGCCACCAGCGAGTGCCACAGCTGCGGGAAGTCGGGCAGCGTCTTGGAGGTCGCAGCGACGTCGCTCAGCGTCACGCCCGGCACGCGCAGGCCGATGATCGCAGCGAAGGTCGCCATCCGGTGGTCCGCGTAGCACTCGACGGTGGTGCCGGACATGGGCGCCGGGGTGATCATCAGGCCGTCCGGCAGCTCGCTGGCATCCGCCCCGAGCCGGCGCAGCTCGGTCGCCAGGGCGGCGATCCGGTCGGTTTCGTGGCCGCGCAGGTGGGCGATCCCGGTCAGTCGGCTCGGCGATTCGGCGAGCGCGGCGACTGCGGCGATCGTGGGCACCAGCTCGCCGGCCGCGCCCAGATCCGCAAGGATCCCGTGCACGTTCTCCGGACCCGTCAGCGTCAGGCCTGCCGGCCCGAGCGACACCGAGGCGCCCATGCGGGTGAACACCTCGCGCAGCTGATCGCCGGCCTGGGTGGTGTGGGATGGCCAACCTGGGATCGTGACCTCCCCGCCGGTCACCATGGCCGCGGCCAGAAACGGCCCGGCGTTGGACAGGTCCGGCTCGATCGTCACGTCGCCGCCGGTGAGCGGGCCGGGCGCCACTAGCCAGCGGCAGTCGGTCACGTCGGCCGTGTCTGCGCTCAGGATTGCGCCGCGCTCGCGCAGCATTGCCACGGTCATCTGGACGTGGGGCAGCGAAGGCAGCGAAGGTCCCCGATGGCGGAGGTCGAGCCCGGCCGGGAAGGCGGGGGCGGCCAGCAGCAGACCGGACACGAACTGGCTCGAGGCGCTTGCGTCGAGAGTTGCGGCGCGCCCGGTGATGGGCCCTTGCACGGTGAGCGGAAGAGAGTCGCCCCGCACGTTGGCGCCCAGGTCCCGCAATGCCCGTGCCAGCGCGCCCAGCGGACGCCGGCGGGCGTGCGGATCGCCGTCGAAGCCGACCTCGCCATCGGCGAGCGCCGCGAGCGGGGGCAGGAATCGCATCACCGTCCCGGCCAGGCCGCAATCGATGCGCACGTTGCCGCGTAGCGGACCGGGTTCGACGAGCAGTCGACCAGCGGCCTCGTCGACAGTGATCTGGGAGCCCAGCCGGCGCAGCGCCGCCGTCATCAGTTCGGTGTCGCGGGCCCGCAGCGCGCCGGTGATAGTCGTCGGCGCCTCGGCCAGGGCGGCGAGCACGAGCGCGCGGTTGGTGATCGACTTGGAGCCCGGCACCGCAACCTTGCCGCGCACCGGGCCGGGGGCCACAGGCGCGTGCCAGGGAGCGGTCATGGGCTCCATGGTAGGAGTCTCGGCTGACCCGTGGTTCCCAGGCTGGGTGGCGCGGGCGCTCCTCAGTCGGGTTCCTGCGTCGGTGGAGTCCATGTGTTCATCTGGTCGGTGATCTCGGTGACTTTGCGCCACACCCGGGCGCGCACCTCCGGCTCGTGCATCTCGCTGAGGTGGTTTGCGCGACTCCAGATCACATCGTCGAGCTCCAGGTCGGGGTAGCGCTCCAAGTGTCGGCGGTACTCGTCCTCGCTGGCGATGAGGGTGTTGGATACCCCCGGCACGTTGATGTGGGCGGCGACGTAGGGGCGGGTGAACCACTCGTGGGTGCTGTAGATGTTGCTCACCCGGTCGGCGATGACGGGTAGGTCGGCATGCAACTCCGTCAGGAAGCGCGACCCGGGGGCCATGTCTCGGATTGCGGGCAGTCGGTTGAACACCAATCGACTCAGCCTGCCCGCGCTCAAGGCGCCCTCCCAAGGGGCGCCGACGCTGAACACGTGTCGCACCTGCCGAGGATGGTCCACGGCGTAGCGCAGGACGGCGAGGCCGCCCTGCGAGTGGCCCACGAGAATCACCGGGGAGTCGCGGGCCCGGCCGCGGCTGCGGAGCTCCTTGGTCAGATCGTGGCGGATGTGCTCCTGCGAAGCTGCCATATCGAGGGCGACGCCGTAGTTGGCCAGCGTGATGAGGAAGGCATTCGGGTGCCGCTGCAGGACTGGGCGCATCATGACCGTGGCCGCTGCCCCGCGAATCGCTGTGCCGGCCACGATGGCCACCGCCAACGGCATGGTCACCTCCCAGGAATCACTCGCTGCCGCCATTGTGCTTGACTTCCTGGCCGAACGTTCGCCCATCGTCCTGACGTGGCGCGGCAACCGGACGCGCAGCGCACCCCAAGGGTGTCCGGCGGTCGGCTGATCCGGGCCGCTGAGAGGCGCCCGGATCGCGGCGTAGGCTCCATGTCCATGTGCGGTCGATATGCGAGCAGCAAGGATCCGGCGGTGCTCGTCGAGGAGTTCGGCGTGACCGAGCCCCCGGCGCACACCATCGCGCCGGACTTCAACGTCGCCCCCACCAAACATGTCTACGCGGTGCTCCAGCGCACTCGCGACGAACGGCCCGAGCGCCTGCTCGCCGATGTCGTGTGGGGGTTGGTGCCGTCCTGGGCCAAGGACCGCAGCATCGGCCACAAACTGGTGAACGCACGGGTCGAGACCGCGGCCGAGAAGCCGTCGTTCCGGCGGGCCTGGGCCAAGCGGCGGGCCTTGCTGCCCGCGGACGGCTACTACGAATGGCATGCGTCGCAACCGGCCACCAGGGGGGACACCGGCTCCTCCGCGCGCCCCCGCAAGCAGCCCTACTTCATCCATCGGGCCGACGGTCGCACCCTCGCGATGGCGGGTCTCTACGAACTCTGGCGCGACCCCGACGCCGATCCAGACGACCCGGCCGCGTGGCTGTGGACGGCGACGATCCTCACCACCACCGCCACGGACGCACTCGGGCAGATCCATGATCGGATGCCCATCGACGTGGCACCGGAAGCCTGGGCGGACTGGCTCGATCCCGGTTTCGGGGGTGATCCGCGTGCCCTGCTGGACCCGGCAGCCACGGCGGCCGCGCTCGTCGCGTACCCGGTCTCGACGGCTGTGAACTCGGTTCGCAACAACGGTCCGCACCTGCTCGACCCCCTGCCTGCGCAGTAGGCGGGAATACCAGCACCCTCGCGCGGGGTTGGGCAATTGACCGACCGAGCAGAGTGCATCTGCGGTCAGGAGGCCATGTGAGCGTTCGCCTGTTCAGTCCGCCGACCCGCGGGGAGACCACCGGGCCGACCCGCGCCGATCTGCTGTCCTCGCTAGTCTCGTTTACCGTGGAGGCGGATCCGGCGGGTAGCAGCGCCCTCGAGCCTGTCCAGGTGCCTGCCGCCGAGCACCCGGACTTCGACCGGCCGGACATCGACGTCGCCGCCGAGAGCGCAGAGCAGCGCCTGGTCCGCTTCGAGCGGGTCGTCGACACCTACATGTCCGTGCTGTACGGCAACGCGCTGCGCCTGACGGGCAACACCGAGGACGCCGCGGACCTGGTGCAGGTCACCTTCGAGCGCGCTTTCAAGGCCTTCGACAAGTACCAGCCGGGCACGAATCTGAAGGCCTGGCTCTTCCGGATCCAGACCAACGCCCACATCAACGACTACCGCAAGGCCCAGCGGATGCCGCGCCTGTCGGACGCGGACACGGTCGAGGACTGGCAGATGGCCCGAGCCGAGACCCACACCGCGCGCGGCCTGCGCTCCACCGAGACCGAGGTGCTCGAGGGCATGCCGGAACAGGTCGTCACCGAAGCGCTCGCCGCACTCTCCCCGGACTACCGGCAGGCAGTTCTGCTCGCCGACGTGGAGGGCATGCGCTACAAGGAGATCGCCGAGATCATGGGGACCCCGGTGGGCACCGTGATGTCCCGGCTGCACCGCGGCCGCAAGTTGCTGCGCGAGAACCTGATGGATCACGCACGCGAGGTGGGCTACCTGCGCGACGAGCCGGTGCCGGCTGTCGCGGTCGCCGACCCAGCCAGCACCATGGAAACTGAAGGAGGACAGCGGTGAACCGCCCAAGCCCGGCCTATCAGTGCGAGGCCACGATCGCCCACGTTGACGAGTTCATCGACGGTGAGCTCTGCGACCGGGAGGCTGAAGGTGTCGAGTCGCACCTGCTGCTGTGCGGCGACTGCCGGCGAGTGTTCCAGACCGAGCTGGACCTCAAACTCCTGGTGCGGCGCTCGTGTGCCTGCGAGGCAGTGCCGGACAGCGTGCGCGACCGGGTGTCGGTCATGGTGAGCCGCTGGCGCCTCGATATGGCGCCTGGTGCGTTCACCTCTTTCACCTCAATCACGACGTTCCGGGTCTCGACGGATGCGGGGCGCCCCGGCCGAGGTCCGGGAACGGGCACCGACCCGGGGTCGCTGGGCTCCGGCGGTCCGACCCTGGGCTGAGCGCACGACGGCCGGCCGACCCTCGCGGATCGACCGGCCGATTTGCGATGTCAGCTGTTGGGCCGACGTCCGTGGTTGGCGCCCTTCTTGCGGCGATCGCGCTTCTTGCGGCCTCGCTTGCTCATTCGCGGATCCCTTTCTGCAGTTCCCGGTGATGGTCCCCGGCCCGCTTCCGGCAGCGGGCACGAGCGCCATCCTGGCACACGGGCTCGAAGCGGCCGGCGGCTACGCTGCACCTCGTCGTCGTCCCCACGTCCCGAGGTGCCCCCTGTGCAGACTCTCCTGGTCGCCAACCGCGGCGAAATCGCCGCCCGGATCATCCGCACGGCCGCAGGGATGGGCATCACCACTGTTGCCGTCTACTCGGAGGCAGACGCGGAGTTGCCGTATGTCGCCGACGCGGATGTGGCCGTCGCGATCGGTCCGCCTGCGCCGGCGGAGTCGTACCTGGACGTGGAGGCCATTCTGGAGGCCGCCCGTCGCACCGGAGCCGACGCGATCCACCCCGGATACGGCTTCCTGAGCGAGAACGCCGACTTCGCCGAGCGGGTGATGGCGGCCGGCCTCACCTGGGTCGGGCCGCCGCCGGCCGCCATGCGCGCGATGGGGGACAAAGTCGCCGCCCGCAACCTCATGGCTGCTGCCGGAGTCCCGGTGGCCCCGGGCAGCTCCGAACCGCTGCACACGGCGGAGCAAGCGCTCGCGGAGGCCGAGGCCATCGGCTATCCGGTGATGGTCAAGGCCAGCGCCGGCGGCGGCGGCATCGGGATGTCGGTGGCGCGCGACCCCGAGGAGCTACGCGCGGCGTTCGAGACCGCCCGCAGCCGCGCAGAGCGCTTCTTCGCCGATCCGGCGCTGCTGGTGGAGCGCTTCGTCGCAGCCGCACGCCATGTCGAGGTGCAGGTGCTCGGCTTGGCCGACGGTCGGGTGGTGGCACTGGGGGAGCGCGATTGCAGCGTGCAGCGCCGGCACCAGAAGGTGGCGGAGGAGAGCCCGTCGCCCGCAGTCGGCCGGGAGCTGCGCGAACGGATCGCAGCAATCGCGGTCGCCGCCGGCGAGGCAGTGCACTACCGCAACGCCGGTACGGTCGAACTCCTGCTCGACACGGAGTCCGGCGAGGTGTGGTTCCTGGAGATGAACACCAGGCTGCAGGTGGAGCACCCGGTCACCGAGATGGTGACGGGCCTGGATCTGGTGGCCGAACAGCTCCGCATCGCGGCCGGGATGGCGCCGACCTTCGGCGATCACCCGCCGGCACCGCAGGGGCACGCGCTCGAAATGCGGGTATACGCCGAGGACCCGCAGCGGTTCCTGCCTCGCCCCGGCACGATCAGCCGCTGGGAGGAGCCGAACGGCGAGCACATCCGCGTCGACGGCGGCTACCGCGCCGGCAACAAAGTCACGCCGTTCTACGACCCGCTGTTGGCCAAGCTGATCGTGTGGGCCGACACCCGCGACGCGATGCTCGCCCGTGCCCGGGCGGCCGTTGAGGCGTTCCACATCGAGGGCCCGAAGAACAATCTGCCGTTCTTCGTCGAACTCCTCGACGAGCATGAGTTCGTCGGCGGCGACTACACCACCGGACTGATTGACCGCATGCGGTCCTGAGCCGCGGCGGTTGGACTGCTCCGGCGGGGCGCTCAGCCCTCGTCGATCACGGCGATCAGCGCGTCCTCGTCGATCGCGTCGCCCTCGGCCACGGCCAGCGCCGACACCGTGCCGCTGGCCTCGACGATCACCGGGATCTCCATCTTCATCGACTCCAGGATCACCAGCGTGTCACCGTCGGCGACCTCGTCGCCCTCGGCCACGAGCACCTTCCAGACGTTCGCGGTCAACTCCGAGCGAACCTCGGCCATGGGTCCTCCTGCTGTCGCGATCCGTGCGGCCCGGTGCGGGCCTGATGACATCCAACCAGAATTGCGCCGCAGCTACCCGACGATGCCCTGCTTGCGCATCTCGACCTGCATGTCGTGCGGGCTCGTGGACGCTTCGATTGCCGTCTCCAGGGTGATCGTGCCCTGCTGGTAGAGCGCGATCAGGTGCTGGTCGAAGGTCTGCATGCCGTAGTAGGCGCCATCGCGGACTAACTGCATGATCGACGAGGTCTTGGCCGCGTCCGTGATGGCGTCCGCGACGCGTCCGGTGTTGATCGCGATCTCCATGGTCACCGCGCGCCCCTTGCCGCTGGCCTTCTTCACGAGCCGCTGGCACAGGATGCCGCGCAGGGCGCCGGCGAGGGCGAAGCGGATCTGCTGCTGCTCGTGCGGTGGGAAGAAGTCGATGATGCGGTTGACCGTCTCCTGGGCGTCCACCGTGTGCAGCGTGGACATCACGAAGTGGCCCGTCTCGGCCGCCGCGAGGGCGGCTTTGACGGTCTCGGAGTCGCGCATCTCGCCCACGAGGATCACGTCGGGGTCCTGCCGCATGGCCCCGCGCAGCGCCGTGAGGAAGCCGCCGGTGTCCATACCGACCTCGCGCTGGTTCACCATCGCCATCTTGTCGTGGTGGATGACCTCGATCGGGTCCTCGATGGTGACGATGTTGACCGAGCGGTGCTGGTTGATGTGGTCGATCATCCCCGCCAGCGTCGTGGTCTTGCCCGAACCGGTCGGCCCGGTGACCAGGACCAGCCCGCGCGGCTCCAATGCCAGCGGGTACAGCGGATCGGGGACGCCAAGCGACGCAAGGCTGGGGGCACCGATGCTCACGTGCCGGAACACCATTCCGGCGGCGCCGCGCTGCCGGAATGCATTGACCCGGAAGCGGCCGACATCCTCGCGCTGATAGGCGAAGTCGGCTTCGTTGGTGCGGGCGAAGGGCTCGATCTGGTCGTCGCGGATGACTTGCGCCACCAGGTCGTCACAGTCCTCGGCGGACAAGTCGGGGACGTTGAGGGCCACCAGGGTGCCGTCGATGCGCACCCGCGGTGGACAGTCGGCCTTGATGTGCAGGTCGGAACCGCCCAGCTCGACCAGGGCCCGCAGGTAGATGTCGATGTCCGGCGCAGCCTGGGGATCCGCCGTGCGGATCGCGTCGGCGGACACCCGGCGCGGTTTTCCCGGCTGGTCGCGCTGCGGGCCGG
>JBIRBF010000008.1:0-30181 GCA_044326505.1 Candidatus Nanopelagicales bacterium | reverse complement strand
GGCTGTCCGAGCTGCTGCCGGTGGCGGGCGGCTTCCGGTACTACTCGGTGGTCAGCCAGGACCCGGTCGTGGCGCCAGCGGACTACCGGCTTGCCATCGGCGGCCGGGTGGCCTCACCCCGGCAGTTCGGCTTCGCGGAGCTCGCGGCCCTGCCGCAGACCGAACTGGTGCGCGACTTCCAGTGCGTGACCGGGTGGCGGGTGCCTGCCGTGGCTTGGTCCGGCGTGCTGCTCCGCGATCTGCTCGCCACGGTGGGCGCCGATCCGAGCGCGGCGGCCGTCAACATCACCTCGTTCGACGGCGAGTACTCCGAGTCGCTCACCATGGAGCAGGCGCTGCGCGATGACGTTCTGGTCGCCTCGACCCTGGACGGTGCGCCCATCACGACGGCCCATGGTGGACCGGTGCGGCTGTACGTCGCAGCTATGTACGGCTACAAGTCGTTGAAGTGGCTGGGCGGGATCGAAGTGGCCGATCAGATCGTCCCGGGCTACTGGGAGCGCCGCGGGTACGACGCCGACGCGTGGGTGGGGGGTTCGAATGGCCGCAGCGACGCCCCCACCGTCTGACGGCACGGTGGTCGTCGACGGCGATCACGCGGTGCTGCGCTTCACCCCCGCCGAGCGCTGGATCCACCGCACCTTCGGTCTGCTCATGGCCGGCTGCCTGATCACAGCCGCATTGCTCTATCTGCCGGGCCTCAGCGGCCTGGTCGGGCAGCGCGACATCGTCAAGCTGGTGCACGAGGTCTGCGGCTTCGCCCTGCCCGTCCCGCTGCTGATCGGATATGCGCTGTCCAGCAGCTTCCGCGCCGACGTGCGGCGGCTGAACCGGTTCGGCCGCGTCGACCGGGAGTGGCTGCGCCCGCGCCACCCCGGTCGGGCTGGCTTGGCCGTGGGCAAGTTCAACGCGGGGCAGAAGCTCAACGCGGCCTTCACCCTCGGAGCCGTGCTCGTCATGCTCGCGACGGGCGCCATGCTGACCTTTCCCGACCCCTTCGCCGATCGGGTCCGAACGGGGGCAACCTTCACCCACGATTGGCTGGCATTGGCTATCGCCGTAGTCCTGGTGGGACACATGGCCAAAGCCCTGGCCGACGAGGGTGCCCGGCGCGGCATGCGCACCGGATGGGTGAGCGAGGACTGGATCGAGCGAGAGCACTCAGGCTGGCTGGCCGAACTCGAAGGCGAGTCCGGCCAGCGCCCGGCGGCACCGAGCTGACGTGCCTACTTGCCTTCGTGCGCCATCGAGTCGATCACTGCGGTGACCGCGAGCACGATCACCGGATCGACATCGGCATCGATCTCGACGCCGTAGGTGTCGGCGATGCGGAACCAGCGCTTGGAGACCTCGGCGATCTTCTCGGAGTCGCTTTCGATCGTGTACTCGTGGTCCAGGATGTTGCCCTGCACCTTCATGTCGGGCCCGTCGCCGATCTTGACGGTCCAACGCTCGCGCAGGGGCGCGATCATCGCCTTCTTGACCGACGCGACGTTGTTGCCGTTGGGGTCCTCGATGGCCATCGTGTCGCGGAGTCGGGCCACTCGCTCCTGCAGCTTGAGCAGCTCGCGACCGTTCGCGTCCTCGAAGATGATGGTGTCGCGCACTCGCAGCGCCTTGCCGTTGACCTTGTAGACCTTGTTGCCGCGGTCATCCTCGATCCAGGAGTCGTCGCCGATGGCGACGAGCTTCTGGCGCATGCGGTAGTGCACCTTGTCTTCCCGGCGCTCTTCCCGTCGATCCTGAATGCGGTCGCGAAGACCCATGCTCTGCTCCTGATTCTTTGAGGTGATTACGGGGCGCAACTCACTTGCTCTTGTAGCGTCGGCGTCCCAGCGCGAAGCCCGCGATGCCGCCCGCGAGCAGCACCAGCAGCAGCATGATCCAGGCGGGCGCTACCACGGTGAACCAAAGCCACTTCAGAGCGATCTCGTCGGTGTTGCTGAAGACGAAAACCAGCGCGATCAGCGCGATCGCCAGCGCGAGGATGCGCTTGGGAGTGAACAGGGACTCGACTCGACGCGATGTCGATTGATTGTCAGTCTGCGACATCACGACTCTCCGTTCGTCGGTCCATCAGGGCAGGTTGGCACAGGTGGCACCGCCCTTGCACCTCGGCAGCACGGACTCTCCCGGGTTGTCGGGTCGATCCACGGCGCTGCTCGGGTCAGTCGCGGCTGTTCAGGCCACGCAGGATCAAGACGCCGAAGAGCGCGAGAGCGACGCAGCCGAACGCCACCACGGCGGTGGCGGACCCGAACTGCAGGCCCGAGCTCAGCTCGTTGAGATTCGACGCCATCGACTCGCTCGACACCACAGCCGAGGTGTCCGCGGTCGCGTCCAGGACGGCTCCGACGATGAGGGTTGCCAGGCCGAGGCTCACCAGGGCGAGGCTGGCGATGAAGGCGGCGAACAGCGGGTTGGCCGGGACGTCGTCCGCATCGAGTGCGAAGGTTTCGTAGTCCATCGAGTGTCCACCTTTCACCGTTGGGGCCGGCCCCCTGGCCGACGCTGTGCATGTGTGCGAGGCCGACAATACGTTACGCGCGGTGCTCTCGGTGTCACAGCTCGGGAATTGCCGCTGTATGAGGGACTGCTCGGAGTCACCTCGCCGTGCCGCGATCCCGCCGGGTGCGCGGCAGCACGTACCCTTCCTCCTGCGGCCGGGCGCGTGCGGCCGACGACCCAGCAGTACGGCGACCGGCGACGGCGCCGAGACCAGAGGGAGGCTGCAATGCAGCGTCGGATGCTCAAGTCCAAGATCCACAGGGCGACGGTGACGTCGGCCAATCTGGACTATGTCGGATCGATCTCGATCGATTCCCAGCTGCTGACGGCGGCCGATGTGCTCGTGGGGGAGCAGGTGCACGTCGTCAACGTCACCAACGGGGCCCGGTTCGAGACCTATGCCATCGAGGGCGCGCCCGGCGAGGTCTGCCTCAACGGCGCCGCGGCCCGCCTGGTCCAGCCGGGCGACACGGTGATCATCATCTCGTACGCCGACTACAGCGAGGCGGAACTCGGCGCGTATGCGCCCGTCGTGGTGCACGTCGGTGCGGACAACGCGCCGGTAACCGAGCACGTGGCGCGGGAACTCGTGGGCGGCCCGGCCCACTGCTTCACTGCGGCGGGCAGGGCATGACCGCCCCCTCCGCTGGGGCCGGTCAGCTCGACGAGGACTCTGTCCGGCGGCTCTTTGCGTCGCTGGAACAGGGCTGGGCTGCCGGGTTCCTGGACGCCGTGCGCCCGGACGTGCGATGGGAGGTGCTGGGTAGCCACCCCCTGGCCGGGGACTACGACGACCTTGACGCGTTCGTGGCCGGAACGTCCGGTGCGTTGGCTCCGTACCTGGTGGCAGGTGTCCGCCTGCGCGTCGTGAGCGTGCTGCTGGCCGGGCGGACGGCGGTCGTGGAACTCGTGGGAAGCGCCGTGCGGCGCGACGGCCGGGACTACCGCAACGAGTACTGCTGGATCGTCCAGTTCGACCGCGACGGCCGCATCGCACACGTGCGCTCCTACATGGACTCCGCGGCGGTCGCCGCAGCAATGTCGCAGGACCGGTGACCGTGCGCGGTGCAGGGCGTTGCGGGGCTAACTACCGCCGCTAGCCCCGCCCGCCCCGTCTGTGCCGTCTTCGTCCTTCTTGAGCGGGTTCTTGGCCGGCGGCCCGTGGTGCGGGTGCTCGGTCGGCGGGAACTTCTCCGGGTGCTCGGCCTTCTCCTTATCGAGCGCACGCAACTCGCCGGTGGTGCTGACCTCGGTGCTGCTCTCCAGGTCCAGCGCCACGGCGCCTTCCGGCAGGTTGGACAGGTCGGGGGCGATGACCAGGTCCTGCAGACCGGAGTCCGGGAGTCGCAAGGTGTCGTCCTCGCCCGGGACCTCCAGGATCAGGTCGGAGGAGGACCGCTTGGACAGGGTCTCGCCGCGGAAGAAGGCCGGCGCCACGGCATTCCAGATGATCATCAGGATCACGCCGATGAGGAGCGCGCCGATACCCAGGACGAACACCCCTCCGATGCCGAAGAACGTCGTATTGCCGTAGTCCGGATTGGCGTACTCATACGAGGCGATGAGGAAGGCGCCGAGGAGCATGACGCCTCCCATGAGCGGCATGAGCCCCTTCATGAAGAAGTCCCTGACGCTCTTGAAGACGTCCTTTCGATAGAACCACACGGCGGCGAAACCGGTGATGCCGTAGTAGAAGGCGATCATGAGGCCGACCGCCGCGATGGAGTCGCCCAAGACGTCCTCACTGGTGAGCGTCAGGCCAACGTAGAAGATGATCGAGACCGCGCCCATCCAGATGGTCGACACCGAGGGGGTCAGGTACTTGGGGTGGATCGTGGCGAAGCGCGAGGGCAGCGCTTTGTAGGCGCCCATGGACAGCGTGGTCCGCGCGGTCGGCAGGATCGTCGTCTGGGTGGAGGCGGCGGCCGAGGTGAGGACCGACAGGACCAGCAGGATCTCCATCGCCTGCCCGATCCCGCTATCGCCGAAGACCGAAGGGCCGATGGCCGAGAAGACGTCGGCCGAGTTCTCCTCGTTCGCCAGCCCGAGGCCTGTGTCGCCGGTGCCGGCAAAGGCGACCGTCGCGACGGACACCGTCGCGTAGGTGACCAGAAGCAGAAGCGTCGAGATGATAGCGGCGCGGCCAGGTGTCTTCTCGGGGTCGGAGGTCTCCTCGTTGATGGCGACTGCGGTGTCCCAGCCCCAGTAGATGAACACGGCGATGAGCGTGGCGGTCACCATGGCGCTCAGCGACAGGCCCGATGGCCACAGCCAGTCAAGGCTGGGCGTAAGCGAATCGGGGGTGGCGTTGCCGGTGTAGACCTTGAAAAGGGCGATGGCGGCAAAGGCGACGAGCACGATCAACTCAATGCCCAGCAGGGCGTACTGCAGCCGCGCCGAGACCTCGATGCCGCGGTAGCAGATGTAGGTCATGATGATGATCCAGATCACTCCGGCGACCGTGGACCACAGACTTGATTCGGAGAGTGAGTCCAAGCCCAGCAGCTGGAAGGTGTACGAACCGGCGATCTGAGCAAGGTTGGCCATGACGATGACGTCGGCGGCGATGATGCCCCAGCCGCCGAGCCAGCCCGCACGCGGACCGAAGGCCCGTGTCGCCCAGGTGAACGTCGTGCCGCAGTCCGGCTCGGCCCTGTTGAGCTGCTGGTAGGCGATGGCGATGAGGAACATGGGCACGAAGGCCAGCAGCATGATGGCCGGGGCCTTGACGCCGACGATTCCGTCGCCGTTTGCCGTGGCCACCACGAAACCGAGGCTGGCTGCCAGGCTGTAGGCCGGCGCCGTCGACGCCATCCCGACGACGATGCTGGACACCAACCCCAGCGCGCCAGCCTTCAGGCCCTTGGACTCGACTACCTCGGGGAAGCCGATCGGAGCTTGCTGGGTGGAATTCGACATCGTCACTCCTCTGCCGAGCCCGTGGGCCGGGAACTAGCCAAGCCGGGATGGCGCAGGCGTGTGGTGACCGTACCGCCTCGATGGCTGGCTTCGCTGCGGGTTCGGCTGGAAACTTCGCCTCGGCGCCCTGAACACGGTCAGTGCTCGAGGGCGGACTTCAGGGCCACGATCGCAGCGGCCACCACGATGATGGCGGCTGAGTAGGCGAGCGCCGACAGGACACTTCGGCCGTTGACGCGGGCCGCGTAGAACGACACGGCGCACACGAGCAGCACGAGCAGGCCGGCCGAGGTCATTACCTCGAGCCCGGCCGGCAGCACCAACAGCGGAACCACGGCGACCACCGTGGCGAGCAGTCCTCCGCCCACCTGTGCGGCGAGCACCTGCAGGCCCTCCGCGGTCTTGAGCTCGCTGATGTTGAAATTGCTGGTGATCCGGGCGGCCAGCCAGTGCGCGAGAAGAAGCGCGATGCCGGTGAGGCCCACCGTGATCGCCCGCTCGCTGCGGGAATCCAGTGGGATGGCGGCCAGCACTGCCAGCAACGAAATGCTGACGTAGACCGCCATGGTTGTGGCCTCGCGGAACAGCTCCACCTGTTGCTCGGCCTGGTCCGCGGCGGCGTGTTCTCGGGGCTCTGGCATGGCGCCGATTGTGCTGGCTGCGACGGGGACGAGTCGGCTCGAGGCGGGGCGCGTCGCGAATTCCGTGCGGTGGTTGGCTTAGGTTTGTCCGCATCGGCCGCTCCCGGCCGGCCTGCACCCAGCTCGAGCCACGGAGGATTGCCCAGCTATGGCCATCGACGACACCGTCCGCCAGCACAAGTACCTGCTGACCGAGGACCAGATGCCAACGGCCTGGTACAACATCATTCCCGACCTGCCCGAGCCCCCGCCCCCGCCGTTGCACCCGGGCACGATGCAGCCGGTCGGCCCGGAGGACCTCGCGCCGCTGTTCCCGATGGCGCTCATCGAGCAGGAAGTCACGACTGAGCGCTACGTGGACATCCCCGGCGGTGTGCTGGACGTGTATCGGCAGTGGCGGCCGTCGCCGCTGTTCCGGGCCCACCGGCTCGAGGCGGCACTGGATACCCCGGCGCGGATCTACTACAAGTACGAGGGCGTGTCGCCCGCAGGCTCGCACAAGCCCAACACAGCCGTGCCGCAGGCCTACTACAACGCACTCGAAGGCGTCCGCAAGCTCACCACCGAGACCGGCGCCGGCCAGTGGGGTACCGCGCTGGCGTTCGCCTGCGCTCTCTATGGCCTCGAGTGCGAGGTGTGGCAGGTCGGTGCGTCCTACGACTCCAAGCCCTACCGCCGGCTGATGATCGAAGCTTTCGGCGGTGAGGTGCACCGCTCGCCCTCCGATCTGACCGAGGCGGGCCGGCGCCTGGCTGAGGACCCGGCCAACCGCTCGGGCTCGCTGGGCATCGCCATTTCCGAGGCCGTTGAGGCCGCCGTGTCCGACCCCACGGTGCGCTACGCCCTGGGCTCCGTGCTCAACCACGTTCTGCTGCATCAGACGATCATCGGCGAGGAGGCGATCCTCCAACTCGAGCAGGCAGGTGACACCCCCACGCTGATCGTGGGCTGCACCGGCGGCGGTTCCAACTTCGCCGGACTGTCGTTCCCGTTCCTGCGCGAGAAGCTCGCAGGCAAGATCAACCCCCGTATCCTCGCCGCCGAGCCCGCGTCCTGCCCGTCGCTCACGCACGGCAAGTACGCGTATGACTTCGGTGACACCGCCGGGATGACGCCGTTGATGAAGATGCACACATTGGGTCACGACTTCGTCCCGGACCCCATACACGCTGGCGGGCTGCGGTACCACGGGATGGCGCCGCTGATCTCGCACGTGTATGAGCTCGGGCTGATGGACGCCGAGGCGGTGCCGCAGACCGAGTGCTTCACGGCGGCGGTCCAGTTCGCCCGCACCGAGGGCATCGTCCCTGCGCCGGAGCCCACGCATGCGCTGGCGCTGGCTGTTCGTGAGGCCCTCAAGGCGAAGGAAACCGGCGAGGAGACCGTGATCCTGACGGCTCTGTGCGGACACGGCCACTTCGACCTCACCGCCTACGACGACTTCCTCAACGGCCGCATGGTGGACGAGGCTGTGAGCGAAGAGCGTTTCGCAACCGCCCTCTCGACGCTGCCTGAGGTGCCCTCGGCGGTCTAGCCACCCGAGCTCACCGCTCGACGCCGGAACTCGGGATTTCGGCCCACACTCCCGCCGCGCTATGCGGTGGGAGTGTGTCACCATTCCGCTCATGCTGTCCGGTTCCGCACTCCCACCTGCAAGCCGCCAAGCCGTCCTGGTGCTCACGGCGCTTGTGGCTGCGCTGCTGGCGGCACTGGCACTGGCCGGGTGTGGCGGCACCGCGACCGTGGAGCGCCTCACCACCGCCAGCCCCACGGCGCAGCCAGGCTCATCGGCGAATCCATCTGCGCCGCGATCGGCCGCGTCGGGCAAGGCCGGCACAGCGGCGCCGAGGGGTCAGCTGGCGCCGTCGCGGGCAACGACGTCGCTCACGACTGTCCGAGTGGCGCAGCTGCCCAAAGAGGCGCAGACGACACTGAGCCTGATCGCGGCTGGCGGGCCCTACCCGTACTCGCGCGACGGAGTCGTGTTCCAGAATCGTGAGGGCATCCTGCCGAAGCGGGCCTCTGGCTTCTATCACGAGTACACGGTGGCCACCCCGGGGTCCAGCGATCGCGGGGCCCGGCGGGTCGTCACCGGCGACGACGGCTCGCGCTTCTACACCGACGACCACTACGACTCCTTTTCGGAGGTCGTGTCGGGGTAGTCCTACGGTGGGAAGGATCGCGACGCTGGGCGTGTCTCAGCCCACTTCGGCGAGCCGAACGGAATGAAGGCCATCCGGCAAGGACTATTATCTTGCCACGGTTTGCGCGTTGACCGAATGTGCCGACCGGGTGCCGCAGCGGTGCGGGCAGCGAAGTAGCGAGGTCGGAGGACGATGGCGAACGATCACGAGCCTGCTGCCGATGCGTCGATCTCGCTGCTCGGTCGTGGCCTGCTCGTCGATTCGGGGCAGGCGATGCCCTCCTCCGACCTTTCTAGGTTGGCCATGATGGCAGCGCCAGATCCGATCCTGGTGCTCAGTGCCGATGGCACGGTACTCGCGGCATCCGACTCCGTTACGACCGTCTTCGGCTGGGCGCCGAGTGACCTCATCGGTGGGTCGTTCACGGAGGTCGAACCGGGGGAGCGCGCCCGCCTGGCGGTCGAGTTTGCCGAGGCGGTTGCGGGGGGCGCAGATGTGGTGCGCGCCCGAGTCCGGCTGCGCCATGGCGACGGCCGGCTGCGCTGGAGCGAGATGAGCGCCCGCTTGTTGCGCGTGGATGGACTGGTGGATCGCGTTGTCATGCTGCTGCGCGATATCACCGAACAAGTGCGCGCGGAAGAGGACTTGGCCTCGGCTGAGGAGCACTTCCGACTTATCGCCGAGAATTCGTCGGATTTCGTGTTGCGCTCGGATAACGACGGGACCCTGCAATGGGCGTCACCGTCGCTCGAGCGGGTCATGGGCTGGCGTCCCGATCAAGTGGAGGGCACTCGCGGTATCGCGTGGGTCGAGCCGGAGGACATGCCGATCGTCGAGCGGGCGAATGCACGGCTCAACGCCGGTCGGGCGACGTCGGTGCGCGTCCGCGCACGACGCCCGGATGGCACCTGCGTGTGGCTCGCCTCCCACGCACGGCCGCTGTTCGACGGCGATCGAGTGATCGCTCATGTGAGCGGCTGGCGCGACATCAGCCACGAGGTGGCGGCGGAGGCGGAGCGGCGCCGGGTGGAGGACCGGTATCGGCTGCTCGCCGAGAACAGCCTGGATGTGGTCTTTCAGACTGGCATCGACGGCTCCATCGACTGGGCCTCGCCCTCGACCGCGACGGTCCTCGGCTGGCCTGCCAACACCCTGCTGGGTCGCCGGATCACCGAGTTCGTCCATCCCGATGACCTCGCGCAGGTGCGATCGTTGGACAACGCGCTCGAACGTCCGCGGGAAGGCTCGGGCCGCGTCGAGGCGCGATTCGCCACGGCGTCGGGCAACTGGCGCTGGATGAGCGTGGCCGGCCGGGCGCTCTACAACGACAGCGGGGACCTGATCGGCGCGATCGATGCACTGCGCGACGTGCACAACGAGCGCCGAGCCCGCGACGAGCTCACCTTCATGGCCAGTCATGATGCGCTGACCTCGTTGCTGAACCGGTCTGCGCTGCACCGCGAGATGGAGCGGGTGATGTCCGCCGGTGCGCCGGACCTGATGGTGGGCGTGCTGTTCGTGGACATCGACAAGTTCAAGCCCGTGAACGATGCCTTCGGCCACGCCATTGGCGACGACGTCCTGGTCGAGGTCGCCGAGCGCATCGTGGCCGTCGTGCGCGCGGGCGATCTGATCGCGCGGGTGGGCGGCGACGAACTCGTGGTCGTAACCCCGGGCATGAGGTCGGCCGACGATGCAGAGGCGCTGGCCAACAAGATCCAGTCGGCCTTCGAACCGGAACTGGTGGTGGGCGAGCACCGAATCCCGATATCACTCAGCATCGGAGTGTCGGTGGGCCGGCACGGCGACGATCCCGACGCGCTGATCGAGTTGGCCGACCGCGCCCAATACCGGGCCAAGCGTCAAGGCCGGGCGCGTACGGAGGTCGCTGCGGGCTGAACCGGTCATCGGCCCTCCCCGGATCCGGGCCGCTAGGGTGTGGCCCGTGGACCAGCACGCAGGCGACGATTCCGCTCACGCCGGGCGGAGTTCGGCGGAACCTGCGCCCGATCTGCGCGAGATGCTTCGGGCGCCGGCGTCGCACGGGGTGCAGCGCTGGCCGTCGGGTATTCGGTCGGAGGACGTCGCAAGGGCGGCGACGCAACTCGGTTGGCGGGTCTACCGGCTGGACACCCGGGGGATCGACGGCAAACGAGCTGTCATCCGGCGGTTCGTCGCAGACTTGGGCTTGCCCGACTACACCGGCGGCAATTGGGACGCCCTCGAGGAGAGTCTGGGCGACCTGCCAGTCGGGGGGTCGTCCGGGGTCGTGCTGCTGTGGCGCGGCTGGCGTTCCTTCGCCGAGGCCGCGCCGGAGGCGATGGACATTGCGACCCAAGTCCTCACCTCTGTTGCCGACCAGTGGCGCGACCAGACCGGCTATGGGGTGGTCGCTCTGATGGCGAAGCGTCGCCCCGCCCCGGATGGCCGCGACGCCGGCACGGCCTGACCCAACAGCGGGCGCCGGTCGCTGAGGCGCCGAGCGCGGGCGGCGACGCTTTCTGGTGTCGAGATACGCCTCCCTACCAGCAGCGGTGTGGGACTAGTGTGGCTCAGGTCGGCGCATGAGCGCGCCCGCATCAGAGCCGAGGAGGGCACAATGAGCCAGGACAACTCCCCGCCGGAGCCCCCGCAGCCGCCGGAGCCCCCGGCATCGGGCGGTACTCCGGAGGACCCCACCGCCGCGATCCCAGGTCCCAGCATCCCCGAGCCGCCTGCCCCGCCGGCGCCGGCTGCGCCCCCGGGGCCGCCCGCTGTCCCAGCCCCCGGGGCTGGTGCTGCCGTTCCGCCCCCGCCGCCCCCGCCGCCTGCGTACGGGGCGCCGGCCAACACCGGCTACGGATCGGTTCCCCCGCCGCCCCCGCCACCCGGCGTGGCAGGACCGCAGGTCGGTTACCCCGGCGGCTACGCGGCAACCGCGGCGCCGTCCAACGGCATGGGTACCGCGTCGCTGGTGCTGGGCATCCTGGGTGTACTGGGGTGCTGCACTTTCCTGTTCTCGATCCTGGCGATTGTCTTCGGCGTGCAGGGCCGCAAGAAGGCGTCCCAGGGTCTGGCGACCAACGGCGGCATGGCCACGGCTGGTCTGATCCTCGGCATCATCGGGGTCGTCCTCGGCGTCATCTACTGGATTTGGGGCCTGGTCAACGCCGACTACAACTTCACCTCGTAGGCCTTGACAGAACGCTGCGGGACCGGTGCCCCGGTCCCGCAGCGTTCGGCACGCTGAAGGAGCCAGATGCTCGAGACATTCATGGGGCTGCCAACGCACTCCCTGGTCGTCCACGCAGCGGTTGTGTTCGTGCCCTTGGCGGCACTCGGCCTGATCGCCATCGTCTTCATCCCGAAGTTGCGGCGATCGGCGATCGGTTGGCTGGTCCTCGTCGGGCTGTTCGTCGCCGTCGGCACCGCCTTCGTCGCCAAGGAGTCCGGCGAGGCGCTCGCCCGGCTGATCGGCGAACCGGCTGAGCATGCCGAGTTCGGCGACTTGGTGCCGGTCGCCGCCGGATTGATGCTCGTTGCCGGGGTGGTGTGGTTCTTCATCGCCCGGCGCGACGACAAACGGGGCCCGGCAGGCGGGGGACGGTCCATGGCAGCAACGGTCACAGGCTTCGCTGCGGTGTTCCTGTCGGTCTCGGCGCTGGTCATCGTGGGACTAGCCGGCCACAGCGGGGCTCAGGCGGTGTGGGGCGGTCGCCTGTCCCAGGCCCCGTCGCCCGCCGCCGGGTCCGCTTCCGCGTCGGAGTCGGCCAGCCCGTCGGCGAGCGCGAGTGCCTCTGCCAGCGCCAGCGCTTCTGCCAGTTCCTCGACGAGCGCGAGCCCCACACCCTCGGCGAGCGCGAGCACGAGTGCGCCATCGAGTAGTAGCCCGAGCACGGCGAGCCCCTCGACGACCGTGAGCGGCAACCGCTACACCATGGAGCAGGTCAAGGCCCACGGCACGCAAGCCGATTGCTGGGCGGTCATCCACGGGAAGGTCTACAACCTGACCGCGTGGGAGAATGAGCATCCCGGCGGAGCGCTGCCCATCATCGGGATATGCGGGACCGACGGCACTGCAGCCTTCGAGGGCCAGCACTCCAAGCAGCAGCGCCCGAAGGAAGAACTCACGTCGCTGCAGATCGGCACGCTCGTTCAGTAGCTCGCCCGCGCGGCGACCGCACTAGCCCTTCGGCTGCACAGTGAGGGTGTAGCTCTTCCCGGCATCCTTGCCGCACTCGACCGTGATCCACCCGTCGGCCTGCGCACTCAGCGGTTGCACCACGTCGGAGCCGCACTTGACCTCGTAGCCACCTGCGTAGGCGTATGCGGTCGGGACGAAGAGCTGGTGCGGAGCTTTCGTGTCGGCATACACGAAATTGACCGTGAGGGTCTGGGAGGCCTCGTCGAACGCGGCCGATGTGAGCTTGCCGCTCACGGCCTGGGGGTAGGCCTGAGCAGTTGCGCGGGCTGCATCCTCGCGCAGCACCGGGCTGCCGCTCGTGTAGTCGTAGAAGCCCCAGGAGTCCTGGCTTTCCTCTTTCCAGAGCCACTGAGCGGTGCTGATGGCGTTCTTGTTGGTCTGGTCGTAGATCGCGTCGAGTGTGGCCTGGTACTGGGCGGCTTTGGGCGTGAACCCGAACTCGCCGAGCAGCAGCGGCGACTTGAAGGCCTTGGCTTCGGCCATGGAGTTGTTCAGGTTGGTCGTGATGTCCGGATCGTCCGGGCGCACGTTGGGGAAGCCAGCGGCCGCCTCGCCGGGGGAGAAGAACCCCTTGACGTAGAAGTGCGGCGCGTACACGGTCCCCTCGGTAGGCCACGGAATCGTGCTGGGAACCGTCGCGCTGTAGGGCTGCTGGGCAGTGGAGCCGGGCGGGATCGACGGCGGATCGTTCTTGGCGACGTCGGGCTCGAACATGATCAACTTGTCGGGCAGCGCTGCGCGAACGGCTGGGATCGCCTTGCCGTAGAACTGGTACAGCATGTCCAGGTTGAGCCCCGGGTCCTGTCCCTGTGCCGTGAGCAGGCTCTGCGCGTGCAGCAGCCAGGGCTCGTTGAACAGGTCGACGCCGATCACGGCGGGGCTGCCGTTGACGGCCTCGGCCACGTGCGTCAATGCGCCGATGTAGTGGTCCTGCAGGCCCTTGCCCGCCACGGTTTCGTTGCGCCAGAAGGATGCGAAAGCTTGGTTCGTCTGCTTGGACAGGCGCAGCGGCAGCAGGGTGAGGCTGCCGCCGGGGTTGGGCTCGGTCGGGGCGGGTAAGATCGCCCAGAGCGGAGCCCCGTCCTCTCCGATCTCCTTGCTGTAGGCGTCCTGGTGGAAGTCCACGAGGACGCTGATCCCTGCCTGTTCGCACAGCGACACCACGGACTTGATCTTGTCGATATACGCCTGGTCGTACTGCCCGGGCTGTGGCTCGACGGCGCTCCACTGCACGGGCAGCCGAAGCAGGTTGAAGCCGATCTTGCGCATCTGCTCGGTGTCGGAGGCGTCGAACGCGGGGATGGGCTCCAGCGGCTTGCGACCATCGGCGAAGCTCACGTCGAAAACTCCCTCGACCCGGGCGTTAACCCCGCGCAGAAGCCACTCGCGGCCCGCTTCATCCATCATGCCGCAGGGGTTCTGCGGTCGGTTCTGCTCGTCGCAGTAGGTCTTCCAGACGCCCTGGGTGGTGGCCGCCGACCCTGAGCCGGCCGACTCCGATCCGTTCGACGAGGCCGTGCCGCCGCACCCGGCGAGGGCGACGCTGGCCGCCGACACGAGCGCAAAGATGGCACTGCCGCGCTTGCTGAAGCTCGGGCTCGGGCTCGGGTGCATGGTGGCTCCTCTGTGGCGGGTGCATGCGTGCTCGTGCGGGTGGGTGCTCCTGGATCGAGGCGCGGGAGCCCTGCCTGCTGTGAACGTAGCGATATCCCCGTCCTCGTGCGCGCGGACGGGGACAAGTCGTCGCGTTACTCGTGCAGCTCGCCGGCGCTTCGTCGGCGGTCGCGCACCCGGCGCACGAGTGTGCCGGCCTCGCCGCGCACCTCGGTTCGGCCTGCGACCAGGTCGATCTCGACTACTCGCGCGGAGTGGTCCTTGGCCAGTGCGGCCGCCAGCTCGCGGGAGTGAGTGGTGATCCAGGCCTGGGATCGGCGCGCGGCCGTACCGATCAGCCCAGCCAGGGGTCCGAGCAGGCTCGGGTGCAGGCTGGTCTCCGGCTCGTTGAGGGCCAGCAGGCCCGGCGGTCGGGGGCTGGTGAGCGCGACTGCCAGCGCGAGGAACCGAATAGTGCCGTCAGACAGCTCCGCCGCGCTCAGCGGACGCCGCAAACCCGGTCGGGTAAGCTGCACGAGCCCTTGTCCGTAGTCATCGACCGCCACCGAGATGGCCGCCCCGGGAAAGGCATCGGCGATGGCTCCGCGCGCGGCGTCGGCGTCGCCGATCTCGTCGATGGTCAACCAGGCGGCCGCGAGATCGTCGCCGCTGGGGTCGAGCACGGGGGTGAAGCACAACGTGCGGGGCCGGCGGCACGCGGCCTGACTGTCGGAGCGCAGTTGGTGGTAGAGCCGCCACGACAGTATTCGGTCGCGGATGTCGGCGGGTACGGGCAGCCGGCGAGGGTCGATCACTTGGCTGAGCAGCGACTCGGACTCCCACAACTCGACCGGGAACAGCGTGCGGGTGCCCTCGTCGTCGCGGACCATGGCGCTGCGGTTGGTGCGCTCGGCCAGGATGGCGCCAGTCTCGGCGGCTGTCACGAGTTCCCGCTTGATGACGGGGTCGGTCGGGAAGGGGGAGGGGGGAGTCGGCAGGCCGAGTTCCACGGTGAAGCCCAGGTCCTGCCAGCGTGCGGCGACCGTCATCCGCACCGGGCCCTTGGATCGAGGTCCGGCCCACAGAGCCGAGGCGAGGCCGCCCTGGGCGGCGAAGTGTGCCGCGAGCGTGCCCCGGGCGGCGGCCTGGAGCACCGCCAGTGACTGGTAGAGATTGCTCTTCCCGGTGCCGTTGGCACCCAGCACGACGGTCAACTGGCCGAGATCCAGCTGGACATCCACGACGCTGCGGAAGCCCGCGATTTCCAGGGACTCGAGCATCGCCCCAGCCTATGGGAGGGAACCGACCAAATCGCCGCCACCTTTCGCCCATGGAGTCCGGCGCGACGGCGCGGCCGCTGCTACGGTGCGGCTGTCAGGAAGATTTCCGGCGCGCCAACTACGCCTGGACGTTCCACCCGCCCCGGCACTGAGGAGGATTCACGATGGACTACGCGGCAGACATCGCCCGCTACACCGATTCCGACGTTGACGAGGACAAGGTCACCGCGATCGTCAAGTACTGCGGCATTGCGCTGCGGAACAAGGACTCGTCGCTGGTCTCGGCCTCTGACCCGGCCGAGCTGAAAACAGTCGTCAACGGCTTCGCTGCCAAGAAGCTGGGACTCGACTCCGACGACGCGACCGCTGCTCTGGACAAGGTCATGGAGACCATGAAGGGCAACCGCGCCAAGAGCCGGGTAACGGTGTACTACCTGCTCGCCGAGCAGACGGGCAACCTCGGCAAGCTCTGATCTGCCAACACGACGGCGGCCGACACCCGTGGGTGTTCGGCCGCCGTCGTATTGTCGCCAAGGGGCCAACGGCCACCGGTGAACCGCTACTGGCGGGTGTCGAGCAGCCTGACGGGCGCCGGCGACGCCGTCACATCGTCGGACTCGGCGACCTGGTCCCAGATCAGGTGTGCCCATTCGTTGCTGGTCGCGCAGATGTAGCCGCTCGGGTCGGTGCGCACCATGGCGCCGTTGGCGTTGTTGCGGCCGCCGAGGAAGTTGTTCACCGAGGTCGGAGGTTTCGGCTGGTCGCACGGGTACACCACCGTGTGGCCGGGGTTGAGCGGGTTGGCGACGGTCAGGTTGCCGAAGACGGTCGTCTGCCGGTCGGCGACCTTGATCCGGACGACCTCGCCCGGTGCGTTGCGATGACCGTTGTTGCCCTGTACTGCGCCGCCGACCATGGGCTGGCGTGCGTCGTACTTGCGCATGCCGGAATGGGCGGCGAGGCTGCCAGTCTCGGCGACCTGATCCCACACGACGTGGGTGGTGGCCGAGGTGTAGAAGCATATCTTGCCGTCCGCGTCGGCGCGCACGGCGACGAAGTTTGTCGCGACGCGATCGGCGAAGTTCACCGCCGAGGTGGGAGGCAGGCCTTCGCCGCAGGGGTAGGCGCGCAAATGCCCGGGAGTGCTGGGCGCCCAGGCCGTCAAGGTGCCCATGATGGTCTGGTTGGGCTTGCCGGTCTGTACCGCGATGAATTGCCCGGCCGGCAGCGGCCCCGCGGGCCGCGGGCCGTTGGCCTCGAGCGTCGATAGAACCCGCGCCGCCGAGTGCCCGCCTAGCGACGGTCCGGCGTAGTACTGATCCCAGATCAGGTGGGTCTGTTGGCTGTTGAGGAGGCAGATGTCGCCATTGCCGTCGGTCTGCGCCATGGCCATCACCGGCGTGGGCGGTGTGGGGAAGAAGATGCTGTTGAGCGCCTTGCTCGCCGGCGGTCCGTCAGCGCAGTTGAATACCTGGGTGTAGCCCGCTGACTGAGCCGCGGCAGCCGTCAGATTGCCGAAGACGGTGGAGTTCGCCGGACCGGCGTGCACCTTCGTGATGGTGCCTGGTCCCGGTCCGCCGTTCTTGAGCGGGACGTAGCCCAGATCGGCGGTGAAGCGGCTCACCTCGGCGGCGTTCCAGTCGGTGTGATCGTTGCGCAGCCCAGTGCGGTCGTAGAACAGCGGTGAGTTGTTGGCCGTGCCGTGCCCGGCGATGTGCGCGGTGGGTATCCCGTACTCGTACTGCAGCCACCGGACCAGCTCCAGGCCGGCCTGGTGCTGCCTGGCGCGATTGAGGACGTTGGTGGCCGACGAGAGTTCGATGAACTCGATTCCGACCGCCACGTGGTTCATGCCGTAGGCGTGCCGCACACGCAGGTCCAGCGGCATCGTCTGGTAGATCGTGCCGTCCTGCTCGACGATGAAGTGCGCGGCGGGCTGCGGCTGCTCGCCACCGGTGTTGGTTCCGCTCGCCCACGCAACGTCCCAGCCGTTGATGATGCCCCTCCAGCTGCCGGCTCCGCTGACCGTGTAGTGCAGCACGACGGCCTGCGGCCGGAGCACCGACGTGTACTCGCCGTAGTGGCGCAGGGAGTAGGCGCTCATGTCGGACCGGTACTTCGGCGCGGTCGCGTTGTTCATGAGGGCGTTGACGATAGATGGCCGGGGCACAACGGGGGAGTAGCCCTGGGGCAGGGCTGCGGCGGTGACAGCCGTGGGTGTCGCTGCGGCGGCGGGTGCACTGCTGAGACCAAGCAAGGCGAGGGAGGCCAGCAGAGGTGCGAGGGTCAACGTCCTCACCGAGAGTCGCATGTGCTCAGAGTAGGCGCGCGTGACCGGGCCATAGGGCGGCAATCCCCCGAATGCTGGACTAGCGTCTGGTGGGCGCGGATGGGTGTCGCTGGTATGGAGGAGGCGCGATGACTCTGCTGACAGGCGCGACTGTGGTGACCGGTGAGCCCGGTGCGGCCGCCGGTCCGGCGACGATCAGCGTGACCGAGGGGCGATTCGCCGATCTGGCGGTCCTGGGGGATGACCCGTCCGGCAGCGCCGTCGATCGGACCGATGAGGAGGCGGTGGACCTCTCCGGCATGATCGTGCTACCGGGTTTCGTGGACCAGCACTGTCACGGTGGGGGCGGTGGTGATTTCTTCGCTGCGGATCGGCAGCAGGCCCTCCTCGCGGCACAGACGCACCTGGCGCGCGGAACGACCTCGATCATCGCGAGTCTGGTCACGGCCACCGAACAGGACTTGCGCGCCCAGATCACGGCGCTGGGCCCGTTGGTGGACGACGGGACGCTGGCGGGTATCCACCTTGAGGGACCATGGATCAGCACCCACCAATGCGGCGCCCATGACAAGTCCCTGCTGAGAGCTCCGGACTTGGCCGAGGTCGCCGGTCTGCTGGACCATGCCGAGGGTCGGATTCGCATGGTGACGATCGCACCCGAGCTGCCAGGTGGACTCGACGCCATCGGCTTCCTGGCCGAACACGGGGTGGTTGCCGCGATCGGCCACACCGACTGCGACTACGGATTGGCCCGCAAGGCGATCGATGCGGGTGCCACGGCGGCGACGCACCTGCTCAACCGCATGCGGCCCCTGGACAAGCGGCACCCGGGGCCGGTGCTCGCACTCGTCGAGGACCCGCGCGTCACCGTGGAGCTGATCGCCGACGGCGTTCACCTGCACCCGGGGGTGCTGGCGTTCTTCGCGCAGGCGTCGGACTGGTCCAAGACGGCCGTCGTGACCGATGCCATGGGGGCGGCAGGCGGTCCCGACGGCGCCTACATGATCGGGCACCTCGACGTTGTCGTGGCAGACGGCGTCGCACGCCTTGCCCATGGCGGGGCTTTGGCCGGCAGCACCTTGACCATGGACCGGGCGCTGCGGGTGCTCGTGCACCAGTGCGGGCTGGACCTGTCCGAGGCCGCTCAGGTGCTGTGCTCCACGCCCGCCGCGGCTATGGGGCTCTCCGGGGTCGGCCTCATCGCGCCGGGTCAGCGGGCCGACCTGGTAGTACTCGACCAGGACCTGCTGGTCCGGCGCGTCATGCGAGCGGGGGAGTGGGTCTAGCGCGTCAGTCCTTGTCGCGGTCGAGGTGCTGGACCGGTCGCGTGGGCACTGAGGCCGCCCGTGGGGCATGGTCCTCGACCAGGAGTGCTGCGCCGAGCGCGCCCCCGAGGTCTCCCATCGCGGCCAGGAGCACTTCCGGCGGGTGCAGGGCCAGCAGCAGGTGCGGCTGCATGGCCTCGGCGATGCGGTCGACGAACGGCTGGCCGAGGCGCAGGCCCAGACCGCCGCCGATGATGACCGCCTCGACATCGAGCAGGTTGACAGCGCTGGAGATTCCCACCGCGAGCATCTGTACCGCCCGGTCGATCAGCTCCACGGCCATCGGGTCCTTCTTCTTGAGCGCCTTCGCCCAGACTCCCGAGGCGAGCCGCGGCTTACCCTTCTTGGCCATGATCTTCAGCAGTTTCGTCTTCTCGCCTTCGGCGACGCGGCGGCGGACCTCGATCTCCATGGCCGCGCGGCCCGAGTAGGCCTCCATGCAGCCGAGCCGGCCGCACGTGCAGGGGGCGCCGTCAGCCACAACGACCACATGGCCGATCTCGCCCGCCGAGCCCCGTCCCTTCCACAGTTGGCCGTCGAGGACCACGCCACCGCCCACACCGGTGCCGCAGAACACGCCCAGCAGCGACCCGTAGCCGCGACCGGCGCCGAGCACCACCTCTGCCCGCACCGCCACCTGCACGTCGTTGCCAAGCACGACCGGCGCTCCAAGCCGGTTGGTCAGCTCCGGGCCGAGCGAATAGATGCCCTGCCAGCCGGGCAGGTTGCCGGCCTGGCTCAAGGTGCCGGCCACCGAGTCGACCTGCCCGGGCGCTCCGACGCCGATGGCCGAGATGTCGCCGACCTCGATATCGCCTGCGGCGGCAGCGGCGCGGACCGACTCAGCGATGGCGTCGGCAATGTCCGGCGGACCGCCGGTCGTGGGGGTGGGTCGGCGCTCCTCGCCGACCACGATGTCGCGGTCATCCACGATCACCGTTTGGATCTTGGTTCCGCCGAGGTCGACCCCGGCCCGCAGTCCCTGTGCCATCGATCAGCCCTCCACCTTCGACTTCGGCGCATCCCACGATCCGCCGTTCTCCCAGTAATGCCGGATCTCCTCGAGCTCCCGGCCCTTGGTTTCCGGAGCCAGCTTGAACACGAACAGCCAGGCGAGCACGGCCATCAAGGCGAAGAACCCGAACGACGCGGCACCGCCGACCTTCTCCATGGCCGAGAGGAAGAAGTTGGCGATGATCCAGTTGGCCACCAGGTCGGCGGTGAGCATGGCCGAGGAACCGTAGGCGCGCAGCCGAGCTGGGAAAGCCTCCGAGGAGTACACCCAGACCAGGGCGCCGAAACCGAACACGAAACCGATGTTGATGAGCGCGATGCCGGCAAAGCCGAGGGCCTTCTGCCACCCGGCGTATTGGTCGTTCTCAACGGTGGCGAACGTGATCACCATGAGCAGCTGGGCGAAGATCATAATGCCGATGCCGGTCAGCAGAATCGGCCGTCGGCCCCACCTGTCCACCGTCCGCATCGAGACGAGGACGGCGATCAGGGCGATGAACTGAATACCGACGTTGAGCAGGAGCTTCTGCTGGTCGGACTCGATGCCCATGGCCCCGAAGATCTTGGGCCCGTAGGTGACGGTTGCGTTGATGCCGGTGATTTGGATGAAGAAGCCCAGCCCGAGCACGAAGATGGTGGCCCGCAGGTAGGGCTTGCGCAGCATCTCGCCGATCGCTCCGCCGGACTCCTCGCCGATCGACGCGGCCATCTCGTCCAGCTCGCCGTCAACGTCGGCATCCGGGTCAGTGGCCTCCAAAGACTTCTTGGCCTCGGCCCGGCGACCCTTGAGCATGTACCAGCGGGCCGTCTCGGGCAGCCGCAGCAGGAACGGCAGCAGGATGATCGCGGGAACCGCAGCCACACCAAGCATGATGCGCCAGTTGAACTGGTTGTTGACGTCGGCCAGCAGGGCAGCCACCAGGAATCCGATGATGATGCCGATTACGCAGCTGACCTGGTACATCACCAGCGTCGCGCCGCGGATGCGCGCAGGCACGGACTCGGCGACGAACACCGGGACGGCCACGAGCGAGATGCCGATCGTGAAGCCGAGTGCCACCCGGGCGACCCAGAGCGACGTGACGTTCCACGCCGCCGCGCTGAGCAGGCAGAAGGCGATGTAGCCGACGGCGACCAGGATCATCGACTTCTTACGGCCGATCTTGTTGGCGATCACGCCGCCCAAGATCGCGCCCAAGATCTCGCCGATGACGATGGCTGCAGTCACGGACTCGACGGCTTGCGTCGTGATGCCTAGGTCCTGCTGGAAGTACAGCTGGGCGCCGCCGATATTGGATTGGTCGTAGCCGTAGATGATGCCGAGCGTGGCAGCTGTGATCGCCACCATGATTGCGGTCCGCGGCAGCGGCCGCTTTGCTGTGTCAGACAGTGCGGTACTCACGGTGCTCCTTCTGCTCGGTCGGGTCAGAGTCCCTGCCAGCCGGGTTTGCCGGCGTACACGTAGCGGTAGTAGTCCGCCAGCCGCAGCGTGCTGGCCGCCGCTTCGTCCACGACCACGGTCGCGTGCGGGTGCAGTTGCAGGGCAGAGGACGGCACCAGTGAGGTGACCGGCCCCTCCACCGTCGCGGCGACCGCGTCGGCCTTGCCCTCGCCCCAGGCCAAGAGCACCAAGTGCCTCGCCCGCCGGATCGTGCCGACGCCTTGGGTGAGGACGTGGGTCGGTACCGCGTCGACGTCGTCGCCGAAGAATCGGGCGTTGTCGGCCCTGGTCACGCTAGTGAGAGTCTTGACCCGCGTGAGGGAGGCCAGCGAGGAGGTCGGTTCGTTGAAGCCGATGTGGCCGTCGGTCCCCACGCCGAGGATCTGCAGGTCGATGCCGCCGGCGTCGTCGATGGCGCGCTCGTAGTCGGCGCACGCCGCTGGCAGGTGGCTCGCCCAGCCGTCCGGGGACTGCACAGCGCCGGGGGCGAAGTCCACACGGCCGACGATCTCGCGCTGCAGGACCGCTCGGTAGCTCTCAGGATGCTCGGTTGGCAGGCCGACGTACTCGTCAAGGGCGAACCCGCGGGCGCCGGCGAAGGACACCTCACCGAGTTCGTAGCGGCGCACCAGGTCGTCATAGACCCCCAGCGGGGTACTCCCGGTGGCCAGGCCCAGCACGGCCTGCGGTTTCTGCCCTAGCAGTTCGGCGATGGCCCCGGCGGCTAGCGCGCAACCAGCCTCCGGCGACTCGGCAATCACGACCTCCATAAGCGCGAGCGTAGACCCTGACGAAGTGGCGATGCGCGGTTACGGATCAGCTCCCGCGCCCGGGCGGAAGGGTGTGCCGGTGGGGTGTGCCCAGTGCTACTCGGAAGGTTGCTGAAGGTTCAGTGTCGGGGGGTACTGCGGGTTGTGGTCGCTGGCCCAATCCGATCCCATGACGCGAGCGATGTCGTGCTGCGACAGTCCCGCCTGTTTGGCCCGGAACGCGGCCTCCAGAGCAGCCGCGTCGGCCTCGGCGAGGGCGGCGCGGGCCGCTGCGTACTGCTCGGCCACGGCTCGGAGGTCGGCTTCGGCCCGTTGGCGTGATTCTGTAGACATGAGCCCATGGTGCCCCGCCGGTGATCCATGCGGGTGGATTATTCGAAACCGTCCCCGCGGTGGTCGATATCCAGGGAAGATTCTTTCACTGCCCGCGAAACGAAGGTTGTGTCATGCATGTCTCCGGACGGGGGATCGGAACTGGGGGGAAGACCGGGCGCAGCGCTGCCATGCGCGCGGTCGCGGCGATAGTTGTCGGGATGGCCATGGCCGCTGCGCTGGTGTCGCCGGCAAGCGCCGACGATGGCCGCGACCCGCGCCGCAGCACGGTCAACCAGGGGGGCAACCAGCCGACCCCGTCGGGGAGCAAGATGGTCGAGCCGCAGGCCGAGGCGGTGCCTGCCGGGTGCCCCACCGCACCGCCGGACTCGAGCGGCTATACCGATGAGCCGTGGTACCAGTGGTCCTGGACCGATGATCAGAGCATCAACGAGCTCTGCGCGGATGCCGTTCGGCTGGCCCCGACCTGGGTGGCGCAGAAGGCCATCAAGTACGCGTTCTCCAAACTGGGCACCCCCTATAGCCAGGACTCGACTCTGCGCACCACCAGGTACTTCGACTGCTCGAGTTTCGTCGGCCGCGCCTTCACCGCCGCCGGCGCGTACATGTACCAGAACGGCGTCTACCAGAACCGCACCTTCTTCAACATGTTCGGTTGGACGGGTGCCTACACCAAGTACGCCCCGTACGCGGGTTTCCCGGCGCCGGGCTACCACGACTCCAACCTCATCCGGGTCGAGCGCAAGGACTTGCTTCCCGGCGACATCATCATCAAGTTCAACGGCACCAGCGGCCCGGCCAACTCGGCCGGCAACGCGGGTCACGCTCAGATCTACCTCGGCGGCGGCAAGATCATCGAGTCCAGCGACCGGGTTGCGGTGGACTACGTGAGTCCGAGCACGTCCGCGGCGCGGGCGGGCTACCTGAGCAACGAGTGGTACTACCGCTGGGCGCCCGCGATGCAGCGCAGCACGTGGCTGGCCGAGTTGGTTGCGCCGGACCGGAAGGACGTGCCGGCCTTCACCCAGCGGACGATCCCCGTGGCCTCGCCCGGGCAATCCGTGGTGGGCAACTTCACCGTGGTGGGCGCCACCACGCCGGGCTGGGCCACCGTCTGGCCATGCGACCGTCCGCGTCCGCTGGCCTCCAACGTTCAGTACGGCGCGCAAGCGGCGACTCCGGTGCTCGCGGTGTCACCCACCGACGCCGCCGGCAACATCTGTGTCGTCACGTCCACGGATGCCCACGTGATCTGGGACAATACCTACGCCGGGGCGGACATCAGCGGCCATCAGCCGGACCGGCTGGTCGACACCCGCGTCGGTCTGGGCGGAGCCACGAGGGTGGGCCCGGGCAGCACGACGGCTTTCGAGGTGGCGGGGGCGGGCAAGACCGTGATGGCGACCCTCACTGCGGTGAAGCCGGCGACCAACGGCCACCTGCGCGTGTTCACGTGCGGTCAGAACCTGCCGCCGGCGTCGACGCTGAACTTCCGAGAGGGAGTCAACACGGCCAACCTCGCTGTCGCCACCGCCGATGGCCAGGGCAGGGTGTGCGTCTACTCCACATCTGAGACCGACCTGCTGTGGGATCAGGTGGTCGAAGCCGACCTGGCCACGCATGCGCCCACGCGGCAATACGACTCACGGCTGCCCAGCAACGCCTGGCCCGTGCCGGGCAATAACAATGACAGGATCGCGCCAGGACGCGAGATCAAGTTGCACGTGGCGGAGCCGCTGCAGACTGTGATCGGCAATCTGACCATCACCGACCCGCTCAACCCCGGACACGGCGTCGTCTACCCGTGCACGCCGATTCCGCAGGGTGCGGCAACCGCCAAGCCGGACACCTCTGCGATCAACTTCGTGGGTGGTCAAACGGTGGCAAATGCAGTCATTGTGCGGGCGGACGCCAATGGTGACATCTGCTACCAGGGCAACGAGTGGACCCACGTGATCTGGGATCAGGTTGCTGAGGTCGCCCGTCCGCAGGCAGGTAAGGCCTCGCGGGCGATCGACACCCGCCTGCCCGGCATCTACCCGTACGACTGGGTCTACAAGTTTCCGATGACCGGGGGGCCGTCGACCTTCTAGGGTCCTTGACCCCGACGCGCCCCCGTGAGGGGGCGCGCTAGGGTCTGGGGCGGGGCGAACGTGCGCCCTCACGATGCTCGTTGTGCGCGGCGCGGAGCATGCCGCTGCGGGGGGGAGAGGGCTGGTCAATGGTTCGTGCCTGGAGTGTAGCGATCCGCGGGCTGCTGGCGGCGGCTCTGGCGCTTGTCTTGGCGCTTCCGGGAGCCGCGGTCGCACACGCGGTTGACGCTCCCGCGCCAGGGCCCCTCGCCTCTGGCGGGCTGGCCCCGGGGTCCCCGGTGGTGCTGCCGCCCGGCTTCGAGCCGGGACCGGACCCGGACGTCCCCGGGGCTAATCAGCCCGGGAGCCCAGGCGCTGCACAGCCGCAGGGCGCTGAGGTGTTCGGGATGCCGGCCGATTGCCCTTCCGTGGCCGACGCCCGGGCCCGCTTGGCTGCCTGGCTCGGGCAGGATGGGTTGCAGCGGATCTGCTCCGATGCCATGGCCCTGGCCGTCAGCTATGAGGCTGAAACGGCCATCAAGTGGGCGTTCGGCCGCCTCGGAACGCCGTACAGCCAGGGCGGATCGCAGCGGGAGAACTGGTACTTCGACTGTGCCACCCTGGTAGGACGGGCCTACCGCGCGGCAGGGGCCCAGGTCCAAGCTGCCAACGGCGCCACGTACGACTACTACCCCTACTTCCTCTGGACGGGCTCGTACACCGGCGCCATCCGGCCGATCACCTCAATCGGCGGCGGCCACTTGGGGACGAACGTTCGGCGAATCTCACGGGCCGAGCTCGCGCCGGGTGACATCGTCATCAAATTCAACGGTGGCGATCCGATTGGATCGGCGGGTAACGCCGGCCATGCTCAGCTGTACCTCGGGAACGATTGGCTGATCGAGGCTGGCGGCAAGGCGGACTACTCCAACGTGGATCTGGGGCGCATGAGCTTCGACCCCGACACGCCGAACGAGTGGTACTTCCGCTACGACACCCGGGGCTGGCCCAAGTTCGACGAGTCGAAGATGCTCGCGGGCGGGATGACCTACAAGATGAAGGTCGGTCAGCCCAATCAGACCGTCATCGGCAATCTGACGGTCGTCGATCCGGTGAGCGACGGACACACCCGGCTCTTCACCTGCGGCACTCCGCTGCCAATGGCGGCGAGTAGCCAATTCACCGCTCGGCGCACGAGCTCGACGCTCGCGACCGTGGCACTCGATGGGGAAGGGAGTCTGTGCGTCTACCTGTCCGCTCGCGCCCACCTGCTGTGGGACCAGACGTGGATGGGAACGACCCTGGCGGCCCACGCCGCCTTCAGACGCGCAGACACCAGGCCGACGGGAGGGCTGCCCGCCGGCGGCGTGCTGGCGGTGGACACGGGGGCACCGGACCGGACCGTGCTGGCGACGCTGTCGGTGGTGGACCCGCAGCAGCCGGGTCACACCCGAGTGTTTCCCTGCGACGCCGACGGTGACGGGCAGACCGATGCCGCGCCCATGGCCTCAGTCAACAACTTCGGCGCTGGCCAGCGATCGGCCAACCTCGCGGTGGTGCGCGCCGACCGATTCGGCCGGGTGTGCGTCTATGCCTCGGTGGCCGCGGGCGTCTTGTGGGATCAGGTGCTCGAGACCGACGCCGTGGCGGCGCACGTGCCCGTCCGGCAGTTCGACTCCCGACTGCCCGCAGGCAGCCCGATCGCGAACAACGCCGGCCATCGCCTGGACCCGAACGATCCGGGGAAGATCGTGCGGATCCGCGTCGGGGTCCCCGGTGCGAGTGTGATCGGCAACTTGACCGTGCTCGGTTCCCTCAACCCCGGGCACACGAAGGTCTTCCCGTGCGCCGCGGGCGCGAACAGCGTCGTGACCTCGGCGAGCAACTTCGCCGCCGGGCAGGCCGTGCCGAACGCCGTCCTCGCCAGAGCCGATGCGCAAGGCGAGATCTGCGTGCGAGCGACGGACTGGGCCCATGTGATTTGGGACCAGTCCGTCGAGACTTCGGCGCTTCCGGCCTACTCGGACGCCTCGCCGCGCAAGATCGACTCGCGGGCCATCCTGGGGCGCCCGAGGGCGGTGTAGCCGGTCTAGGTCGAAGCGGCCGGTCACTGCTGCTGGGGCCGAAGTGACCCGGAGCGGGCCATTATGGAGTTCCGGAGCGCAGCGCGAGGGGCATATTACCTAAAGTCACCTGTATGGGTTGCCGTCAAACGGGGTAGGCAGCCAATACGCGAACCGACCAGAGGTCGGACGTGGTCGGTCGACTGCACTGCGCGGTCGTCGTTTGGGGGTGCGCGATGCGCGTTGGAAGTTTTCCGGGAACCTGCGAAAGCAGGCGGCTGAGGGGCTGGGCGCTGCTGGCAGTGGCTGCCGTGTTCGCGGTGGTACTAGGCGTCGTGGGCGGAGCACCGGCCCACGCAGACCCGTCGTCGCCACCCCCGGCCGGGCCGAACCCGGCAGGTGGCAATGCGCCTGTGGCCGCCGGCTTGGCGACGACGCAGGCAAGCGACTACTTCGGCGGCCCGCCGTCGGACTGCCCCGACACTGTGGCTGCAAATGCGACCTTCGCGCGCCAGGTCGACTGGCGCAAATGGTGTCTCGATGCAGTCGCGCTGGCTCCGACCTATGAGGCGGAGCGCGCCATCAAGTGGGGGTTCGCCAGGTTGGGCGCGCCCTATGACGTCAACAACCGGACGACGTCCGCGTTCGACTGCTCCAGCTTCGTCGGCCGCGCTTTCCGAGCAGCCGGCGCTCCGGTCGCTGCGCGCAACGGCGTGCGCTACGACTTCTTCCCGTACTTCGGATACACGGGCGCTTACGTCCCTTCGAGTTCGCCGGTTTCGATGTGGGGAGGTGGCTACGAAGGGACGAATGTCATCCGCGTCACCAAGGCGGAGCTGCGCCCCGGAGACATCGTCGTGCAGTTCTTTGGCGCCGATCCGGCGCAGTCGCAGGGCAACCAGGGCCACGCCAAGATCTTCCTCGGCGGCAACCGGGTGATCGAGGCCGGCGGCGCGGCTCGCGTTCGTGCGGACATGGGCTGGATGGACACCGGGTCGTACTTCACTGGCGAGTGGTACTTCCGGTATCAGTCCCTGGGCAGCGAGAAGCCCGGCTACTCGACTCAGCTCGCCGCGGGGACCTACAAGATGCTGGTCGGCCAACCCAACGAAAGCGTCATCGGCAACCTCACCGTGGCAAGTCCGCAGGCCAAGGGCAACGCCCTGGTCTACACCTGCGGGACGCCCCGGCCCTTGGCCTCCAGCACGCAGTTCACCGCGGGCCGCACAACGGCCGCGCTCGCCGCTGTCAAGCTCGATCCGGGGGGCAACTTATGCATTCACGTGACGAGCAGGGCTCACCTGATCTGGGATCAGATGTGGGCGTCGAGCAACAACTACGCCCAACCAGATGCGCTGCTTGCGCACGCACCTGTCCGGAAGCTTGATACCCGGCTGTCCGGCGGCCGCGTGCCGGCGGGAGGCATCAGGGAGATCGACACCGGCGCCGCGAACCAGACCGTCATGGCGACCCTCTCCGTGGAAGCGCCCGTGGGGGTTGGCCACACCCAGGTGTTCCCGTGCGACGTCGACGGCACACCCGGCATCGATCCGCTGCCCGGCGCCTCGACGAACAACTTCGCGAACGCTCGGACGGCGAATCTGGCGACCGTGCGGGCCGATGCGAATGGTCTTGTCTGCGTCTTCAGCAGCGGCGAGACGGACCTGATCTGGGACCAGGTCGTCGAGACCGACAAGGTCGACGCCAAGATCCCGACTCGGCTCTTCGACTCGAGGCTGCCGTCGGGCAGTCCGGTAGCCAACAATGGCGGGCACCGGCTCGATCCCAAGGATCCGGCCAAGGTCGTGCAGATCGCCGCGGGCATTCCCGGGGCTACGGTGATTGGGAACGTCACCGCAACCGACGCCGTCTCGGCGGCCCACGTCAAGATTGTTCCCTGCGCTAGCCTGATCGAATCGGACACGTCGGTGCTGAACTTCCCAGTCGGGCAGACGGTGTCCAACGCTGTTATCGCGCAGGCCGACTGGTCCGGCAACGTGTGCTTCAAGGTCAAGGACTGGACGCATCTGATTTGGGACCAGACCGTGGTCTCGACCGGGCTCGGACACCAAGGGCCGATTGAACGGAAGATGGACTCCCGCGAGCCGTTCAAGCGACCCGTTCCGACCGCCTGACGGTGGGGCTCGCCCACCCGCCTGTTCTTGCCTCAGACGTTGTGGCAGGGTCGGGGTATGGACTTCGCACACAGTGCGCGGGCTGCTGAGTACATCGAACGCACCCGGGCCTTCCTCGCCGAGCAGGTCTACCCGGCTGAAACGGTCTACGCGGCCGAGCGCGCCGAACTGATCGGTTCCGGACGGCCGTGGGACTCCCCGCCGGTCGTCGGCCAGCTCAAAGCGGCCGCACGGTCCGCTGGACTGTGGAACCTCTTCCTGCCGGACGCGCCCTACCCGGACCACGGGCTCTCCGTCACTGACTACGCGCCGGTCGCCGAGCTGACGGGGCGGTCTCCGGAACTCGCTCCGGAGGCGATGAACTGCGCTGCCCCGGACACGGGGAACATGGAGATCCTGCACATGTTTGGCACGCCGGAGCAGCAGCAGCGATGGCTCGATCCGTTGCTCGAGGGGCGCATCCGCTCGGCCTTCTGCATGACGGAGCCGGCAGTGGCGTCGTCTGATGCGCGCAACATCTGCGCGTCCATCGTGCGCGACGGTGACGAGTACGTCGTCAACGGACGCAAGTGGTGGAGCACCGGGGCGATGGACCCGCGCTGCGAGGTCCTGGTCGTCATGGGCAAGACCGACCCCGACGCCGAGGCGCATCGCCAACAGTCCATGGTGCTCGTCCCGGCCGACACCCAGGGGGTCGAGATCGTGCGCTCCCTTCCGGTGTTCGGGTACCACGATCAGCACGGCCATGCCGAGGTCGTGTTCACCGATGTCCGCGTGCCAGTGGCGAATCTGCTCGGTGAGCCAGGCAGCGGTTTCGCAATCGCGCAGGCTCGGCTCGGACCGGGGCGGATTCATCACTGTATGCGTGCGATCGGGATGGCCGAGCGGGCGCTCGACCTCATGTGCGTCCGAGCCCAGGAACGCGTCGCCTTCGGTCGTCCGCTTGCCTCCCAGGGCGTGATCCAGCAGTGGATCGCGGAGTCCCGCATCGAACTCGACGCCGCGCGAATGCTCGTCCTGCGGGCGGCGTGGATGATCGACACCGTGGGCGCGAAAGGTGCGCGCAAGGAGATCGCCGCGATCAAAGTCGCGGCGCCGAATGCGGCGCTCAAGGTGCTCGACCGTGCAATCCAGGTCTTCGGCGCCGAGGGCGTGAGCGACGACGTGCCGCTGGCCGTGTTCTACGCCGGCCTGCGCACGCTGCGGATCGCCGACGGTCCCGACGAGGTGCACAAGCGCGCCATCGCCAAGCTGGAGATGGGCCGCCACGGCGCCCGCCTGCGGGCCTGGCGCGACGGCGCGCCGCTGGACGCCGGGCAGGTCCCGACTCCGGCCTAGACCCATAATCCTGGAACCGACACCCCATGAAGACCGGCATCGACGAACGGTTGCCCTTTCACCCGCTGAACATCGCGGTCCTGACCATCTCCGACACCCGGACTCTGGTCACCGACACATCCGGCGGCCTGC
>JBIRBF010000095.1:0-10088 GCA_044326505.1 Candidatus Nanopelagicales bacterium | reverse complement strand
CGCACCTAGAATCTGGCGCATGTGTGGAATCGCGGGAGTGTTCGGCGCCGAGGACTTCACGGCTGAGGTGATCGGGCCGATGCTCGACGTCATCACCCATCGTGGACCGGACGACCAGGGACGGCTCACCGCCCCGGCGTTCTCGTTCGGCATGCGCCGGCTGTCGATCATCGACGTGGCTGGGGGGCATCAGCCGATCTGGAACGAGGACGGCACGGTCGGCATCGTGTTCAACGGCGAGATCTACAACTTCCACGAGCTGCGCGTCGAGCTCGAGGCCCTCGGTCACACGTTCGCCACCCACACCGACACCGAGACGATCGTCCACCTGTACGAGCAGTACGGCCGCGACTCGCTGTCGGTGATGCTCAACAAGCTGCGCGGCATGTTCGGCTTCGCGATCTACGACGTCGCACGCAACCAGATGGTGCTCGCGCGCGACCAGTTCGGCATCAAGCCGCTGTATTACCGCACCGAGGCGGGCCCGAGCGGCGAGCGGATGATGTCCTTCGGCTCTGAGATCAAGAGCCTGCTCGAGGACCCGCGGTACACCCCGACGGTCAACGACGAGGCCGTCCGGCAGTACCTCGCCTTCCAGTTCAACCCACTGGCCGCGACGTTCTTCAACGACATCACGCGCTTGCGTCCCGGGCACTTCGCCGTCGTGGACCTGGCCTCCGGCACCTTCGAGGTGGGGCAGTACTGGTCGTACCGTTTCGCGTCGGAGTCCATGACGATCACCGACGCCGACGAGTTGGCCGCCGAGATCCGGCGAGTGATGCGCGACTCCGTCGAGCATCACATGATCGCCGCTGTGCCGGTAGGCGCCTTCCTGTCCGGCGGGGTGGACTCGGGTATCACGGTGACGCTCATCCAGGAGCGGCGCAAGCAGCTGGGCCTCGACCCGGTCAAGACCTTCACCATCGGCTTCCACGAGGTCAGCGAGATCGCCGAGGCCCGCGAGGTCGCCGAGCGCATCGGCAGCGACCATCACGAGATCATCGTGGACATCGACGAGTACCTGGACGTGCTTCCCAAGGTCGCGTGGTACTTCGACGAGCCGGTGGCCGACCCGTCGGCGGTGTCGCTCTACTTCGTGGCGCAGGAGGCGCGCAAGCACGTGACCGTGGTGCTGTCGGGCGAGGGCGCCGACGAACTGTTCGGCGGCTACACCATCTACCGGGAGCCGCTATCGCTGCGCCCTGTGGCCAAGAGCCCCAGCTGGTTCCGGCGCCGCGTGATCGCGCCGCTGGTCGATTCCGAACCAGACTTCAAGGGCAAGAACTACCTGCGCCGGGCGCTCACGCCGTTCACGGACCGCTACATCGGCAACGCCTACATCTTCAAGCCCGACGAGATCCGGCGGATCTGGCGCGGGCCCTTCACCGGCCAGCCGCACGAGCGCCCTGGCGACGAGCTCGCCGCCACCGTCCCGGGGTTTGAGGCCGAGCCGGAGTCACGCCGCATGCAGCAGGTGGACATGAACTACTGGCTGCCCGGCGACATCCTGGCCAAGGCAGACCGCATGACCATGGCGCACTCGCTGGAGCTGCGGGTGCCCTACCTGGACATGGTCGTGGCCGGCCTCTCCGCGCGTGTGCCGGAGAACCTGAAGTACAAGGACGGCACGACCAAGTGGATCCTGCGCCAGGCCTTCCGCGGGATCCTGCCGGAATCCACCAAGGACCGCGCCAAACTGGGCTTTCCGACCCCGGTCCGGCACTGGCTGCGGAAGAACCCGGAGTGGTTCCGCGAACAGATCATGGGCAACGAGTACATCGACGCCCATTTCGACCTCGGCGAGATCGAGAAGCTGTTCGCCGAGCACTCGAGCGGTAGCGCGGATCATGCGCGCAAGATCTATCTGCTTGTGATGCTCGCGCTGTGGTATGACACCTTCATCGGCGGCGTCCCCGCTGCCGCTGCGGTCGTCGCGGACGAGGCGGCCTCCTAACTCCCGAGCGACGGAGCCTTTGATGGCGGGCCGTTCACAGCAGTTTGGCCCAGACCTCCGGTCCGGCGGCATAGGCCGCCGCCAGCCCAGCGACCGAGACATGGTCGAGCACCACACCGTCGTCGTAGCGCGAGACTCCGCGCAGCAACCCGTCGGCGGCGCGGCCGCGGGCCCAGGCCCGTTCCAGGTATTCCCCGACCTCCGGCGCCTCGGCTGAACCGGCCAACGCGCGATGCGCCAACAGCGATCGCAGCCAGATGCAGGCGAACGTCGCCGGCTGGCGGGCCAGCGCCGCGGGGGGAAGCCCGCGGGCGACGGCCGCCTCGATCGCGGCTGCGGTCTCGGCATCGCCGGCCCGGTCCGCGACGGCTAGCAGCAGCCCCTGGTTGTACGCCCAGACGGACGGCTCGACCGTGCCGTCGGTCCGGACATGATCCGCCACCAGCCCGTCGTCGCGTAGCAGCGGTCCGGCGAGGAACGCGAGGGTGGACCTGGCTCGCGCGGCCCAGGACTCGCGCTGCTGCGCTGTCAAGAACGGTGACTCCAGCGCGATGGCTGCGAAAAGCAATCCGCCGGAACCGGTCGAGCAGGCGTTCACCGTGTCACCGGGCTCCACCCAGTACACCCCGCCGCTCTCGAGGTGGCCCGCAGCGACGAAGCGGGCGATCTCGGCGGCTCGTGCCCACCATCGCGGGTGCCCGGTGAGCAGCGCCTGCTGCGCGGCGGCCAGACCCAGCCACGCGTTGTCGTCGTAGTAGCGCTTGCCGCGCGGCCGGTGGTCCAGGTAGGCCTCGCCTGAGCGGTACCACTGCAGCGCAGTCCACAGCTCGTCGGCGTCGGGGCGGATCGGCAGCTGCGGCGTTCTGCTCAGCTGCCCCGCCCGGCGCCGGGCGGTTGCGGGATCGCCGGCCTGCTCCAGCGCCTCGATCGCGCTGGCGCACCAGATCACTTGGCTGAGGGGCCAAGCGGCAATCCGCGAGTGTCGTCGGGGCTCGTGCACTCGCAGTCGGCGCCCGGTGCCGGCCACGCAGGTGTCGGTGAAGGCCTGCCACAGCGCCAGGGAGCGGCCCGCCCACATCGCGTCCATCGTCGCTCCTCCCGGTCGCCTACCCGTCGGCCCGCCTGCCTGCCAGACGCCCGGCGACTGTTCTGGCCGAGCGCCGGCAAGGGCCGCAGCCATTGTGCTGGCCGACAGTGAGCGATGCGCGTCTGCCGGAAGTCGCGCACTACGCACCGTTACGCCGCTAGGTTGCAGCCATGTCACGACGGGACCCGCGCGACGGCACGGATGAGCGGCAAGTGCTGGTCGATTTCCTCGACTTCCACCGCGAGCTGGCGCTGCACCGCGTCGCGGCGCTGGGCGACGAGCGCTCCAAGCTGCGCCTGGTCGCGTCACTCACCACCCCGGCCGGGGTGATCAACCACTTGGCTGCGGTCGAGCGCTACTGGTTCCGCCGCGTGCTCGCCGGGGACGGTTGGCAACCGGCCTGGACCAAGGACGACCCCGACTTTGACTGGCGCGTGGCGGAGATCCCATTGGCCGACATCGTGGCCGACTACGCCCTGGCGGTGGAGCAGTCCAACGCCGTCATGGCCGGCATGGGCCTGGCGGACTCGGCAGCCTGGCCGCGCAGCGTCGACGACCGAGTCAACCTGCGGTGGGTGCTGGTGCACATGATCGAGGAAACCGCCCAGCACAACGGTCACCTGGACATCCTGTGCGAGCAGATCAGCGTCCCGGACGGCGCACATGGGTAGCCCCGAGTACCCCCGGGAAGGAAGTGGCGACAGCTTCGACCGGGTGGTCTTCTTCTCCGACGCAGTCATCGCCATCGCCGTGACGCTCATGGCCGTGGACATCGGCGTGCCCGAGGTCGAGGATGTGGACTCCGTCCAGGCTCTGTGGGAGGGGTTGGTGGCCAAGGGTCCCAACCTCATCGCTTATGGCGTGGCCTTCTTCTGGGTGGCGATCTACTGGCGGGCCAATCACCGGTTCACGGCGACCCTGCGCGGCATGTCGTCGACGTACATCGGGGTCACGCTGCTGTTCCTTGGGTTCATCGCGGTGTTGCCCGTCCCGGCGGCCGTGCTCGGCGAGTACACCAGCAATCCCTTGGCGGTGGCGCTGTTCGCGCTGGTTGTCGCGATTCTGAGCTCCTTGGAAGTCGTGCTGATGCTGGTGGCCTACCGGGATCGGCTGTACCTGAACCAACCCTCACGTGCCCAGTTGCGCTATCAGGTGCTGGGGTCGCTCACTCCCGTGCCTGGCTTCTTGATCTCCATTCCGGTGGCGTTCTGGTCGCCACTGGCGGCGATGCTGTGCTGGTTCGTGTGCTCCTTCGCGCTGGGCTGGCTGGTGAGTCGCGCTGACCCTGACCGCGGCGGAGGCGAAGCCGCGACTGCCTGACTGCCTGAGCGAGGGTGCCCACGTATGCGAAACTTCGCGCATGGCAACGACTTCTCCCGCGGTTGGTCCCCGGGGGTCGGCTCCGCGCTCCGAGGCTGGGACCGACCTCTTCATGGCCTACCGACGGTGGGGGGCGCTCGTGTACACCCTGGCGCTGCGCGGAGCGGGCGACCCGGCGCTGGCCCGGGAGATCACCGCACGTGCCTTCGCGGATGCCTGGCGCCCCGGCCTCGACGATGCCTCGCTAAAGACGGGGCTTGTCACTTCTGCTCGGCGTGGAGTGCGCCGGGCCGCCGCGGAACAGCCCGACCGGGCCGCCGCGGAGCAACTCATGGATCGGTTGGTGGTGCGCGATGAGCTCACCGATCTCGGCGACCCGGACCGCGCGGTGATGCTGCTGCTCATCGGTTCGGACCTCGATCGTGCACAGATCGCCGAGAGGCTTGATCTGCCGGGCGAAGAGGTGGCCGCAGTGATCGGTCGCAGCCTGGAGCGGATGAGCGCGCGATTGGTGGCCAGTCGTGACGAGCGTTGAGGCGGCCCACTGCGATCCCGGCGACCTCACCAAGGTGGCCATCGGCGAGGACCCGCCCACGGCGGTGTTCGACCGCCACATGCGCAGTTGCCCGTCGTGCCACGAGCGCCTGACCAGTCTGCGCGAGGTAATCGAGTTGGGCCGGCAGTCCCGCAGCGACAGGGCCTACGCCCAGCCGCCGTCAGGTGTGTGGCTCGCAGTCGAAGAGGCCATTGCGGTCGGAACGTCGCACGACGAGCATGACCTGCCCGCCGCCCGCCGTCGCGCATGGTTGTGGTGGCTGCTGGCGCTGATGGTCGTCCTCGTCGTCTTGGCCGGAGTGCTGCTCGTCTGAGCCACCACGCCCAGCTATTCCGATCATGGACCGCACCCGCAATCCGTAAGCGCCTGGGCTTCAGGCGCGAATCGCCCGACCGCGGGACCACTCCCGCAGCGCGGCGATGTCCTCGGCGCGCAGCACAGACAGCGGCACGGTGGCGGCAGCCTCGTCCATGAGCAGTTGCGTCGTGAGGGCCCGGTCGGCGGCGTAGGCCGCGTACAGCCCGCTCACCACCACCGACTCCAGCTCCGCGCCGGAGAAGCCGTCGGTGGCGCCGGCCAGTGCGTCGAGGTCGAAGGCGCGCGGGTCCCAACCGCGCGCGGCGAGCTGCGCCTGCAATACGCCCGCGCGCTCGCCGGCGGTGGGCAGGTCCACGAAGAAGACCTCATCGAAGCGTCCTCGGCGGGTGAGCTCCGGCGGCAGCGCGCTGACGTCGTTGCAGGTCGCCACCACGAACACACCGTCGGGGCGCTCCTGCAGCCAGCGCAGCAGCACGCCGAGCACTCGGGCAGCCACGCCACCGTCGTTGTCCCCGGAGCCGCCGACGGCCTTCTCGATCTCGTCGATCCACATCACCACCGGCGCCATCGCCTCGATGGCGTCCAGCGCGGCGGTCAGGCGCTGTTCGGACTCGCCCACGAGAGAACCGTGCAGCCGGCCGGTGTCGAGCGCCACGAGCGCCATGCCCCAGCTCGACGCGATCGCCTTCGCGATCAACGACTTGCCGGTGCCTGGCACTCCGGTGAGCAGGACGCCGCGGGGGTACGGCACGCCGAACCGACGGGCCGCCGGCTCGAGGGCCCGGCCCCGCTCGGCCATCCAGGCCTTCAGCTGTGGCAGACCCCCGACGCGGCTGAGCGGCACGTCGGCCAGGATCAGGTCCAGCGGTGAATCGGCGCTGAGCAGCTGAGCCTTTGCCGCGCGGATCGCCGGCAGGTCCGAGTCGCCGAGGAGGCCGTCGGCGACCGTGTGCTCGGTGATGATCCGCTCCGCCTCGATGGCCGTGAGACCGCGCAACGAATCGAGCAGCTGCGCCCGGGCAGCGGGCGACAGGCGGATCGCCATGCCGCTGGCGGCGAGCCCTGCGGCCGTGCGGTCGAGCAGTTCTGCGAGCTCGTCGACGTCGGGTGGGCGGGGCCGGAAGAGCACCGCCTCCGGTCGCAGCGCCTCGGGCACCGCGTCGCCGACTCCGGTGAGGATGGTCGCGCGGCCCGCGATCGGCGCGTTGGCCAACTCCTTGAGCCGGCGCACGGCCACCGGGTCGTCCAGCATGGGACTTGCGTCCAGCAACACAAAGACTCCGGGTCGCTGGGCCTGGGCGATGAAGGCCACGGCCTGGGCCGGATCCGCGGTGCCGGTCTGCCCCTCCTGCGCCATCGGTCGCGCGGCCTGCTGTGCGGGCAGCTCCCGCGCTGTGCCGGACTCTTTGGCCAGCCCACGCGCGACGGTCCACGTCCAGATCGGCAGGCCGAGGGGCGTGGCGACTTCGCGGGCGGCCTCGAGTATCCGGCGCTCGTCGCGGCCCGCGGCGACCAGCAGCTGGTGCCTGGACGCCACGAGCGTGCGGAGGTCGCGGGAAGGGTCGAGCACCACGGGTGCTCCTAGGAACTGGGTGTGAAGCGGGCCTGGGTCATCTCGAAGTGCTCCACCTGGGGCGGTTCGGCGAAGAAGGGGCCGAGCAGGTCCCGCCAGCGGCCGAAGCGGTCGGACTCCCGGAAGCCGACCAGGTGGTCGTCCAGGGAGTTCCAGCCGATTGCGACCAGGTAGACCGAGGGTCGCTCGACGCCGCGCAGAACGGTCAGCCCACGGCAGCCGGGGGTGGACTCGACTAGTTGTCGGGCTTCGTTGAGTGCCAGCTCGAAGTCTTCCTCCCGGCCTGGCTGGATGGTGAAGTAGGCCGTCTCTGTGATCACGGGCTAATACTGTCGGTTTCCAGCCCGACTCGCAGCGTCTTGGCCGGATGCCTGTTCGAGCGCGTGGCCAATAGGCTGCCCAGGATGATGAGCGGGAAGCCCACCAGCATGCCGACCGTGAGGGCCTCGTCAAGGACGAACACCCCGAGCGCCACCGCCACCACGGGGTTCAGGTAGGTCACGACGGTCATGCGCGTGGGCCCGGCTTCGGCCACCAGCGCGAACATGATCAGGAACGCCGCGGCACTGCACAGCAGGCCCAGCGCCGCCAGTGCCCACCAGGTCGTCGCCCGCACCTGCCCGGCGGGCCAGGCGCTTGCGAGCCAGGGCAGGTAGATCAGCGCAGCGATGGTCGTGGCCGCGGCCATCACCGCCGGTCCGGGGGCATCCTCCAGCCGGAGGCGCAGCAGGATCGGGCCGACGGCGTAGCCGACCGCCACACCCAGGAGGGCGAGGACGGCCAGGACCGAGTCCGAGCCGACGTCCAGTCCGAGCAGCACCCCGACGCCTAGGGCGCCGAGCACGAGGCCGATGACTCGGGTTACGTCAAGTTTGTCGGCCAGGCCGAGCTGTGCGGCGATCAGAGCGCTGATCGTGGGAACTGCGGCGATCGTCAGGCCTGCCAGCGAGCTGGTCACGCGGGTCTCGGCCCAGGTCAGCAGCCCGAAGGGCAGGACGAATTCGATGACCGCGAACACCAGGATCCAGCGCCAGCGGCCGGCGAGCGAGCGGGCTTCTTTGCCGGTGAGGAGCGCCACCGGAACCAGCACGGCGGCTGCCAGCGCCAGCCGCGCAGCGACGATGAACATCGGCTGCAGATCGACCAATGCCACCTTGATCAGGAAGTACGGCAGGCCCCACAGAACGGCCAGTCCGCCGAACAACAGCCACGCTCGCCGGCTCACCGTCGCGACTCGGGCGCGCCGGCCGTGACGCGGAGCAATGAGACGTGTGCAACGCGTCGGCTGACGTGCTGAGAAAACGCCGATGGCACTGTGGGACAGTACACCTATGCCGCAACGCATGGGGCGGCGTTGACTTGGGCATCGACCGTCATTGGAGCAACCATGAGCATCCCCGGACTTGAGAATCCCCCGACTAAGAACGCCAAGCTGATCGCCTGGGTGAACGAAGTCGCCGCCAAGACGCAGCCGGACCAGGTCGTCTGGTGCGACGGCTCCGACACCGAGTGGGACCGACTGACCCAGCTCATGGTGGACGGCGGCACCTTCATTCGCCTCAACGAGGAGAAGCGCCCCAACTCCTTCCTGGCCCGCTCCAACCCGTCGGACGTGGCACGTGTCGAGGACCGCACCTACATCTGTGCCGAGAAGGAGGCCGACGCCGGCCCGACCAACAACTGGATGGACCCGGCCGAGATGCGCGGTATCCTCGAGGGGCTGTTCGAGGGCTGCATGCGCGGGCGCACCATGTACGTGGTGCCGTTCTCGATGGGCCCGCTCGGATCGCGCATCAGCCAGCTCGGCGTCGAGCTCACCGACTCTCCCTACGTCGTGGTCAATATGAAGATCATGACTCGTATGGGCGCTGACGCCCTGGCCGAGATCGGCACTGACGGCGACTTCGTGCCGGCCGTGCACTCGGTGGGCATGCCGCTGGTGGATGCCGACGGCAACGCCATCGAGGACGTCGCCTGGCCGTGCAGCGACACCAAGTACATCGTGCACTTCCCGGAGACCCGTGAGATCTGGTCCTACGGCTCCGGCTACGGCGGCAACGCGCTGCTCGGCAAGAAGTGCTTCGCGCTGCGCATCGCCTCGGCCATGGCCCGCGACGAGGGCTGGCTGGCCGAGCACATGCTGATCCTCAAGCTCACCTCGCCGCGCGGCGACGTCAAGTACCTGGCGGCGGCCTTCCCGTCGGCCTGCGGAAAGACCAACCTCGCCATGCTCGAGCCCGCCGTTCCCGGCTGGAAGGTCGAGACCGTCGGCGACGACATCGCCTGGATGCGCTACGGCGACGACGGCCGGCTCTACGCCATCAACCCGGAGGCCGGTTTCTTCGGCGTCGCGCCGGGCACGGGCATGAAGACCAACGCCAACGCCGTGCGCTCGCTGTACGCCAACAGCATCTTCACCAACGTCGCGCTCACCGATGATGGCGACGTGTGGTGGGAGGGCCTGACCGATGAGGCTCCCGACCACCTGATCGACTGGAAGGGCAACGACTGGACGCCAGAGTCGGGCGTTCCGTCCTCGCACCCCAACAGCCGATTCACCGCGCCCGCCTCGCAGTGCCCGTCGATCGCGGACAACTGGGAGGACCCGGCCGGCGTGCCGATCTCGGCGATCCTGTTCGGCGGCCGGCGCGCCACCAACGTGCCGCTGGTCAACGAGGCGCTGTCCTGGGACCACGGCGTGCTCATCGGCGCGACCATCGCCTCGGAGCAGACCGCGGCGGCTGAGGGCACCGTCGGCGCCCTGCGCCGCGACCCGTTCGCCATGCTGCCGTTCTGCGGCTACAACATGGGTGACTACAGGGGACACTGGCTCGAGGTCGGCAAGGCGACCTCGGCCGACAAGCTGCCCAAGATCTACCAGGTCAACTGGTTCCGCAAGGATGCCGACGGCAAGTTCATCTGGCCCGGTTTCGGGGACAACTCCCGCGTGCTGGCCTGGGTCATCGACCGCGTGGACGGCGTCGTCGAGGCTGAGGAGACCGCCATCGGTCGCCGGCCGATCCCCGGCGACCTCGACATCGACGGCCTCGACCTGACCGAGGGCGAGATCGCCGAGCTCTTCGCGGTGGACCCCGTCACCTGGCTGGCCGAGAGCGAACTGACCGAGGAGTACTTCGAGAAGTTCGGCGACCGGCTGCCGGAGGGGCTGCAGGTCGAGCAGGCCAAGCTGGTCGAGCGGCTCAAGGCGGCCGAGGCGAGCGCCTAGGCACCAGCCGCCTGGCAGGCGCAACGACAAAGCCGAGGCCCCCACCCTGCAGGG